>JBBQSM010000041.1:0-28584 GCA_038234895.1 Gemmatimonadales bacterium
CTCGCCCAGTCGCGGAATCGCGGCGAGAAGGCCTTCGGTATACGGATGCGACGGGTTGGCAAAGAGCGCGGCGACCGGCGCCTCCTCGACCACGAGCCCGGCGTACATGACCACGACGCGCGAGGCCATTTCCGCGACGACGCCCAGGTCATGCGTGATGAGCAGCAGGGCCATGCCCGTGCGCGCCCGCATATCGCGGAGCAGCTCGAGGATCTGCGCCTGAATCGTGACGTCGAGCGCGGTCGTTGGTTCGTCGGCAATGACGAACTGCGGGTCGAGCACCAACGCCATGGCGATCATGACGCGCTGGCGCATGCCGCCGGAGAGCTCGTGCGGATACTGCTTGGCGCGCACGGCCGGATCGGCGATGCCCACCTGTCCGAGCATGGCGACGGCGCGCTCCCACGCCTGCGCGCGCGAGGCCGGCGTGTGCACGCGCACGACTTCGGCGATCTGGTCCCCGACGGTCAGCACCGGATTCAGTGCCGTCATCGGTTCCTGAAAGATCATCGCCATGCGATTGCCGCGGATCGAGCGCAGCTGCTCGTCCCCGAGCGTCAGGAGATCCTGGCCGTCGAAGTGAATGCTGCTGCCGGCGACAATGTGGCCGGGCGGAGGCACCAGCCGCAGCAGGGACAGGGCGGTGACCGACTTGCCGCAGCCGGATTCGCCGACGAGGCAGACGGTCTCGCCGTGCGCGATGGTGAAACTGATCCCGTCAACTGCACGCGCCACCGCCCCGCCGGCCGCCGGAAAGGCGACCTGGAGAGCATGCACGTTGAGCAGCGGTCCGCCGCCGATGATCGGCGCGGTTTGGGGCGAGCGAGTCTGTGGCGAAGTCACGCGGGAACCTGCTCTGCCGCAAAGACGTCGCGCAAGGCGTCGCCGAGCCAGTTACACGCCACGACAGCCGTCAGCGTGGCGAGTCCGGGGAAGAGTGTCAGCCACCAGGCCGATCGGAGCACGGAGTAGCCGTCGCGCATGATAGACCCCCAGCTGGCGGTCGGCTCGCGTGCGCCGAAGCCAAGAAAACTGAGCCCCGCTTCGAGGCTGATGGTGCTCGCCACGCCGATCGACGCCGCGACCGAGAGTACCGGCAGGAGATGTGGCAGGACGTGACGGGTCAGCATGCGCCAGGACGACACCCCGGTGGCGCGCGCGGAGAGCAGATAGTCGCGCGCGAGCTGTTGCTGCACTTCCCCGCGCACCAGACGCGCCACGCCGTACCAGCCGGTCAGCCCCAACAGCAGGACGAGTCCGCGCACGTCGAGATCCCACAGCGCGCCGACCACGAGCAGCACGAGCATGCGGGGGAGCGACAGGGCGACGTCGAGGGCCCGCATGAGCAGTTGATCGATCCGTCCCCCCGCCACGGCCGCGACGGCACCGTAGCAGCTGCCCACACACAGCGAGACGAGCACCGCGATACTGGCCACGCTCAGCGACACGCGTGCACCGTAGAGCACGCGGGTGAGCACATCACGGGAGGCGCCGTCGGTGCCGAACGGAAAGGCCAACGACGGCGCGTGATACTTGAGGGCAACAATTTCCAGCTGGACGCGCGGATCTTGCGGTGCGATCCACGGCGCGGCCACGGCGAGCAACGCGAGCACGCCGACGAGCGCAAGCGGCGCCACAAGGCTGCGTGGCACACCGCGGCGTGATGCCGGTGCATGCACCGCCTGTGCCGCTGACGACGCGTCGGCGATCATGGGCACCGGTCAGTCAGCGCGCACGGCGCTGCGAACCCGTGGATCGGCGAGGTCGCGCAGCAGGTCGGCAATGAGACTGCCCAATATGGTCAATGCGGCAATGCCGAGCACCAATGAGGTGACGAGATCGTAGTCGTGCTGATCAAGGCCGCGCAGCAGTTGGAGCCCCATCCCGGGCCAGTTGAAGATCTGTTCCACGAACACGGCACCGGTCAGCAGTGACGGGAAGAGCATGCCGGTGAGGGCAATGACCGGCAGCAGCGACGCGCGCATCGCGTGCCAGCGCACCGCGCCGACGCCAAGTCCCTTGGCGCGTGCCGTCTGAATAAACGGTTGCCGGAAGACATCGCGCGTGGCGCTCCGCTGATAGCGCGCCACGACTGCCGCGCCGATGAGCGAAAGCGAGAGCCATGGCAGCACGAGATGCTGCGCGACGTTCCATGCGCGTGCAGGCCAAGCCAGCTGCTCGAATCCTTCCGTCATGATGCCGCCCACGGGCAGCAGCCACGGTGTGAGGAGGAGCATGAGCGTTGCGGCCAGGGCGAACTCCGGAATGGAATACAGGAGCATGGCGAGGAGCGACAGCATCCGGTCTCCCACCGACCCAGTCCGCGTTCCCTGCCATGCGCCAATGGCGATGCCGATGACGAGACTGCCGATCAGCGCCAGCGTCATCAGGCCGACCGTGCGGGGGAGCGCATCACGGATCACGTCGCGCACCGCGCGTTGCTCCAGCGTGGACCAGCCCAGATCCCCGCGTACGAGACTGCCGATCCAGCGGGCATACTGCTGCCTGAGCGGGAGGTCCAACCCGCGGCGCGCGCGCTGCGCCTCGCGCACGTCTGCGCTCATGAACTGGTAGCGATCGAGATCGCTGTACGGATCGCCGGGTGCCGCATGCAACAGCGCAAAGGCAGCGCTCGCGGCCACGAACATGACCAACACGGCCTGCGACGCGCGCGCGAGTGCGCGTCGAACGAGGCGAATCAGCGTGGGCCCCCGAGACCGATCCGATCCCGGTCGATGCGTTGCGCGGGGTCGATGGACCAGTCGGCGAGATTGGCGTACCACGCATCAGGGCGCAGCGGCGCCGTACGTATGCGTTTGTGTACGGCGACGGGCGTCTGTGGTTCGTAGAGAAAGATGGCCGGCTGGTCATCGATGAGCTGTTGCAGCGTCGCCGTCCATAGTCGTTTGCTTTCGGCGTCGTCGAAGGCGACGAGCGCGCTGTCGAGCAGCGCGTCGAAGGCGCGACTGCGATACGCGCCCATATTCTGGCTCCCGCGCGATCCCCAGGTTTGCACCATGCCGAGTCGACCCGGCGTGCTGCCCCACACCCAGACAAACGCGTCGAAGTTGAGCGCCATGACCTGTGCGCCAATGGCCGGACCGGCCATGATGCGCGTGCGCACCTCCACGCCGACGCCGCGCAGCTGTTCCTGCAGCAAGGTCGCGTAGCGCTGACGGGCAAGACTGGACTGGGGGGCGAGTACTTCAAACGTCAACCGCACACCGTCGCGTGTGCGCACGCTGTCGCCGGCCGCGAGCACCCAGCCGGCCGAGTCAAGCAGCGCTCGCGCCGCCACCGGATCGTAGGGTAGCTGGCGCAAGGCCACCGTGTCGGGAATGAGCGCCCGCGGGGCGGCGGCCAGGCTCACGGCGCCCAGCGTGTCGAACACGTTCCTCGCCATCTTCACGCGGTCGAGCGCCATGGCGAGGGCGCGGCGTACGCGCACGTCGCTGAAGATGGGGTTGGGTACGGTCGAATCGCCGCGTGCGCCCAGATTGAAGACGAGCAGCCCGTATTGCAGTGTGGGAGCGGGCTGCAGGCGCAGATTTGTCGAGCGTGCGGCCTCGGGGATATTCTCCGGGCGGATCGCCTCGTAGAAGTCGGCTTCGCCGGCAAACAGCTTGACCGTGGCGGTGCCGTAGTCCTTCACGAAACTCCAGATCACGCGATCGAGGTTGGCGCGGCCGCGCGCGTTGGCCGTGTCGGCGATGACGTCGAGACGCACACCGCGCTCCCAACTCGCAAATCGGAAGCGGCCGGTGCCCACGGGTGCAGTGGCGAAGGGCGCGTCAGTCAACTTGTCCATGCCGATCGACGCGAGCAGATGCGACGGCAGGATGTACATGTGATACGTCGCTTCGAAAAACTGGTGCGGCATGCGGCGCTTGAACCAGAAGACCGCAGTGACCGAGTCGCGCACCGAGACCGAGTCGATGTTGCCCAGGACAGACTTGAGGTCGGAGCCGATGACGTCGGCGGTATAGACGCCGAACGTGAAGCGGACGTCATCCGCGCGCACCGGCGCGCCGTCGTGCCAGCGGGCTTTGTCGTCGAGTGTGAAGGCGATGGAGAGCGAGTCGGACGCCCACTGCCACGCACTTGCCAGTCGCGGGGTAAAGCCCCGGTCCCCCGACACGTTCAGCTCCGGGCCAATCTCGGCCAGTCGGTCGAAGATGCCGTTTACGATGCCGAGACCGGCGGACGACGTGAGCAGCGGCGGGAAGAGCGTGGTCGGCTCTTCGGGCTGCACCACGATCATCGTGCCGCCGCTATTCAGGGGCGTCACGTTCTCGCCTTGCTCGCCGCCGCAGGAGACAGCGCCGCAGACGGCAAGCAGTAGCACTGTGGCGATCGTGCGTGATCGGGCAGACGAGACAGCGCGGATCATGGCAGGGGGTCGAGAGGTCGACACGAACGGTTGAACGAGTCGTAAACGGACCAGTGCACTGGTCTCAATACAAAGCGGAATGCGGTGGCAATGTCGAAGCTAGGATGCGGAGCGTCACTCATCGGCGCCAGAGCCACGCCGAACGTGCGAGTCCCTCCTCCCGTGCGGCGACGGTCGTGTCGAACGGAACTTCGCCATCGAGTCCCCACGACGCTATCGGTCCCTCACCTGTGAGTTTGTCGGAGGCGTATCCAACGCGATCCAATGTGTCCACGAGCGCACGCTCCAGCGCATCGGCGACATCCGTCCACGTGGGGCAGGGCCGACCGATGGCGCCGGCGCAGGCGGCGAGCGTGGCGGCCGGCGGAAGGGGCAGCGCCGATGGAACGGTGGTGGCGCGCTGCAGCAGCGCTTGGTCGTCGTGCAGGAGGATGCTGCCGTGCTGCAGGTACGCTCCGCGCTCACGCCAGACAGCGCTGCCGACCAGTTTGGCGCCATGTACGGCGATCTCGCCCGCGGCCGGCCGTTCAAAGCAGACCGGCCCGTCAGGGGCGACGGCGACGGCGTCTGCCGCGGTGACCAGCGACGCGTGCACACCGAGTGCGCGGAGCGCATCCAGCAGCACCGCATTGACGAGCGCATAGGGCACACGCCACGGGATGTCAGCGGTCAGCGGTAGCGTGACGCTGTAGGTGACTTCGCGCGCGTGCAGGAGGGCGCGTCCGCCTGTGGGACGGCGGACAGCGTCAAGACCGGCGGAGGCGAGCGAGTCGGTCGTCACCCGCCCGACGATCGCTTCGTTTCGCCCGAACGACACCGTGGGGCGTTCCCAGGCGTAGCAGCGCCAGACGCCCTCGCCGGTCTGTGCGGCCCGATCGAGCAGCGCGGCATCGATGGCCATGTTACGCAGGCCATTCAAGGGGCCGGATCGCAGGCGGCGCCACCGCGCCGGCATGACTGCCCCGAACGTCCGCTCGGCGTTTGTTCCCTGATGCGCGTCGGGCACGTCGCGGCCGTGTCGGAAGTTGGTTTCCACGGCGGTTAAGTTTATCGCATGGCGGTGGCGCAGACGACACGTCGTGCGCCCCCCGCCCACCGAAAATCGCTCAGCATTCCCGGCAGCATCCGACTTTACACACCCGACGCATTTGACCGGGCGCAAGCCCGCTCTTCGAGGATGGTCATGGCAACGCGCACCGTCACGTCCGCGCCTTTCGCGGTCGATTCGTTCATTCCGCGGCACATCGGTCCCAGCGCGTCGGAGCAGGCCGACATGTTGGCGGCCCTCGGCTACGACACGCTCGATTCGTTCATCGATGCCGTGGTGCCGGAAGCGATCCGTTTTCGCGCGACCCTGGCCACTGGGCCCGAGCGCAGCGAGCCCGAGGTTTTGGCGGAGTTAGCGGCGCTTGCGGCCAAGAACCGGATCCACCGCTCGTTCATCGGCATGGGGTACTACGGCACGCACACACCGCCGGTCATTCTGCGCAACGTGATGGAAAATCCGGCGTGGTACACGGCCTATACGCCGTACCAGGCTGAGATCGCGCAAGGCCGTCTGGAAGCGCTGCTGAATTATCAGACGATGGTGATGGAGTTGACCGGACTCGAGATTGCCAACGCGTCGTTGCTGGATGAAGGGACGGCGGCGGCGGAAGCGATGGCGCTCGCGTTGCATTCCAAGGGCAGCGCCGCGCGCAACACGTTCTTCATCGCGTCTGACTGCCATCCGCAGACGATCGCCGTGGTGACGGCCCGTGCCGAAGCGCGCGGTGTCACGGTGGTGGTGGGCGATGCGCGTGAGTTCGTCATGCACGACAGCGTGTTCGGCCTGCTGCTGCAGTACCCGGGCACTGACGGCGCGGTGGTGGACTATCGGAGTCTCGCCGAGCAGTCCCACGCGATGGGGGCGATGATCATCGTCGCGACCGATCTGTTGGCCCTGACGTTGCTCACACCGCCGGGCGAGTGGGGTGCGGATGTGGCCGTGGGCAACACGCAGCGGTTTGGTGTGCCGATGGGCTTTGGTGGCCCGCACGCTGCCTTCTTTGCCACGCGTGACGAGTTCAAGCGGTTGCTGCCGGGGCGCATTATCGGCGTGTCGCGCGATGCGGACGGGAAGCCGGCGTTACGCATGGCACTGCAGACTCGCGAGCAGCACATCCGGCGCGAGAAGGCGACGAGCAATGTGTGCACGGCGCAGGTGCTGCTGGCGGTGATGTCGGGTATGTACGCGGTGTATCACGGTCCGGACGGACTGACCAGGATTGCCGAACGCGTGCACACCTTGGCTCTGACGCTGGCGACCGGTCTCGAGCAGCTTGGCTTTGCCATCACGCACGAACAGTACTTCGACACGATCCGCGTCGAGGTCGGCATTCACGGGCAGGGCGACATTCTGGCGGCGGCCGATGCGCGGCAGCTGAATCTGCGCGTGCTGGAACCGGGCACGCTCACGATTGCGCTCGACGAAACGACGACGCCCGCCGACATTGCCGCGTTGTGGGCCGTCTTCAACAACGGCGCTGCGCCCGACTTCCGTTTCGACGATGTGGCCGCGGATGTCGATGCGCGATACGACGAGCGATTCCGTCGTGTCACGCCGTTTCTCACGCATCCGGTGTTCCACAAGTACCGCAGCGAGACGGAAATGCTGCGCTACCTGTTCTCGCTGCAGGCGCGCGACTTTTCACTCGTACATGGCATGATCCCGCTGGGCTCGTGCACGATGAAGCTCAACGCCACGTCGGAAATGATTCCCGTCACGTGGGCCGGCTTCGGGCAGTTGCATCCGTTCGCGCCCACGGCGCAGGCAGAAGGATATCTCGAGATGTTCCGGCAGCTCGAGCACGATCTGGCCGAAGTGACAGGCTTTGCCGGCGTGTCGCTGCAGCCCAACGCCGGCTCGCAGGGCGAGTATGCGGGACTGCTGGTCATTCGCGCGTATCATGCGTCGCGCGGTGACGCGCACCGCAGCGTGTGTCTTATTCCGCAGTCGGCGCACGGCACCAACCCGGCCAGTGCGGTCATGGCGGGCTTCAGTGTGGTGGTGGTACAGACAGACACCGACGGCAACATCGACGTGGACGATCTGCGCGCGAAGGCGGTGCAGCATTCGGCGAACCTGGGTGCGCTGATGGTGACCTATCCAAGCACGCACGGCGTGTTCGAGGCGCGCATCAAGGAGATCACGGCGATCGTGCATGAGCACGGCGGCCAGGTGTACATGGACGGCGCGAACATGAACGCCATGGTCGGCGTATCGCGCCCGGGTGACCTCGGCGCCGACGTGTGCCATCTCAACCTGCACAAGACGTTCTGCATTCCGCACGGCGGTGGTGGCCCGGGTATGGGTCCGATCGGTGTGGCGCCGCAGCTCGTGCCGTTTCTGCCCACGCATCCGGTGGTGCCGATCGGCGGCCCGCAAAGCATCGGTCCGATTTCGGCGGCACCGTGGGGGAGCGCGAGTATCCTGCCGATTTCGTACGTGTACATCCGCCTGATGGGTGGCGAAGGGCTGGCTACGGCGACCAAAGTTGCGATCCTGAGTGCCAACTACATCGCCCGCAAGCTCGAGGCGCACTATCCGGTGCTTTATCGCGGCCAGAACGGACTGGTGGCGCACGAATGCATCATCGACACGCGGCTGTTCAAGGGCGCGGGCATCGAAGTGGAGGACATCGCCAAGCGGCTGATGGACTACGGCTTCCACGCTCCGACCATGTCGTTCCCGGTCGCTGGCACCATGATGGTGGAGCCGACGGAGAGCGAGTCGAAGGCCGAGATCGACCGGTTTGTTGAGGCGATGATCGGAATTCGCGAGGAGATCGCGGCGGTGGAACGCGGCGAGAGTGATCGCGAGAACAACGTGCTCAAGCGCGCCCCGCACACGGCGGCGCACGTGGTCAGCGACGCGTGGGATCGGCCGTATTCACGCGAGTTGGCGGCGTACCCCACGCCGTGGACCCGCGAGCGGAAGTTCTGGCCGACGGTGGGGCGGATCGAGAGTGCGTTCGGCGACCGGAACCTGGTGTGCGCGTGTCCGCCGATTCAGGAGTATCAGAACTGACGCAGGGTTGTCGGTTGGTGGTCGGTGAGGTGGCGGGTGTCGGGTGATCGGTGGTAGGTGGTCGGTCTCGGTTGTAAAACACCACCTACCACCGACCACCGCCGACCCGACACCCGCCACTTCACCCACCGGCAGAAGCCCGTGGCGCGCTACTCCCCCAACTGCGTCTTGTACTGTTCGGCCGACATGAGCCCCGCGTCGGCGCCGGCGGCCATCCGCACCTTGATCATCCACCCGTCGCCGTACGGATCGGTGTTGATCAACGCCGGCTCCCCGTCCAAACGCGGGTTGATCTCGACGACTTCGCCAGCCACGGGCATGAACAGCTCGGAGACGGCCTTTACGGCTTCGACTGTGCCAAACACGTCGTGGTCTCCGAATGTGGCGCCGACTTTCGGCAGCTCGACATAGACGATGTCGCCGAGTTCGCCCTGCGCGTAGTCGGTGATGCCGATCGCCACGACACCGGCGTCAGCGGTCGTCTTGACGAACTCGTGCTCCTTCGTGTAGCGAAGGTCGGCGGGGATATTCGACACGGGTTACTCCGAGGGTGTTGGAGGTACGGAAGCGGTCATGGTGAGGATGGCGCGCCAGAGTTCGGCCACGCATACCGCAAGCTGGTCGCGTGAGCCGTCGTTGTCGATGACCCAGGTGGCACCGGCCCGTTTCCGGTCACTCGGCCACTGGGCGTCGATCATGGCGCGTGCGTCGGTTTCGTTGAGCCCGCGATCGCGCATGATTCGGGCAAGCCGGAGGCCGGCCGGCGCATCGACGACAATCACCCCGTCGAAGGCGTGCTCAAGGCCGACCTCGAAGAGCAACGGGATGTCGGAAACGACGATCAGGTCGCCGCGAGTCCGCGCCTCCGCCAGCCTGGCCTCGCGCAGACGACCGACAATCGGGTGTACGATCTGGTTCAGAGCGTCGCGCGCCGACGGATTAGAGAAGACGATGCGGCGTAGTGCCGCCCGATCGATCGCGCCATCGGGGGCCAGTACGCCGGCGCCGAACTGTTCGACGACGCGGGCGTGACCGTCCGTTCCCGGTGACACGGCGTCACGCGCCAAGCGGTCGGCATCAATGATCGTGGCTCCGTGCGCAGCCAGCAGCAACGCGACGGCGCTCTTGCCGCTGGCAATGTTGCCGGTGAGAGCGAGATGGAGCATGAGGGCAGGGGAGAGGGAATATCGGAACGCTACACTCCCCAGCGCTGCGTTGTGTAGCGTTCGTCGCTGCCGTCGGCGGTGAGTGTTCAGGGGAAACGACGCGGGGCGACAGAAATATGCTCTGTCGCCCCGTCCCGTATTCCACAATCCTGACGCAATACCGGTCTGCAGCACGCCGTGCGTGGTGGTTGAACTACGCGGCGACGCTCTCCTGCATCTCGTCTTCACCCAAGTCGATCTGGCGCCGCTTTTCCCGGTTCACCAACAGTTCCGTGATGACCCACGCCGCGCCGCCCTTGATGCGGATCTGGTGCGGGGTGCAGCCGAGATAGCGTTGGCAGGTGTTGCGAAAGGCGCTGCCCGAAGGGAAGTCGAGTGCGCTGGCCACACCGTCGGCGCTGCGCGAACCGTCCTCGAGCATGCTGGCCGCGACGATCAGTCGACCCCACGTGAGCAACTGATGCGGCGGCGGCAGCTGCGCCCCTTCCAATCGTTTGGAGAGCAGGCGGCGCGACACGGCGATAAGGCGCGCCAGACTGTCCGGCGTGAGGCGCTCGTGCGCCCGCGTCACTGAGAGCATCACGGCGTCGCGCACCACACTGCGCAATCCCGCGAGGTGCGGCTTGAGCAGACTGGAGACACTGCGCGCCTCGGCCTGATCCAGCAGGGCGGCGAGCATGGCCGGCGTGTCTGTCTCTTCCGCCACCACCAGCACGTCGATGCCGCAACGACCGGCGTCGAACATGTCACGGGCTCGTTCCCGCGTCACATCCACGTAGGCGACGAGCGCCGCACGTGGAACGCGAACGCGCAACTGGCGCACTCGTTCGAAATCGGCACGTCCGTCGACATACAAGTCGAAGACGACCAGATTGATCGGGCCACGCTCACAGGCACGGGTGAGTGAGGTCCAGTCATCACATGGCACGAAGCGATAGCGATCCCGCGCGGCAGACCGGAGCCGGGCAAGTCGGGGTTCGTGCGCCAGAAGTGTCGCGATCACGCCCATGCGACAGTCACGTTTGGGAGAAGGGAAGTCCGCAGAAAAACCAGTTCGTGGAAAAGACGCGCCCGTTGGCAATGCGTCACAGCGCGATACAACACGCGGCCTCTGGATTCGCTTGGCTGGTCGGCCATTCCGACCCGATCCTTCGCTGCTCTCTCCACCCCGCTTCGTTTGTGACTGATTCGCCCGCCTCCGTCCGCTACTCGTTACTCGATGCCGCGTTCGACGCCACGTCGAGCCTCTTGGTTGCGCTCAGTGCCGATGGGCGCGTGCTCACTGCCAATCGCGCCGCGATCGCCTGCGCGCAGTGTGCGTACAGCGAGATGGAAGGCCGGCCGTACTGGGAGACGCCGGGGCTGCAGCGGCATCCCGACGTCGCGCACTGGCTGATGGAGACGGTCGCGCACGCGCACTACGAGGCACGCAGTCGACGCGATTCTGCGCTGACGCAAGCCGGCGGTACGACGACCTGGTTCGACCTTTCGATCAGTCCGATCGAGGTTGTCGACGGCGATTCGCCCGTCCTGCTGCTCGAGGGGCGCGACGTGAGCGAGCGCGTGGCGGTCGCGCAATCACTCGCCGCCCGTGAAGGACGGGTTCGCCTGCTCACGGACAGCATGACAGAGCTGGTGTTCCTGATGCGGGTCGAGGCGCCGGGTGTTTTTCGGTGCGAGTCTGTGAATCCGGCCTACCTCGCGCTGACCGGACTGCGCGAGGAGCAGGTGGTCGGGCGCGTGCTCGACGAGATGTTGCCGTCCGCGGCGGCCGACGCAGGTCGCCTGCGTTACGAGCAGGTCCTGCGCGACGGCGAACCGATGACGTATCGCGAAGATGTGCACATGACCGCCGGTCGCGTCGTGGTCGAAACACGGCTCACACCGGTGCGCGCGGCATCGGGCGAGATCACCCACTTGCTCGGCCTCGCGCGCGATGTCACGTCCGACGTGCTCGCGACGGCGGCGGTGGAAGCGGCGGAAGCGCGCTTCCGTGCGGTGCTCGACGCCGGACTCGACGCGTTCGTGATCGTAGACGCGATGCGAAATGCGGACGGAAGTATTCGCGAATTCAACATTGTGGACGCGAACGCGCGCGCGATCAACATGGCGGCTGAACGGGTGGCAGAATTGCGCGGCACGTCGCTCCTCGACGCCTTCCCCCACAGTCGCGAGTCCGGGTTGTGGGAGCATCTCGAGACCGTACTCGACACGCGTCAGCCGCTCGAAGTCACCCAGTATGCGCCGATTCCCTCGCTGCCGGGCCGCTGGGTACTGCGCCAACTTGTGCCGATCGGCGATGGGGTGGCCATCTCGTCGCGCGACATCACGTCGCGGCACATGGAGCGCATGGCCCTCGAAGCCAGCGAGGCGCGTCATCGACAGCTGTTCGAGTCGAACGGTGCGATTCAGGTGCTCGCGGACGTAGAGAACGCCTGCATCCTCGATGTGAATCCCGCCGCCGAAGCTTTCTACGGCTGGCCGCGTGAGGCGATGCGGACGATGCTCGCGATCGACCTCGATTCGTCGACCTTGGCAGAGTGGCGCGAGGCGGGCGCATCGTTGGCGGGCGGCGCCGGCCGTCGACAGTTGCGCGCACACCGCGTTGCCGGCCAGGAGCATCGCGAGGTCGATCTCTTTACCAGTCTGGTGCGCATTGGCGATCGCACGGTCGTGCACATGATCGTGCAGGACATCTCCGACCGCGTGCGCGCCGAGGCGCGGCTTCGCGAGTCCGAAACGCGATTCGATGCGGTGGTGGGGAGTATGCACGAGGGGGTGGTCGTGCACGACGCACAGGGTGCGATCCGCGCCTTCAACCCGAGTGCGGTGCGCATTCTCGGTCTGTCCGGTGCGCAGTTGCTGGGCATCGAGCCGATGTCCGAGCATTGGCGCGCGACGCGAGAGGACGGGACCAGATGGCCCCCCGATACGCATCCCGCGATCATCGCGCTGCGCACTGGCGCGCAGCAGCCACGCGCCGTCATGGGGCTCCGTTCTGAGGCGGGCGAGCAGCGTTGGCTCTCCGTCACGGCAGCGCCACTGATTCGCCCCGGCGAAGCGTCGCCCTATGGCTCGGTGGCCGTGTTTTCCGATATCACCGACGAGCGGTTAGCCGACGACAGAATGCGCCAGTCGAGAACGCTGGAAGCGGTCGGACAACTGGCCGGCGGCATCGCCCATGACTTCAATAATCTGCTCACTGTCATTCGCGGCGCCGCCGGATTTATCGGCGAAAGCATTGCGGCGGGCTCGCCCTTGTTGGAGGATGTGCATGCTATCGAACGCGCCACGGAGCGCGCCGAAGCACTCACGCGTCAGCTGCTGGCTGTGGGCCGTCGACAGCTGCTGCACCGCTCGCGGCTCGACCTGAACGAGTTTGTGCGTGAGAATCTGGACGCGCTGCGCGCGAAGGTGCCGGCGAACGTGACGGTGCTGCACGAATCGACGAGTACGGTCGCTGTCGCGTTGCTTGATCGCACGCGCATCGATGACGCGCTCCGCGTGCTCGTGGAGAACGCGCTCGAAGCGATGCCAGACGGCGGGACACTGGCGCTGGGGACCGAGGTGGCGCTGCGAGTCCGCGAGGCCAACGGTGAGAAGGAATCGGTCGAGCACCCCTACGCGGTCCTCCGCGTGACGGACTCGGGCGTCGGCATGCGCGCCGAGGTAAAAGCTCGCCTCTTTGAGCCATTCTTTTCCACGCAACCCTTTGGCACCGGACGCGGGATGGACCTCGCATCGGTCAATGGCATGGTGGAACAGAGTCTCGGTTTCATTGAGTACGAATCCGCACCCGGGCAGGGAACCACGCTGCGATTGTTCTTTCCCCAGGCGACACCGGTCCGTGGGTCGAGCGTGGCGCCGGTGGAGCAGACGCTGGCGATCGTCCCGCGGCAGCTCTTGCTCGTAGATGACGATATGCTGATGCGCAATCTCGTTCGCAAGATGCTGCAACGAATGGGACATGCCGTGATCACGGCCGAGTCGGGAGCGGAGGCGTTGCGACTCCTCGACGAGCAGCACGAGGCGTTTGACGTGCTGCTCACTGACCTGACGATGCCCGGCATGAGCGGCATGGAGTTGATCGACGAATTGCGGCACCGCACGCTCGCGATGCCGGTGGTCGCGATGAGCGGCTTTGCGCTGGATTCGCGCATCCGCGAGCTGCTGGCGGCACGCGCAATCCCGTTTGTCGCCAAGCCGTTCACTGTCGAGGAACTGGAACTCGAAATCGAACGCGCGTTGCGCCAAAACGCGCGTCCGTCCACTCCCTAGGCGCCGCCGCCCTTTCGTCAGGCGGTATGACGACCTGCGCGACTACAGCAGTTGCTGCTGCGCCGCGTCGCGCCGTGGCACGACGTGGCAAGCGCGGCATCGCGCCTCGTACGAATCTGCGGCGCCGACCATGATCGTCGGCGAGCTGTACGTAGCGGGCTGGCCGCCGATGAGCCGCTGATTGCGACTGGCCGGGGAACCGCACATCACGCAGATCGCGTGCAGCTTGTCCACGACCTCGGCAACGGCCATGAGATGCGGCATGGCGCCGAACGGTTCGCCACGAAAGTCGGTGTCGATGCCCGCCAGAATCACGCGCCGACCGCGATCGGCGAGGGAGGAGGCAACGTCCACGATCCCCGCGTCGAGGAACTGCGCCTCGTCGATGGCGATGACCTGCGCCATCGGATCGAGACGCAGCGAAATCTGCGCGGCGGAGTCTACGGGTACCGCATCGAACACCCGCCGGTCGTGGCTGGAAACGGCCCACGCACCGGCGTAGCGATCGTCGAGATGCGACTTAAACACCTGCACTCGCTTGCGCGCGATCGTGGCGCGACGGATTCGCCGAAGCAGCTCCTCCGTCTTGCCGCTGAACATCGAGCCCGCGATGACCTCCATCCATCCACCAGACGTTTGAAAGGCGCCGCTCATGTTGCTTACGCCTCGTCGGTCGGCTCGGGTGTCGCCGGGCGCGTCGGACGCTTCGCGTTCTGCATGCGGGCGCCGCGTTCGGACCATTCGACCTTGCCTTCCGCGCGCTCGCGCACGGGGCGGTCACCGAACGCGCGACGCGCTTCGTCGGCGCGCTCCGGGCCACGTCCGCCACCGGCACCACCGCGCGGCGGTCCCGACCGCGGCGGCGCGGAGCGCGGGCCACGATCACTGCCGCGATCACTGGCACGATCGCTACTGCGGTCACTCCCGCGATCCGAACGATCGAAGCTGCGCACGGGCCGGTCAGCACGCGCGCCGCGGTCGTTGCGATCGCCACGGTCGGCACGCGGCGGGCCGAAGGTGCGCTCCTTGCGCGGGGCACGCTCGCCACCACGTTCGTCGATCCGCGCCCGCAGACTGCGGCCACGCAACGAGGCGTCGGCCAACACCGAGACGGCCTTCGTCGCGTCTTCTGCGGACAGCTCCACGATGCTGTGCGACTCGAACAGCTCCACCGCGCCGATCCGATCGCCGGGAATGCCGACTTCGTTGGCCACTGCGCCCACGATGTCGCCCACGCGTACGCTATCGCGCTTGCCGACGGCAAGGAACACGCGCTGCTTGCCGGAACTGCCGGCCGACCCACCCGACCCACCCGACCCACCCGACCCACCCGACGCGCCACCGTATCCGGCACCAGCATTGCCGGAAACCACGGTGAGCCCACCGCGTGACGCTGACGGCGTGACGCGGGCTGTGGCGTTGGCCGCCTTCGCCTTGAGCGTGATGGCGTCGCGTCGGGCGCTTTCGTACAGTCGGAGCGCCGCGGCGGCGATCTCCAGCGCGTCGTGCGTATCGAGCAGCGGGGCCAGCAGCGCCATCTCACTGGCCGACGCGCCGCCGGCGCTCGCCAACGTCGCGCGCAGCGCATTGCGCAGCGTGCGCGAGCGGCTTTCCGCGCTTTCCTTGCGGGCGGGCGGATTCCACGCCTCGGCCAAGCCGTTCGTGAGGTTGCGGAAGGCGGGGAGCTCGTCGGGGAGCAGGAGCACCACCGCATCGACCGGGCGCGTGGCGATCGCTTCGGCGAGAGCCTCTGCGGTGGCCGGCGTTTCCCAGAGCACGACCAACGAGACGTGCTGTGACGTGGGCTGGCGCACCACCTGGACCGAATGGCCATCGATCACGAGGCCAAGTCGCGTGATCGCCTGCGAGGCGTCGCGCATACCGGCGTCGGACGTGGCAACGACCACCAGCGACGGGGGATCGGTTGCGTCGAGAATGGCGCGCAGCGCGTCGGCGCGACCCGCGGCGGACGTGATCGCATAGCTCGGCGTCATTGCCAGCGGCGTCTCCGTCGCCGCAGCGATCGTCATACGGCGCGCGCGGCGCAGATGCGCTTCGAGAAAGGCCTCGGCCTCCGGCGATTCTTCTTCGAGCGTGACGACCCGCTGGAGCTCGTCGGGGGCGTCGCCGAGCAGGGCGCGCAGCGTCTCAAGACCGCCATCGCGAAGGATGTCGTCGAGACCAACGACGACTACGGTCCGCAGGGCGTCAACGCTGAAGGCGGACGCACGGCGCAGTTCGAGCAGGTCGGCGACGGTGCCCACGAGCACTGCGAGCGGTCCGGTGGCGATGACGCGTCGTGCGCGGGCCACGGCACTGACAGGGACGACGCGGAGGGCGTCGTTGGCAAGGAGCAGGCGGGCCTGTTCGGCGGCACCGAGGGCTTGTTCGACGGAGGGCGTGACAACGAGACAGGCTGGCGCGGTGCCCGCCTGCTGGCCGCGGCTCCGCTCGAGTCCGGGCCGCATTGCGGCCGCCATCATGCGCAAATCGGCGGGTCCCTGCAGCACCACGTGCTGACTCCGCGTTGCCCCGGCCACCGAGGTCTGATCCTGTTCGCCCATGTCCTGCTCCCGTTCAGTTGTCTGACAGCCCGGCCGCCCAACGGCCGGTTCTCTGTCGCGCCAGTGCGGCGCGTGGCGCGCGCCTCTCGGCGGCGCTTAGTTTGCGGGTGCCCAACACCCGCGTGGCAAAGCTAGTCGACGCGGGGTCCGATCTCCACCTCGCGCCCGATTCCGACATGCCGCTTGTCTTCCAGCCGTCCGAGAACATCGCCCGAATGAAAGAGTCCGCGACCCTCGCGGTGGCGGCGAAGGCACGGGCGCTCAAGGCGGCGGGACACGAGATCATCGATCTGGGTGCCGGCGAACCGGATTTCGACACCCCGGCGTTCATCCGTGAGGCGGCCACCGCCGCCATGAACAGCGGCGCCACGCGCTATACCGCGACGGAAGGCATCCTGCCGCTGCGCGAGGCGATCGCTGCCGACGCCAACCGTTCGCTGCACGCCGGCATGCCCGTTACACCGGCCGAAGTGGTGGTATCGAACGGCTCCAAACAGTCGCTGTACAACGCCTGTGTGTGCTGCTTTGGCCCGGGAGACGAGGTGCTGGTGCCGACGCCGGCGTGGACGAGCTACTACGAGATGCTCGGACTCGCACGGGCGACTGCCGTACCAGTCTTTGGCGACGAGGCGAACTCGCTCAAGGTGACCGTCGCGCAGCTCGAGGCGGCCGCCACCGATCGCACGCGCGGCCTTATGCTCTGCTCGCCCAGCAACCCCACCGGTGCGGTCTATTCGGCGGAGGAGCTGACGGCCATTCTTGAACTGGCTGCCGAGCGGAAGTGGTGGGTCATCGCCGACGAGATCTATCTGCGCATCGCCTACGATGCCCCGGCGCAGTCGGCGCTCTCGCTCGCCCCGTCGAGGGACAATCTGATCATCATCAACGGGGTGGCTAAAGCCTACGCCATGACCGGCTGGCGCATCGGCTGGTCGATCGCGCCGGTGGCGGTGACCAAGGCGATGACCGCGTTTCAGTCACACGCGACGTCGAATGCAGCGTCGGTCTCGCAGCATGCCGCCCTCGCGGCGTTGTCGCAGCGCACGGAGGCGGAGGCGGCCATCGGACACATGGTCGGCGAGTTCAAGCGGCGTCGGGATGCGGTGCTCGCGGCGCTCGCGCCCTTCCCCACCGTGCGTTACGTGCACCCGGCCGGAGCGTTCTACCTGTACGTGAACGTGGCAGGCTTTGAGGGAGCGGCTGATCCGGGTGCCGCCTTCGCGGCGCGTGTGCTTGAGCGCGAACGCGTGGCGATCGTTCCCGGCTCGGCGTTCCTGACGCCGGACTGGATCCGGATGAGTTACGCAACGACCCAATCGATCGCGGTGGACGGCGTCACGCGGATCGCACGGTGTCTGACGGGCGTCGCCTGACAGACATCGCCTGACCGTCGACTTTGCTGCACCGGCACCTTCTCCGCTCGTGCCTTTGGTTTCGACTTCGCGTTCGGCTTGGAGTTCGGCTTGGATTTCGCGCCACCGCACGCCCTTTCCATCGCTCCGGCGAGGAGTACTGATGATCACGACCATCGTGTTGGTCGAAGTAGACCCGAAGCACATTCCTGCCTGCGCCACGGCGCTTGCCAGCATTCCCGGCGTCGCCGAGGTCTACTCGGTGTCGGGGATGTGGGATTTGGTGGTGATCGTCCGGGTGCCGGACCTCGAGCGGATCGCGGTCGTCGTCACACAGGAGTTCGCGCACGTGCCGGGAATCATCCGCACGCAGACGCTGACCGCATTCCGCGCTTACGGCAAGCACGACCTCGAGCAGGCGTGGGACATCGGCGTGGAGTAGTGTCCCACTCGATGCCCGGTGTGCCGGTCAGCCCTGACAGCGCCGGCGCGCCTGACGGCCCGCTTCGAGCCACGCCTGCCCCTCGCGCTTCATCACGATGGTGAAGAGCGGCTCCTTTATCAGCAGAAGTCCCAGCAGCACCTCGGGCAGTCCGTCGTCGTTGACGTCGAGATGGTCGAGCACGCGGAGACGAGGGAGCGACTTGGGATCACCGATGGTGGAGTAGGTCCAGGTGGCCTGATAGCCGTACAGCTGGTGGTCCAGAAACGCGATGAACTGGCGCGGGCGTTCGTCGAGTGAGGAGTCGGGGCGCTCGACCGGGTCGTTGTAGACCACGATCAACGTGGGGCGACCGCCGGAGCCGTTGTTCACCTGATGCACAGTGCGCGTGTACCGCGGCAACAATGACATCGGAATGCCCTTGAGCGGTGCCACCAGCTTCTCGGTGCGCTGCAGCGCCTCCCGCAGTTCAGCGTCGCTCAGCGCGGCGGCCGGCTTGATCGGTGCCAGTACGCTGCTGGTGGCGAGGAGTGTGCCCTCGGGGAGCGGAGCCACGGCGCTGGGCACGATCACCTGACAGCCCGCAATGGAATCGAGTGGCGCGCCGCCACCGGTCCACATGCCGCGCTTGATTTGCGTAGCGGAGAGTGATCGTCCGTCGCGATGCGGAAAGACCGCTTGCTCAACCTCGAAGTACTGCAAGTCGAAGGCACGCCACCCGCGATTGGCCATCTGAATGGGGCGGAACCCATTCGGACCGATCATCGCAATCGGCGCGATCTCGGTGCCGTTGTTCGTGGGGAAGGCGCGGAAGAGTACGCGCGGTTGCGCGGCCAGCACGGTGCTGTCCTGACTCCAGCGCGGGTCCGCGTTGACGTTCCCTTCCCCCAGGACATCCTTGACCTTGTCCTTCACCTGCTGGCAGCTGCTGCCGACGAGCACCAGCAGGGCGAGGGACAGGACACGGGGAGCGAGCGATCGGTGCGGCAACGGGTGCATCGGGACTGGACTCTGGGTCTGGGCGAAACGAAATCAGGGGCGCCGTCGATGGCACGCATCCCCGGAGCAGAAGTCTATCGTCATGTTGTTCGCGGCGAGTGTACGCGCTACCCTCCCGTCCGTGCTAGACGAACGAGTCGGGTCTCCGTGTCATGAATCCTCCAGTGCCTCGCTGGCCACGGTGCTGCGCGCACTGCGCCCGATCGTGGGGGATGCGGCCATCCGGTCAGCTGGGACGGACACCACGCTCGAGCGACTGACGCGACCGACGGATCCGCCGAGCATCTCACGATGCGAGCCGCTGGAGGCGGGAGGTGTGCGAACGGTCGGGCCGGTAGCGGAACCGGTCATTGCTGCGTTTCTGGACGGCATTCAGCGCAGCCGTGTTATCGGGCATGTGCATGGGACGCCGCTCGTATTTGGCACGGTGGCGGCCGTCATCCGGCAGCGCGTGGAGCGACGGCTGTCCACGTGGCAGGCGCCGCGAGTCCAGCGCGCAATCTTTGTTTCCCGCAGCGGGCTGGGCGACGTCGTGTGGACGGCACTGGCCGCGTCGTTGGCAGACCATGGTGTGCCGCTGGTGGACACGACCGAGGGCCAGCCGGCCGACGCCATATCGGCGCACCCGCTGGCGCAACGCGCACGCGCGCTCGACGTCGTGGCCCTGGAGCGCGAGCAGGCCGAACGACAACTGGCGGCGCAGTGGTGCGCGAACGAGCGGGCGTGGCTCTGGATTGACGGAGGGATCGCGGGCAACCTTGCGGTCGATGCGCACGCGCCCGCCTTTGGCGTGGTCAAGTCACACAACACCCTGTACGGCGACGCGGGCAGCGTGCGCGACGTGCTGGCGCTGCATGATGGGGAGCGATCGCCGGCATTTCTCGTCGGCCACCGCCCGCGGCGCGCCGTGGCAAGCTGGTATCTCCGGTTGCGCGCGTCGGCCAACGGCGATCCGCTGCACGGGCTGGTGCGCGTCGAGGTGGCGCCGCCCGCACCAGAGGCGACACAGGCGTTCGGTGCGCACGCCGACCTGATCTCGTCGTGGATTCTGGCGGAAGGTGCGCCGCTGTCGCTGCCCGATCCGCGGTGGGCCACGTTGACCTACGGCGTGTATGCCTGTGAGCAGTATCTCAAATCCATCATCGGTTCCTGAAGGCCATTCACCGTGCTGTCATCGTGACCAGTTCTCCGCTCGACGTCCCGCCGCCGCCCGCTGCCCCCCGCTCGCCGCTTGGCCGCGTCGTGGCCACGGAGCGCAAACCGAACACGCCGCACGAGTTCCACTTCTGGACCGCGATCGATGCGCCGGTCGGTATCGGCACGATCGTGCAAGTGGAAGGGCCGGTCCCGGTGGGCGCGGTCATTCCGCGCGTGTACGGCGTGGTGATGGAAGGATTCAGCTACTCCGACCTGCAGTCGCCGTTGCACGATGTGATGGGGCACGATGGCCAGCCGGGCGGCGGCGCGTTCGCCGCGACCGACCGCACGGAAATCCGATTGTACACCGCGCAAGTGTTGCGCCATGTGCCCGAGGAGCCGCTGCAGCCGGTGCCGCTGGGCGTCGTGTATCTGGCCGACGATGCCGACGTGGCCGTGGCGCTGCGCATGGACAGCTACATCACCAACGAACCGCGCACGGGCATTCCGATCGGGGTGTACCGCGCCGGTGGTATGCGCGCACCGATTTTCGTGGACGCGGATTTTCTCGTGGGGCCGGAGGCGGCGCACCTGAATATTTCCGGTGTCTCGGGGTTGGCCACAAAGACGAGTGCGATCGAGTGGATTCTCCAGTCGATCTTTGCGCACTTCCCGGCGCATCGCGGCACGGTGGCCGCGCTGTGCTTCAACGTGAAAGGACCGGACCTCTGCTTCCTCGATCAGCCGGGAAATATTCAGGATACTGATCGTGAGTTGTATGAACTGCTCGACGTACCCGCTGCTCCGTTTCAGGACGTGCAATACTTCGCGCCGTACACCGCGCGCGGGCTCGCGCTCAATACGTTGCGCACGCATCCGGACCTGATCGACAGCGTTACACCGCTCACGTGGGGGCTGAACGAAGTCCTGCAGTTCGCCGAAGTCCTGCTGAACAAGGACGACGTGGACGCGAAGGCCGATGCGCTCATCGACTTCATCCGCGAACGCGTGGTGGGCAAGGATTTCGAGGAGAGCGGCTTCAAGACGACGCATCGTGTGCAATCGTTCGCCGATCTGGATGCGTGGTTTCGCGAAGTGTTGCGCAAAGTCGAAGACTCCAACGGCGACACTTGGCGCACACATCACGCGGCCACCATCCGCAAGGTGCGCAACCGGTTGTCCAATCTTTCCACGCGATGCGCCGGACTGGTGACGGATGACGGTGCCGTCTCTGATCTGCCCTTCGGCGGGTTCACCGATCGCACGGTGTACGTGGTGGACGTGGCCAACGTGGAAGAGTCGGCGCAGGATCTCGTCTTCGCGCGTACGGTCTCCAAGCTGCGCGAGCATCTTGAGCGCCGCGACCTGGGCGTCGATCACGTCATCGTGTTTGTGGATGAACTGAACAAGTACGCGCCAGGGGACGGACCGGACACCTACGTGCGCAAGATGTTGCTCGACATCGCCGAACGCGGACGCTATCTGGGGCTCGTGCTGTTCGGTGCGCAGCAGTTCCGCTCCCAGGTGCATCGTCGCGTGGTCGGCAACGCGGGCACGTCACTCTTTGGTCGGATGGACGGCGACGAACTGGCATCACCGGGGTATCAGGTGCTGAGTCCCGCGGTGAAGGCGCGACTGGCCACGCTCGAAAAGGGGCAGCTCATGGTGCGCCACCCGCACTTTGCCCAGCCGGTTTTCGTCCGCTTTCCGCGTCCCGCGGTCATGTCGGGGCGCGAAGGGGTAGAGCGATTCCCGCAGGCGCCCGAACCGTCGCTCGCCAATGCCGTCACGCGGGATCTTCGCCGCCTCGATGGTGGTATCGAACTCGGATGGGTGCAGCAGACGATCCTGCTGTACGAGGAAACCGAAGTGCTGGCGGCGCGCAACGCAGTGGTGCGGCGCCGTCCGGAGGATGTAAAGAGTGCTTTCGCCCGAGAACTGCAACGACGGTCGCGCCCCGGTGCGATCGATGCCGAGTCCATTGCGCCACGACCGCGCTCGCTGCGGTCGTTCGCGCCAGAGGAGTACGGTGGCTAGAGGGCAGTGGTGAGGACACGGCCGGCGCGACGGCACGGTGGCGCGGTGTGGTGTCTCCTGCTCGGTCTGGCGGCGGTGACCGTGCCGTTGGGTGCGCAGGGAATGCGAGACGGGCGCGATACGGATGCGGTCCTGTTGCAGGTGCGCCCGCGCGTGGGAGACACACTGTTCCTCACCATCGAGCAGCGGATCGAGGTGAGCGGACGCACGGGCCCCTCGAACAGCGGACCGCAGCCGTCGGTGCTCGATGCCCCGCGGCCGGCGCCGAGTAAACGCGAACCGGAGATCGGCCCGCGACGCGCCCTCGCCAAGCGCATGACACGCATGCTGCTCTTCGCCCATTCCTTCGTGGAGGCCAGCGACCTGTCGGCAACGACCCTGTTGGCCACGACCGATTCGATCGCGACGTGGGTGGGCACCACGGGTGAGTCGATGGTCCCGCAGCGCATGTCACTCCCCCCCGATGGTCGCCAGATCCGGGTGCGTGTGACACCCGACGGCGCGATGCGGGTAGACGATCCGCCGCCCGGTGCCATCGCACTTGGCGAGTCGCTGGCGGAGATGCCTGGGATGCTGCCCGGTGGCGCGGTGCGGGCGGGCGCGGAGTGGGAGCGGGATATTCCCATTCCGTCGCTACCGGTGAGCGGCTTTCGGGCCGACGGCGTAGTGCGGGCGCACTTCCGGCTCGACTCGCTCACGCGCCGTGGCCGCGTCGCGTGGATCTCGCTGACCGGCACACTCCGGCGCGATGGCGCCTCGCGGGACATGCCGGCCGGTACGCGCGTCGTGACGGCGGGTACGCTCCAGGGCACGCTCGTGGTCGATCGTGATCGGGCGTGGATCGTGGACGCCAACACGATCATGGACGTGCAATCCGACGTGTCGCCGGCCGGCACGGCACCGGTGCTGCTCGACATCCGGATTCAGCAGCGCATGCGGGTGCGATAACGCGCGTGAGCGTGTCCCCGATACAGGCAGGACGCTAGACTTCACAGATGCGTCTCGTCCATCTCTCCGACCTGCATCTGGGGTTCCGGCAGTATCAGCGGCTGACTTCCGGAGGGATCAACCAGCGCGAAGCAGACGTGGCCGCAACGATCCAACGCGCCATCGGGCAGATCGTGGCGCTCGCCCCCGATGTTGTCGTGGTTGGCGGCGATGTGTTTCACACGGTGCGCCCGTCCAATCCGGCGATCCTGCACGCCTTCCGTGCCTTCTCCGCATTGCGCGATCAGCTACCCGACGCACCGATCATCATGGTGGCCGGCAATCACGATGCACCGCGTACCACGGAAACGGGATGCATTTTGCGCCTGTTCCGGGAAATCGGCGTGTACGTGGCCGATGCAAAAGCGGAATTGTTCACCTTCCCCAGCCGTTCGCTGGCCGTGCTCGCGGTACCCGATGTGCCGGGTATCGATCGCCCCACGCTGCGCCCGCCAGAGGGATTCGCGCACAAGGTCTTGCTGCTGCACGGCGAGATTGCCGGATTGCTGCCCGCGCACGCGGCCCCCGCCGATCGGGCGGCAATCGAAATCCGCACGGAAGAACTGCACGCCGACGAGTGGAGCTACATCGCGCTCGGCCACTATCACGTGTATCGTGAAGTGGCGCCGCGCGCGTACTACAGCGGTTCGCTCGATTACACGAGTTCCAATCCGTGGGGCGAGTTGCGCGAGGAGCGCGAAAGCGGCATTGCGGGCAAGGGCTTCATTGAACAGGATCTGCGCACCGGCGCGCACCGTTTTCACCACGTCACGCCATCGCGGCCACTGCTCGATCTCGAACCGATCGACGCCGAGGGGATGGGGGCGGAGGAGGTGGACTCGGCGCTGCGCGCACGCGTGGAGAGTGTGGCGCATGGCATCGATGATCGTGTCGTGCGCGCGGTCGTGCGCAACGTGCCGCGCCACATCGTGCGCGAGCTCGATCACGCGGCGCTGCGCGAGTACCGAAAGCGCGCCATGCACTTTCATCTCGACACCCGCCGCCCAGAACCGCTGCGCCGCAAGAGCTCGGGCGAAGGGGCACCGGGGCGCCGTACTACGTTGCCCGAACTTGTGGCCGAGCGGTTGCAGGAACGCGCGCTGCCAGCCGGTATCGATCGTGAAGCGCTCGTCACGTTGGGTTTGCGATATCTGCAACAGGCGGAAGATGCGGCCACGGCCGTCATGCCGGTCGCTGACGGAGCAGGCCCACTGCACGTCGACGACAGCGCGTCGGAGCTCGCGGTCGGGACCGTCGCGGCGCCTGCCACGTCGACGGCAATAGGGAACTAGCCGCATGCGTCTCACATCGCTGCGACTGCTCAACTTCCGTCAACACGCCGATACCACACTGACGTTCGATCGGGGCCTGACGGGCATCATCGGTCCGAACGGGTCCGGCAAGTCCACGCTTCTCGAAGCGATTGCCTGGGCGCTTTACGGCAATGCGGCCGCACGCGGTACGCGCGACTCCATTCGATTTGCGCGCGCCGGTGCGAGAGCGGCGGTGCGTGTGGAGCTTGAGTTCGAGCTGGCCGGTCATCGCTATCGCGTGGTGCGAGGGCTCACCAGCGCGGAGTGTTTCCTCGACGGCGGCGATACGCCGATCGCGAACACGATCACCGGCGTCAGCGAGTTGCTGCAACGCCGGCTCGGCATGACCCGCGCGGAATTCTTTCACACGTATTTCACGGGACAGAAAGAACTCGACGTCATGGCTACGCTCGGTCCGGCGGATCGCGCGCGATTCCTCTCGCGCGTACTCGGCTACGACCGAATCACCAACGCGCAGGAGCTCGTGCGCGAGCGACGGCGCGCGTTGGTCGCTGAGGTCAATGGCCTCAAGCAGGGCATGCCGGAGCGCGACGCCGTACTGCGTGCCTTCAACGATGCAGGCCGGCGCAAAACGGAAACGCAGGGGCAGGTGCAGCTGGCAGGGGCTGCGCGTGACAACGCTGCCGCAACGTTGACCGCGCTGACGCCGCGCTGGGCGACCGCTCAGGCCGACCGGGATCGGCTGCAACAGCTGCAGGCTGATTTGCGATTGGCGCAGGCCGATGCGCTGGCGCTCGACCGCGAAATCGAACGGTTGGAGCAGGAGTTGGTGGCGATCGATTCGGCGCATCGCGAGCGTGCGCCACTGCTCGACGCGCTCGTACCGCTGCCGGCGCTGCGACTTGAGCTGCACGCGATGGAAGGTCTCGCGGCTGCGGAAGTCTCGCGACAGGGCCTGCTGGAGCGTGTGCGCGGGTTGATCGCCGACGAGGCGCGGCTCGCGGAACGCGCCACGCGACTGGAATCCGCGCCCGCGCTCGACGAGGAAACGCAGGGTACGCTGGCGACGGCGCGAGCGGCACTGGACGCCATTGAGCAGACGCTCGACGGCGAGCGCACGGCGTGGGCACGGGATAAGCAGGAAGCCGAAACACGACTGGGCGCGCTGCGGCAGCAATACACCGAATTGGCGCAACAGCGCGACACGCTCGAAGGCTTGGGCGAAGAGAGCCCGTGCCCCACCTGCGGCCGTCCGCTCGGCGCATCGTATCGCGGGGTGCTGGACCTGCTCTCGGAGCAGGTGGAAACGGTGCGCGTGGACGGGAACTACTATCGCCAGCGTGCCGAACAGTTGAAGCGCACGCCCGACAGCGTTGGCCAACAGGATGAGCAGAAGCGGGTCGTGCAGCAGGAAATCGTCGCGATCGAGAGGAAGCGCTCGCGCATTCAGGAAGCGCTCGGCGAGTTGGCCTCGCTGAGCGGACAGCGCGCCGATCTGTCGGCCCGACGCACCCAAGCGGAGGCGCAGCTGACGGCGGTGGCGACGGGGTACGATGCCGCGCAACACGCGGCCGTCCGCACCGAGGTGGCGCGGCTGGCCGAGGTGGCCACGCGAGCGGCGAGGCTGGGCGGCATGGTGGAGCGCGAATCGGCGGCACGCACAGAGCGGGTGCGTGTGGCCGAGCAGCGGGATCTGGTCCGTGCGCGGGTCGTTGCGTTGGAACAGCAGCGAGGCGGCATGCCCGTGGATGAGGCCGCGTTTGCTGCCCTGCGCGACGCACACGACGCGGCCATGCGCAACGCGCAGCGCGCTGAACTTGCGATGGTGGCGGCCAACGGTGACGCGGAGCGTGCGGATAGTGAGTTGGCGCAGGCGGAACGTGCTCGGATCGAGATGGAGCGGCTACAGGCGCTGCTCACATCGCTCGAGGCTGATCGACGGCTGCACGAGGAATTGGACCGCGCCCTTACCGATCTGCGCACGGATCTCAACTTTCAATTGCGTCCGGAACTCGCTGAGATTGCGAGTCGTTTTCTCGATGTACTCACGGATGGTCGCTACAACGCGCTGGAGTTTGACGAGGATTACAACCTGTTGGTCCTCGAGGACGGTCTGCCCAAGACTGTGATCTCGGGTGGCGAGGAAGACCTCTGTAATCTCGTGCTGCGCCTGGCCATTTCGCAGATGATCGCGGAGCGTGCGGGGCAGGCGTTCTCGCTGCTAATTCTCGATGAAGTATTCGGTTCGCTTGATGATACGCGCCGGGGAAATGTGATGGATCTGTTGCGCCGCCTGAACGACCGATTTGAGCAGGTCATTGTGATTACGCACATCGAGCAGGTGCGCGAGGGACTCGATCGCGTCCTGGTGGTGCGCTTCGACGAAGAGCGGGGCACCAGCATCGTCACGTCGGGCGTCGGAACGCTGGCCGAGGCTCCGGACGAGCTCACGGATGACGCAGCGAACGACGCAGCGAACGACGCAGAGAACGAGGCGATGCCTGTATGACGGCGACAACGCGCACGTGGCGCAGCACACGCCCTGTTGAAGGGCCGTTCGTGGCGACGGTGCAGGACATCGAGGGGTTGAACGAGGTCTTTGCTGATGCGTTCACCGAACGGTATCGCCGAGACGGGCTCACGGGCGTGCGTGTGCCGCCGCTCAATCCGATGATTTGGCGGTATGCCATCGAGGACGCCGGCGACGGAGCCCTGTGCTGGCGTGATGAGCGCGGGCGAATCGCCGCGTTCAACATTGCGCATCACTCCGGCACCGAAGGGTGGATGGGACCGCTGTGTGTGCGTCCCGACCAGCAGGGGGCCGGACTGGGCAAGATCATCGTGCAGAGCGGCATGAGCTGGCTGCGTCGTAATGACGCAAAAGTGATTGGACTGGAGACCATGCCGCGCACGATGGACAACATCGGCTTTTACTCCAATCTGGGCTTTGTGCCCGGGCATCTCACCGTGACGCTGACGCTCGATGCCGCGGCCGGTGATCGCTCGCCGACACTGCTGTCGCGGATGCCCGCCGATGAGAAGACGGCGGTGCTGGAGGCGTGCAGGCGACTGACGCAGCGCGTCATGCCGGGCTACGACTTTACGCGGGAAATCGAGCTGACCGACCGGTTGTTACTTGGCGACACGCTGCTGCTGGGCGAGCCGGATGCACCGCGCGGCTTCGCGCTCTGTCACACCGTGCCGCTGGTGGAAGGACGGGTGCGTGACGAACTGCGCGTGCTCAAACTCGTGTTGGCGCATCGCGAGGAATTACCGCAATTACTCGGTGCGCTGACCGACTTGGCGCGACGCTGCGGCGCGCGCCGACTGGCCATTCGGCTGCAGGGCGACTATCCGGAGGCGTACCGAACGCTCGTCGCGCTCGGCGCGCGCGTTCGATGGACCGATCTGCGAATGAGCGCGTACGGTTGGAGCGAGCTCCCGCCGGCTGAGGGGATGGTGCTGTCGAACTGGGAGATCTGAGCGGACGCCGTGTGACTTTCGGGGTATTGCCGCGTCACCGTTTCGGCGGGGGCGTTTGCTTGCTGCCGCGCACGACGATGCGCCAAATCAGCAGAAAGACACCGGCGGTCAGGAGGAGATGTACGAAGCCGGGGGCCTCGGTCAGGACAGTGAGGCCAGCCCATGCGACGAGCATCACGATGGCAACGGCGGTGTACAGGTCCATGGCAGTTGGCGGGACGAATGTTGGATTGCGCGGTTCGCTGCGCCGGTGATAGCTTCGATCAAGCTCGGGTACGGAGAGATTTACTTCTTGAGCCGATAAGTCCATAGAGAAGGCTCGACAAACTGTGTAAACGTCACGCCCCAGTGCGGGGAAGGCGAAAGCGTGGTGAGAGTCTTATTTGTATTCTTTGGGCTTCAAGAT
>JBBQSM010000042.1:0-28286 GCA_038234895.1 Gemmatimonadales bacterium
CGTACGTCCGCAGTGCACCGTGCAAGGATAGCAGTGAAAGATAGCGGAACTCGCATCGCTGTGGAGTGCCCCCGAGAGGAATCGAACCTCCGGCCAACAGTTTAGGAAACTGCTGCTCTATCCAACTGAGCTACGGGGGCAGGAACCAAGGCAAGTTCGCACGACCGTCGTGCAGGCGCCACCCTGTCTGACCGGGCGCGGATTCGCAGCACCTGCCCACCATGCCGGATTCAAAACTGGATCAGCGCGTCTACCAAGGTTGCGCCCACTGCCGCGCGTCCGTGCAGAAACGTCAACTCGCTGAGCACGGACAAACCCGCCGGGCTTGCCTGCGCGCGCGCCACCAACCGGAGCGCGGCTGCCGCGGTCCCCCCGGTCGCCAGCACGTCGTCCACAACGAGCACATGGGAGTGGCGGTCGAACGCGTCCGCGTGCACCGACAGACTGTCCGCGCCGTACTCGAGATCGAAACGCTCGTCCAGCGTCGCGCGCGGAAGCTTTCCCGGCTTGCGCGCCGGTACGAACGGCACCGCGAGTGCCTGCGCAATCGGTACGCCGAACAGAAACCCACGACTCTCAATGCCCATGACGTGCGTCACGCCACGCGTCGCAAACGGACGCGCCATCTGCTCAATGACCCGTGCGAACAAGTCCGGCAACGCCAGCAGCGGCGTGATGTCCCGGAACAGAATCCCGGGTTTCGGGAAATCTGCTACGTCGCGAATCGCTGCACGCGCACGCTCCGCGATCTCAGCGCGCTCCGCCGACTGCGTATTGGATTGCATCGACAGAAGCTACTGCCTCTTCGTCCATCGGGCGACGACGGCGCGCGTCGGGCCGGGGCCGTCAGCTCCGACTGCTGAGGAGCGCGGCCAGTGTGCTGGCCAGGGCAGCCGCCTCGCCATGCGCGGTGTCGAACCCGCCCAACGACAGCTCACCAGCGCGCACACGCTGGGCGACCGATTCGAGGGCGCTCGCCACCGCTTCGTTGGCGGTCCTGAAGGACGGGGTATCGTCCCATATGTCGGCCTCCGCGTCGTTCTCCGTCTCGCTCGTAATCGGCGCGCCGATCGGCAGCACGCGGAGATGGGCGGGCAGGACATGGAGAAAGTCCTCGTCACTCCACATCGCCAGTGGCTGTACGCGGAGACACCTTGGGTCGTCGACAACGGCCGCATCCGGTCCGGCCGCATCGACGCCAGTCGGCGTCGCGTAATCGGACGCGCCGAACGACATGGCCAACCGCCGCAACTCACTCGCCGCCGCCTCGATCGACCACTCGGGCGCATCATCCATTGTCTCGACGTCGCGCTCGTCGTGGAGCGCCGGCTCTTCGGCACCCTCGTCGTCCAGAAACGACGTGATCCACGGCAGCGACGCGCTGGACGGCGCGAGGCCAGCGTCCGCCGCTTCAAAGATCGCATCGGGCGCGGCGTCCATCGACGCGCCATTCGCTTCGACGGCCCCGACGGCCCCGACGTCCACATCGTGCGGGTCGATGGGATCCACTGCGACAATACTCGTCAGTTGCGCAAGATGCTGCCGTACGACACGCAGACGATCCGGGAGATACGGCCCCAGCGTATCAAATCCGAACGTCGTATCGCCCGCCAAGTCAGATCGGCGACGATCGGCGACGCGGCGCTCAGGCCCGGCGTACGGCGTATTAGCCGGCGCACGGACGGCAGTATGAATGCTCGGCTGCTGCAAGGGAGTGATCATGTCGACACGTACCGGCGAAAGTGCGCTGCCGAAAGCGGGTGCGCACATCGCATCCGCCTCGTCAGGCCGGCCAACCACCGGCCCCAATCAACGGGACGAACCTTACGGGTACGATGTCACGCCGTTCGAGCGAATCGCCCTGCTTCCGGAAGAGTGTCAGCATCTGCTCCACCTTGTCGCCGATCGGAATCAACAACCGCCCACCTTCCGCCAATTGCGATTCGAGCGCGGGCGGAACGTGCGGCGCCCCTGCACTGACCACAATGGCATCGTACGGTGCGTACTCGCGCCAGCCGAGCGTACCGTCACCGAGCGAGAGCGAAACGTTTCGCACCTGCGCCTGCGCGAGAACAGTACGCGCACGATCGAGCAGCGCGGCAAAGCGCTCCACCGAGAACACCTGTGCCGCCAGCGCAGCGATCAGTGCGGTCTGATACGCCGATCCCGTCCCGATTTCGAGCACGCGCTCGCGACCGGTCAGTGCCAGCTGTTCGATGGCGCGCGCATGCACGTATGGCTGCGAGATCGTCTGGCCGCTGCCGATCGGCAGCGCGGCATCCTCGTACGCACGATGGCGTACGGTGGGCGGTACGAACATGTGGCGCGGCACCTGATCGATCGCGCGCAGCAACGCGAGGTCCTTAATCCCCTTCTCTTGCAGCGCTTCGACCAGGCGTCGCCGTGCGCCCCGGAACTCCGGCTCTACGGCGCCTGCCACCAATCCGCCTGCGCATCAAGGACGGCGCGATGCGTGAGATCGAGGTGCAGCGGCGTCACGGAGACATAACCGTCATGCACGGCGCGGAAATCGGAGTCGACCGGCCCGCTCCACTCCACCGAGCCGCCTCCGATCCAGAGAATCTCGCGTCCCCACGGATCCTGCATCTTGGCGATGGAATCACTGAAGACGCGACGGCCGAGTCGTGTGAGCTTGATCCCCTTTACATCTTTGGCGTCGCAATTGGGCAAGTTCACGTTGAGCAGCGTGTCCGCTGGAAAGCGCGTGAGCGACGTAAGACGTGCCAGCAGCGAACGGAGCATGCCCACCTGAGTGTCGAGCAGCGCGTCGGCGCGAAGCACACTGCCGGCGAACGAGACGGCGATCGACGGAATACCGAGCGCGAGCCCCTCCATCGCGGCGGCCACCGTACCCGAGTAGAGCACGTCCTCGCCCATGTTCGGGCCGTGGTTGATTCCGCTGATGACAAAATCCGGTCGCGCCTTGAGCAATGCTTCACACGCGATCATCACACAATCGGTGGGCGTGCCGTCAATCTGCCAGCGATGCTCGCCCAATCGCACCGGACGTAGCGGATGGTGTAACGTCAGCGAGTGGCTCGTCGCACTTTGCTCGCGATCAGGCGCGACGACAGACAACTCTCCCAGTCCTTCGCAGGCGCGCTCAAGGACACCAAGACCCTTCGCGAGAATACCGTCGTCGTTGCTGAGAAGAATTCGCATGAGATTGGGAGAGACGCGTTCGTCAGCGCGTCGGGGTGGACAAGCGCTCATCGAGCATCGCGGCAAGCGCCGCAAGATCACGCTCGATCGACTCAATAGCTTGCAGCTCCAGCGCGACGCGGGCCTGTACGCGCAGCGTGCCGCCTTTACGATGTTCGTCGAGCTTCTGCCGCGCGCCATCGATGGTGAACTTCTCGGCGTACAACAGATGTTTCACCAACAGAATCAGTTCAACTTCGCGGCGCGCATAGACACGGTTGCCGCTCCGGTTCTTGGCCGGATTGAGCAACTTGAATTGGCTCTCCCAATAGCGAAGGACGTGCGGCTTGAGGTCGGTGAGCGCGCACACTTCGCCGATCGAGTAGAACTCCTGCACCGGTTCGCCACGGATCATACGGGCGCCTAGTCGCGCTCAGCGCGCAGTTCGCGCGCCATGAGCTCGGCGATCGCCTGCCTGGGTTGCTGACCGTCGAACAAAATACGATGCGTCGCGTCGATGATCGGCATTTCCACTCCGACTCGATCGGCGAGCGCCTTGGCACTCTGCGCGTTGAGCACGCCCTCCGCCACGCTGTCCTTACCGGCCAACGCTTCGTCGAGGGTGAGCCCCTGCCCGATCGCCACGCCCACGGCGCGATTGCGCGAAAGTGCCCCGGTGCACGTAAGTACCAAGTCGCCCAGCCCGGCCAACCCGGCAAATGTTTCGGCACGCGCACCGAGCGCGACGCCAAGTCGCGTCATCTCAGCGAGCCCGCGCGTCATCAACGCGGCGCGCGGGTTGAATCCAAGTCCGAGTCCATCAAGGATTCCCGTCGCCACGGCCATGACGTTCTTCAAGGCACCGCCCAACTCCACGCCTGTCACATCGTCGGTGGTGTACACCCGAAACGCAGCCGCGCTCATCGCGCGTTGCACCAGCTTGGCCGCGGCATGATCGTCGCATGCCGCCACCACCGCCGTGGGCTGTCCGGCCGCGACCTCTGCCGCAAAGCTCGGTCCGCTGACTGCGACCACCGGATGCCCCGGCGCCGCAGACGCAACGACATCGGTCATCAGCGCCAGCGTTTCGCGCTCGATCCCCTTTGTTGCAACGGCGAGCACCGCACCGGACGCAATGAACGGGGCACCGGACGCGACCACCGCGCGCAGCACGTGCGACGGTGCCGCGTAGATGATCAGCTGTGCGTTCTGCAATGCGGTCTGCATGTCTCCGGTCGCACGCAACGCCGTCGCGAGTATAGCGCCCGTGAGAAACCGCGGATTCTCGTGCCGCACATTCACGGACTCGACCACGTCCTCCTCGCGCGCCCACAGCACGACCGGATGCCCATTGCGTACGAGCCGGTCCGCGATCGCCGTACCCCAGGCGCCGCCGCCAATGACGGCGCACCGAATCTCGCCATCTGTCGCGTGCACGCCGGACGGCGCGTCGGACGTGTCGCGGTTCATGCTCCGTCTCCCTTGGCACGTCCGATACGACGCTCCTGACCCCGGCGGAGTCGTCCGATGTTCGCGCGATGCGTCCAGAACACGAATGCGGCAACCGTGAAGCTGACCAACACCAATGGCGTCAGTGAGCGTGCCTGCACGGCCAGCGTCACCGGCAAGACCACCGCGCCGATCAATGAACCCAACGAGACATAGCGCGTGGCGGCCACCACGAGGATGAACGCCAGCAGCGCACACAACGCAGGCACCGGCGCGAGCGCGAGAAAGACGCCGCTCGCGGTCGCAACGCCCTTCCCGCCGCCCTTGCCGAGGAGAAAGATCGGGCGCACATGGCCGACGATCGCGGCGACCCCGAACGCCACGCCCCACGGCCATCCGGCAGCCACCTGCGCCATCGCCGGCAGCAGCAGCACCGGCAGCACGCCCTTCAGCATATCCGTCACGTACACGAACAGCCCCCACTTCCACCCCAGCGTGCGGAAGACGTTGGTCGCGCCGAGATTGCCGGAGCCGACGGTGCGCAGATCGACGCCGTTCGCCTTACCGACCAAGAACGCCGTGGGGATCGAACCGCAAAGATAGGCCGCAATGAGCGACAGCACCTGCAGCATCACTCTTCCAGCTTCTCGTTCTTTCTCCGCATGAGCAGCCGCACGGGTGAGCCAAGGAAGCCCCACTTGGTGCGAAATCCGTTGTGCAGATAGCGGATGTAGTTCTCGGGGATCAGGTCGGGATGATTGCCGAAGATCGCGAACGTCGGCGGTTCCACTTCCACCTGCGTCGCGTAGTTGAGCTTCACCTCGCGGCCGGCAGACTGCGGCGGCTGCAGGCGATTGATCAGCTCCTGCAATCCGTCATTCACCTGCGACGTGGAGATGCGGCGCGTGCGCTGCTCCTGCACGGCGAGCGCCATATCCAGCACCTTGGTGACGCGCTGTCCCGTGATGGCCGAGGTGAACAGGAACGGAACGTTGGTCAGATACGGCGCCTTCTCGACCATGTCCTTCGTCACCTTGGCCGCGCTCTTGCCGTCCTTCTCGTCGTACAAGTCCCACTTGTTCATGACGATGATCAGGCCGCGACCGGCTTCCCACACCATCGTCGCGATCTTCAGATCCTGATTCTGCAGCCCTTCGGTCGAATCGATCATCAGGATGCACACATCGGCGGAATCGATGGCGCGGCGCGTACGCAGCGCAGCGTAAAACTCGATGCCGTCATCAATCTTCGACTGACGGCGCAGACCCGCCGTATCCACGAAGATCAGGTCGCGCTCCTTGTAGCGCATCGGCGCGTCGATGGAATCGCGCGTCGTTCCCGCCTGGTCGTTCACCACCAAACGCTCTTCACCAAGCAGCTTGTTCACGAACGACGACTTGCCGACGTTCGGACGGCCGACGACCGCGATCCGCACGGCTTCGTCTTCCTGCTCCGGCATCTCCGGAATGCGATCGACGACCGCATCGAGGACGTCACCGGAGCCTTTGCCATTCTGTGCCGACATCGGGAACACGTCACCCGCGCCGAGTCGATAGAACTCGTAGTAGTCGGTGCTCTCGGGAAGGTCGACCTTGTTGGCGATGATCATCCACGGCTTCTTCGCCTGCCGCAGGATGTCCACCAGTCGCGCGTCGCTGGGGTGCACGCCGACCTTGGCATCGACCACGAGCAGCAGCATGTCCGCCTCGTCGATGGCCTGCATCACCTGCTTGCGGATCTCGTTGTCCATCGGCTCGTTCGAGTCTTCGACGAGACCGCCGGTGTCCACGAGCCAGAAGTGGCGTCCGGCCCACTCGGCCTGGCCGAAGTGACGGTCACGCGTGGTGCCCGCTTCCTCGGACACGATAGCGGACGCATCGCCGAGAATACGATTGAACAGCTGCGACTTGCCCACATTGGGGCGGCCGACGATTGCTACGACTGGGAGGCTCATGCGGCAGGGCTGAACGCCGCGTCACCTTCCGGGACCAGCGCGTCTATGAAGTCATACGAAGGATAGACCGGCATCGGTAATTCCTCGCGGACGGATACGAACGACTCTTCATCGAGGAAGAGCCCATCATCGTTGATACATTCGGCGGGAATGAGCGCCAAATCGAGATCGGTCCGACCTGTCAGGGCGCGACGGATATCCGCGCCAACCAACAGTCCGGCCGTGGTGGTGGTCGGGCCGAACAACGAATTCTCGACCGTGATGAGCACGAACTCTGCACCCGTCGCCGTCGTGAGTTGCTCGAGGAGTTCGGGCATGAGCGGCGCCATCGAGACGCCGGTCACCACGCCAATGCGACGTCCATCGAGACGAGGCAGCTGCGACAGCCCGTCACGCACACGAGCGCGGAGCGAGGTCACCGCACCGACGCCGTTCTCGATCTGCGAATACTCCCCGTAATGCTCCTCGTTGGGGAGTGGACGTTCGGCCAGCAGATACAACTCGTCGGAACCGAACACCCACCGGTCCCCACGTTCGGCCAACCCGCGGGCTTCCCAGCGATCCACAGCATCCAGCAAAATGCGCGCGCTATCGCGGTCCATCGACTCGCCGTTGTACAGATGCGAGAACTGCGTCACACCCACCGGAACCAGCGCCACGGACATAACCGCGTCGCCGAGATTCCACAGGTCACTGAGGGATTCTTCGAGTATGGCGCCGTCATTCAGGCCGGGCACGATGACCATCTGCCCGTGGAACTGAATGCCGCCCTCGGCGAGCCGCGTCAGCTGCTCGACGATGTTCGGTACCCGAGGATTGTTGAGCAACACCTTTCTCGCTTCCCACGGTGTCGCATGAACCGACACGTACAGCGGCGACAGGCGATACTCCAGAATGCGCGCGATGTCCTTTTCCTTGACGTTCGACAGTGTCGCAAAGTTGCCGTAGGCGAACGAAAGTCGGTAATCGTCATCGCGGATGTAGAGCGACTTGCGCAGCCCTTTGGGCAACCCCTCGATGAAGCAGAACTCGCAGCGGTTCGCACAGCGGCGAATCGTGGGGGGCGCCAACTCCACGCCCAGCGGTTCGCCGTCGGTGCGCTCGATGTCGAACTCGATCGCGCTGCCGTCGGGGAGCTTCGCTGACACGATGAACTCGTCGTCGGCCGTGAGGAACTCCCAGTCAAGGAAGTCCTCCAACGGCCGGCCGTTCACGGCGAGCAGTTCAGTGTCGGGCACGATGCCGATTTCGTCGGCGATGCTCCCAGGATGTACTCGTGTGACGCGAACCATGTCCCGATACGAAAACGGGGGACGGGGCCACGGCGGCCCTCCCCCGGATGCAATTCGGGCGACGACCGAACGCCGTCGCCCACTTCACAAAACGTAAGAGGCAGGTGGGCCGAAGTCAATCAAACACATGGACTTCGGCCGGCTCGACCGCTACGTACGCTCAGACGAGTCCCTGAAACTCCCCGTCTATTTCACCGGCGCGTAGCGATACGCGATCGCCTTGGGCGCCTCGACCTTGAGCGAAAACGTCGTAGACGATCCCGCGTCCACGGGACCGACGGCGACGTCCTTCGTCCCCACAACCGCACCGGCGTCATCGAGCAATTCGAACTTGATCGTCCAGGAGCCGGCCGCTTCGCCTTCGTTGTTCAGCGTCCCCTGCACCTGATACGTATCGCCCGTTTTCGACGCAAGAAACACGGTGATCCGCGGATTGACCTTGTCTCGCGCAGCGATCGCCGCGAGCGTGGAGTCCCCGTACGCCTTTTTCTTTGCCGGTTCCGTTTCCGCGCGCTGACGCAACTGCCAATACCCAGCGCGCATGCGCCAAGAATCGGGACTGTTCGGATCTACTTCGAGCAGCCGTGCGGTCACCGGCCCCATGCGCTCCGTATCTTTCGTCTGGAAGAGCTCGTTCGCGAGGTTCAACAGCGCGACCCGATGATACGGATTCTTCTTGAGGCCGTTCTCAAAGAGCTTGATTGCTTCCGCATCCTTGGCGGACGCGGCGGCGTTCGACGCCGCTTCAAACAGCTGGATGTCCGTGAACTTCTCCGGACTGGTGACCATGTCGCCAAAGATCGCAGTGACCGCCGCCGTGTCGCCCGACAAGCGGAGCGCACGCCCCAGCGCCTGCGTCGCGGCCGCCTCGCCGGGTGAGTCTTTGAGATAGTCCTCGAGCAGCCCGCGCCCGGTCTTCAGGTCCGCATCTTTGGCCGCGCCCGTCGCGTCCTCTGCCCGCGTGAGCAGGATGACCGCGAGGTTGTAGCGGCTTTGCTGCTTGATGCGCGAGAACAACGTGTCGGAGCCCGAAAGCTCGATGATACGGGACATCGCGATCATCGCGCTGTCCGTTTTGTTCTGCTTCTGGTACACCGCAGAGAGGTCATTCCACGTGCGCGGATCGGCTGCGGCCACCTGCATTTCGAGCGCCGCGTAAAAGGCGGCGGAATCGGTCTGGTCGGCGTTAATTGCGGCGACGAACTTATTGTGAATTTCGGTGAAGAAGCGCTGACGGTACGGCTGGACCTGAGCGTGGCACGCCGGCAGCAGCCGCTCAACCGCGCTCGCCGCCGAGTCGAGTGCGAGCAACAAATTGTGATCGCCCTGCGGCTCCTTGGAGAAGCCCAGCGCACCGCGTTTGGCTACGTACGACGCATCTTCCTGCTGGAGATACTGCGAATACGTGCGCACGAGCATCCATTGACGACCGGCTTCGTTGTTGATCTTCTCCGGGTTGTCGGTCAAGACGCGAATCGCGTTCGACAGATGCTTGGGCACCTCGTCGGGGCGACGCGAGTTCGCGGCCGCCAGCACGTACTGTTTGGCGCCGTTCACCTGGTACGGGCTGCTGTCGTTGATTTTGCAGCTGCCGTCCTGAGCGGTCACCACGACAGGCACGCCCAGCGTGAGCATCGCGCCGCCAACAAGCGTCGTCCATCGCAAAGCCTTCATCCCGCCTTCTCCTGGTCAGATCTATCGCTGTTCGACCGACGCCTTGGTCGCGTGCGGTACGTGTCCATTCGTCGTCCGTGCGGATGCCCCTCGTCCTCATACCCCACGCCGTGCAGACGTTCGACCCGAAATATACGGGCCGAACGACGGCGGGCCCACTCAGGCGCGATACGACGCGCCACTGCCCGTGTTGAAGACCACCACCTCGGCGTCACGCGCGATCGTGCCATTGAGTACGGACGTCCGCAGCACCTGAAGCGCGCAACCGCCTTCAGGCGCCGCGTCGATGCCGGTCTCCTTGGCCAGGCGCAGCGTCCAGTCGCGAATCTCCTCTTCTGTAGCCACGCCAGCAGTTCCGCCTGCCTCGCGCAGAATACGCAGCAGCAGGCGATCGCCGAGCGGGGACGGCACACGCAGCCCCGCCGCGTACGTGGTCGGGTCGATCCACGGCTCGGCCTTCTCCGCGCCCGCAGCGAACGCGCGGGCGATCGGTGCACACCCAGACGCCTGAGCGATCACGTACTTCGGTTGCTTGGCGTCAGTCGGCAGCCAGCCGCCCGCGATCAACTCGTCGATCGCCTTCCAAATACCGATCGTCCCTTCACCTCCGCCGGTGGGATACACGATCGCGTCAGGCACCCGCCAACCCAGTTGCTCCGCGAGTTCGAAGCCCATGGTCTTCATCCCCTCCACGCGGTAGGGCTCACGCAGCGTGGACACATTGAAGAAGCCAGATTCTGCGGCGTACGCGAGGGCCAGCTTGCCGGCATCACCGATATGTCCATCGATGCGCGTCAGCGTCGCTCCCATGGCTTCGATCGTGTCGAGAATCGGCCGCGGCGTGGTTCGCGGGGCGAAGACACGCACGTCCAGCCCCGCCGCGGCGCCATAGGCCGCCAGCGCCGCGCCCGCATTGCCCGCCGTCGGCACCACGATGCCGGGAACGCCTGCGCCCTTCGCACGGGTCACCGCCGCGCTCATACCGCGCGCCTTGAACGACGCCGTCGGATTCTGCCCTTCGTCCTTGATCCATAACCGACGCACACCCATCGCCTTGGCCAGCGATGTCGATTCGATGAGCGGGGTCAATCCTTCGCCCAGCGTCACCGGCACTTCTCCGGGCAGCAGGGGCATGAAGGGCGCGTAGCGCCACGCATCCCAACGCGGCGCCAACAGTGTCCCCACAGGCACCGGCGCGTAACGCGCGAACAACGGCTGTCCACAGGCGGTGCACAGCGAGGCGCCCTCAACGGGCGTTGCGGTAGCGCAGGCCGAACAGGAAAGCTGCCACGTAGCAGAAACGGTCACGGTATCCCCTCAGGACGTCACGGGCGAAGTATCGGAAACCTCAGAAGGCGGAGCGTGCGGCCCCGCCGGATCACTCGGGTTGGTCTCGGCCGGCATCTCGTCGACCGATGGTGCATCCTCGGGCAGCGGTACGCCGAGCGCAAGCAGCAGACGTCTGGCCGAGGCCAATCCGAATCCCGGCACAGCGGCCACCTGCTCCACTGTTGCCTCGCGCACCCCCTGCACGCTTCCGAATGTCGTCAGTAACGCGCGACGCTTGGACGGACCGACACCTGGAATCTTGAGCAGCTCTGACGTGATCGTACGCGCGGCGCGCTTCTGTCGCTGAAACGTGATGGCAAACCGATGGGCCTCGTCGCGCGCCTGCTGCAGCATGCGCAACGCCGGTGACCGCTTGGGCAAACGCACCGACTCGCTGCGCCCCGGCACGAAGATCTCCTCTTCGCGCTTGGCCAGGCTGATCAACGCCACCTGCGACACGCCGACGGCATCGAGCGCCTCGCGCGCTTTCCCGAGCTGTCCCTTGCCGCCATCGATAACCACCAGATCCGGCAGCGCCTTCTTCTCGGCCAGCCGACGGGTGAAATAGCGTGTGACGACCTCGTTCATGGCCCGAAAGTCATCATTGCCCTCGAACGACGCGATTTTGAACTTTCGATACTCGGCCCGCTTGGGGCGCGCGTTCTCGAACCACACCGCACTCGCCACGACGTCTGTGCCCTGCGCGTGCGAGATGTCGAAGCACACGAGCGATCGTGGCACGCGCGGCAGTCCGAGCTCGCGCTGCAGTTCGTAGACCGGATCGGCCGCGCGTTCATCCGCCTCGAGCGCGGCCAATTTGAACTCTTCGAGCAGATGCCGCGCGTTCTGATCGGCGAGGTCGACCAACGCACGCCTCGGCCCGCGCTGCGGCACCTTGATCCGCGTCCACTCGAGCGACGTTTCAAGCGACTCGCGGTCTTCGAAGTCGAAGGGGACCAGCAGATCTGCGGCCCGCGCTTCGGCCGTGCGATACCACTGCGCGAGGCACGCGCCCAGTACGGCCCCGTCCTCCTCGCCCTCAGCATGTTCGACCAGCCGATGATCGCGCGCGAGTAACGTCCCGCCGCGAATGCGTAATACCACGACGCATGCATCCTCGCCGTCCCTCGCGTACCCCACCACGTCGCGGTCCCCGCCTTCGACCTCAAGTACGACGGTCGGTTCTTCCATCCGCTCGAGGTGTCGCAGCGCGTCGCGCATTTCACCCGCCCGCTCGAAGTCGAGGCGCTCGGAGGCGTCCAGCATGCGCTCGCGCACACGACGCACCACGTCGCTCGTACGACCGTCGAGGAACCACACCACCTCATCGATCATCGCGCGATAGTCGTCGCTCGACTGGAAGCCGACACACGGCGCCTGACACCGCTTGATGAAGTAGTCGAGACACGGGCGCTCCGGTGCTTCGCGCATGAGCGCGTAGTGACAGGATCGCACGGTAAACAGGCGCTTGACCACATTCAGCGCTTTCCGCATCGCGCCCACATCAGTGTACGGGCCGAAGTAGCGCGCACCGTCCTCGAGCAGACGCCGCGTCACGATAACACGCGGGAACGGCTCCTGAACGGTCACCTTGATGTACGGATAGGACTTATCGTCGCGAAGGGCGATGTTGAAGCGCGGACGATTCTCCTTGATCATCGTTGCTTCAAGAATCAGCGCATGCGCTTCCGTCGGCACAACGATGGTCTCGAGATCGCGCACCTTGCGCAGCAGACCTCGCGTCTTCGGGCTCGACTCATGATCCTGCGCCCAGTAGCTGCGCACCCGCGAGCGCAGTCGCTTCGCCTTGCCGACATACAGCACCACGCCGTCCGCGTCTTTCCAGAGGTACACCCCCGGACCATCCGGCAGGTGCGGCAGCTTGACCGCCACCGCGGCGGGCATACCACGGCGCATGGCCTCAACGGTGAAGTCGTCGTCGGGGAGCGGCACCGTGGATTCGGCGCCGGGCACTGCGCGCTCGTCGGCGGTCATTTCGCCACCCTGCCGCTACCGCGCACCAGCCGTCCCGCGCGGAGCCCGGCGCAGCCAACGCGCAGCCTCGCCGGAGCCGGTCCACCACGCAGCCGCGAGATACGACACGCCGAACACCAACAACACCGGTGGACCGACTAGGCGCGGATGCGCGTTGGGCCACGCCCGCTGCATGAGCGCATGCACCGCGAACGTGAGGAGCGTGGCTGCAACAGACGCGAGGATGATCCGCCGCGTGCCCACCCACATGCCGGCCGTGTACAGCGGCCCCACCCGCTGCCGCAAACCGCGCGCGAGCAACGACAGATTCACGTACGATCCCAACGCGCTGCCGAGTGCGATGGCGGCGGCGGCATAGGGCGACGATCGAAAGGAGAATGCCATGGATGCGGAGGCGAGCGCGGATACCACGATGCTGACAATCGATGCGCGCAGCGGAGTCTTGTAGTCCTGCATGGCGTAATACACCGACGAGAGCAGTTTGACCGAACCGAAGCTCACAAGTCCCACCGCAAAGGCGGCGAGCACGGCATGCACCGCCCGCTCATCCGCCGCCTGAAACGCTCCCGTCCGATAGACAATGCCTACGCAATAGTTGCCGAACACGACGAATACGAACGCGCTGGGTACGATATAAAACAGCACACGTTGCCAGCCGGCCCGCAGTCGCTCGAGTAGTGCCTCGATGTTCATCGCGCCCGATTCGCGCGACAGGTCCGGCAACGACGATGCAGCCACCGAAACGCCAAAGATCGCCACCGGCAACAACCCGAGTGTGCTCGCGTACACCAAATTCGACTGCGCCCCGTCCGGCAGGAACGAAGCGATCTGCAAGTCGATGAACGACGAGATCTGCACGACGCCGAGTGCGGTCACCACCGGCACCACGTTGCGCAACATCGGCATCACGCCCTCCGCTGCACGATCGAGCGTTGGGCGCAACGGGCCCACGAGTCGAAAAACTTCCGGGAGCTGCGCCGCCACCTGTAATCCCGCGCCGGCGAGGGTGGCCCACGCCAGCCACCACGCCAACTCGGACATGCTCGACGCGCGCGTGCCCCATCCCCATAGCAACGCGATCTGTGCGATGGACCAGAGTGCCGCGCTGGCGTACGACCAGAAAAAGCGCTTGTGCGAATTCTGCACGCCAAGACACCAACCACTCAGCACCATCAAGCCCGTCATCGGAAACATGACGCGGGTGAGTTGGGTGGTCAGCGCACGCTTCGATTCATCGAACCCTGGGGCGGCGAATTGCGTCAGCCACGGCGCCAGCAGCACGCCCGCAATGCTCAGCACCGACACGGCCACCAACAACAGCCCGAGTACGGCGGCCGCCAACGCACGCGAGGCGCGCGCATCGGAACGTGCGAGCAATCGGCTGTACGTGGGCACGAACGCCGCCGAGAGCGTGCCCTCGCCGAGCAGATTGCGAATCGCGTTCGGGATTTTGGACGCCGCGTTAAACGCGTCGGCCGCTGCGCTCGCGCCAAAGAAGTGCGCGAAGAACGTCACCCGCAGCAATCCGAGCACACGACTAATCAGGATCCCCGCGCCAACGACCATCGCCGATCGTCCGGCCGACTCCGCGCTCATGTCGACTCGGCGACGTCCTGCAGCAACGGCTCGGTGGATGGAGCCTGTCCTGTGCGCACCAGGCTGATTGCGTGCCGCAACGCCTCGGTGTGCAACCGGGTAAAAAGCTGCGGCCCAAAGCGCACGAGCACCGGCATGAGATTGAGCACGCGCTCGGGCGACGTGCCCAGCGGTCGCAGCCATGCCCGCGCGTACGACACACGACGCATCAGCTCAGCTTCTCGCCGCTTGACACCGGCCAGCATCCGGCGTTCGAAGCGAGAGAGCCGGTGCAACACATCCCGCTCCAAGCCCGCCACCACCTCGGGCCCCACAACCGCATCATCAAAGGCTATCGCCTCACGCAACGCGCGCAATTGTGTATCGGTGGCAATGCGCAGCCGTTCGAGCGCGTCCTGCACACCGTCGGACACGGACCGTCGCGCGATCTCGGTCTCCGCGGCGTGCGGATCACGCAGCATCGACTCATCGAGTGAGAGTTCCTCGAGAACGCTGGCCGCGGCGGGCTCGATCACTTCCCCCGCCCAGCGCGGTGACACGATCGGCTGTGCCACGCCCAGCGCGTCGGCAACGGCGCTCACCTGCGCGAAGTACGCGTATTCGCCCGGGCCTGCCATGTACGTCACCGTGGGAAGCAATACTCGCTCGAGCACGGGCCGCAGCAGGACGTTGGCGCCGAGCGTCCCCACATCCGCTTCGCGTACGACACGCGCAGCCTCCTTGACCGGCACCCGCTCGCGCACCCGATCACGTTCGCGTCCCGAGGCACCGAGCTGCGAGCGGAACACGAGCGTGAGCTCATCGATCGGATCGACCTGCGGTTCGAATCCCAACTCGCGTATCGCGCGCGTGCGTGCGGCCAGCGCATCGGACACGGCTGCGGCGCGAAGCAAGGTCTGACGTAAGAACGGATCGGCAGCGGCGCGAAACGCCGGATGCGCGGCATCGAGCACCGCGATGCCCAATGGTTCGAGTAACGCGCGCAGCAAATGCAGATACGCGCCGCCAATGGTGGCGTGTGGCACATACGCCGACTCGATCTGCGCCAGCACGCTCGCATTCGCCCCGGAACCGCACGCCGCGCGCAGTCGCGCGAGACACTCCGTCACATCGCCCAGCGGTACGTCGGCCATCGCCACACCATCGGTCTCAGGCCCCGGCAGCGTGATCGCTTCGAGCCCGCGGACGGTGACCACGTGCGTCACCGCGGCTTCCATCCAGTCCGCGTCGTCGCTCGCCGCCCAGAACAACGGTGCCACCGGCATGCCTGTGGCTGACTCGAGCGCGTCCGCCATGGCCAGTGCCCCGATCGCTTTGCTCCAAGTGTACGCGGGGCCGCCGAAGAGTCCGGGCTGCTGCCCGGTCGTGACCAGCACCCCGCCCGCCGCGGCGCGCCCCAGCCGTTCCGCCGCCAGACCCGTAGCGGCGATCGCAGGCGAGAGCGTCGTCAGCCAATCCGTCGCCGCGTGCGTACCTCGCACGCGCTCGGCGTGCGCACGCCACGCCTCAGCGTCGGCGGGCCTCGGCGCCATCCACGCACTGCCTGTGCGCGCCTCCTGCAACGCGCGCGAAAACCTCGACCCGCCAAGTGCGACCGTGCGTACGAGCACGTCTCGCTCGGAGATGGACATCGGAGTTGTGTCGGTCACCGGGGCATCACTTGTGATACGGTTCGCCACGCGCGATCGTGCCGGCGCGATAAAGTTGTTCGGCCAGCACCAAACGTGCGAGCTCGTGCGGCAGCGTCCACGGCGCCAGCGAAAGGCGCCGGTGGGCACGACGGCGGACCGCGTCGCCGAGTCCGTGCGCGCCGCCGATCATAAAAGCAACGCTCTGCGCATTATCGCGCTGCGTGCCAAGCCAGGACGCGAATGCATCAGAATCCAACACGTCGCCGCCAGGGTCGCAGGCGACCACCCGCGCATCCGTAGGCAGGCGATCAAGCAGCCGCTCGGCCTCGCGCTCGCGCACCAGCGCGGGCGACGCACTGCGCCCCGATTCTTCCTTCACTTCAACGATGTCCAACGGCCAATAACGCGCCGCACGTGACTCGTAGTCACGGATCGCACCGGCAAGCCCCTCGTGACGAGGCTTGCCGACCGCCAACATCGAGACGCGCACGAGTCGACGTCCGTCAGGCGTAGATCCCGCGCAACCGGTGCACAGTCGCCACGCGGCTGATCGACACCATGTACGCGGCCGTGCGCATGTTCACCTTGTGCTGCTTCGACAGCTGCAGCACATCCTGAAAACTGCGTGTCATGATTCCGGCCAATCGCTGATTCACATCCGCCTCGGACCAGAAGTAGCCCATGCGATCCTGAACCCATTCAAAATACGAGACCGTCACGCCGCCCGCATTGGCGAGAATATCCGGAATCACAAAGATCCCCTTCTCGTCCAAAATCGGATCGGCAGCCGCCGTGGTCGGACCGTTTGCGCCCTCGCAGATGATCTTGGCGCGGACGCGCGGCGCGTTCTTGGTGGTGATCACGTTCTCCAGCGCGGCCGGTACCAACACGTCCACATCAAGCGTCAGCAGATCTTCCGCATCCATCGCGTCACCGCCGGTGAAGCCTTCCAGCGACCGATGCTTGCTCGCGTGCGCGATGGCCGCGTCCACATCGATGCCGTTGGGATTGTGAAAGGCGCCGAACCGGTCGCTGATCGCCACGATCTTGCACCCCTCACGCGCCATCAGCCGCGCCGCAATGGATCCGACGTTGCCGAAGCCCTGCACGGCCACCGTCGTCCCCTGCATCTTCATGCCGAGGTGCTCCAGCGCTTCCCGCGTCACGAGCATGCAGCCGCGGCCGGTGGCTTCTTTGCGGCCGAGTGAACCACCCATCTCGACCGGCTTGCCCGTTACCACGGCGTTCTCGGTACGCCCGACATGCATCGAGTAGGTGTCCATCACCCAGGCCATCACACGCTCGTTCGTGTTCACATCAGGCGCCGGCACGTCCGTGTCGGGACCGAGTAGCGAGATGATACCCTTGGTGTAGCGCCGCGTGACGCGCTCGAGCTCTCCGACGCTCATCGCGAGCGGGTCGCAGATCACGCCGCCCTTCGCCCCGCCGAACGGCAAGTTGACGACCGCGCACTTCCACGTCATCCACGCCGCGAGCGCCTTCACTTCCTCAAGCGTGACCTTCATGTCGAAACGGATGCCGCCTTTCGCCGGCCCGCGCGACGTGTTGTACAAAACACGATATCCCGTAAATACCTCGACTTCACCATTGTCGAGTTGCACCGGAACCGACACGATCAACTGCTTTTCGGGATTGCGAAGAATCTTGTAAATGCCGGGTTCGAGATCGAGGAGTTCAGCTGCTCGATCAAAGCGCGACATCATTCCCTCAAACGGATTGTCTTCGTTGAGGAATCGGTCTTTGTCAGGTCGGACGATGCTGTCCGTGGGGAGGCGGAGATCGAGGGCCATGGAGGCAGGTTTTGGCCGGGTTCAGCCGGCGGTGGGAGCAGTGCCCGCGCGCGCCGCCAGCACCCGCGCAAATGCGCGGTCCAACGCCTCGGCGCCTCGTTCGACGACCACTGTCTGAGAAACATACCAAAGCGGCGGCGCTTCGCGAGGCCAGAGCGACGACAGCTTCACTGCGTCCTTCAGCGTGCAGATTACCCCGGTCGCGTTCCGCCCCGCCGACGCGATCGCTTCTGCGTCAGCCACCGTATACGCGTGATGATCCGCAAACCGGTGCACGCGACGAACCATCGCGCCCAGGCCGCGAATCTGCGCCTCGAAGGCCGCCGGATCTCCAATGGCACTGGCCACCGTGACCTCGCGGCCCTTCAGCCACTCCGCCGCATGGGTGAGCGACCGCGGACCTCCACGATCGCGCAGTGCTTCGTCGCCGCGTGGAAGCGATACGGCAAGCCGCAGTGCGCCTGGAACCAGTCGCACCACCGCCGTGGGAACGTCTGGCGCGGCGCTCGTCATGGCGCGCTGCAGCAAGACGATGCGCTCGTCGGACGCCGCCTTGACGGTGATCACGCCGATATCCGCACGACGCAACGCCGACATCGGCTCACGGTACGGCCCCGCAGGCAGCATGCGCGCGCGTTCCTGCCACCGGTCGGCACTCAGCAGCACCACGTCGGCGGCGCGAGAGACTCGACGGTGCTGAAAGGCATCATCCAAGACGGCACAGTCGGCCCCGCGCACACGCGCGGTCACCAATCCGTCCCTCCGATCGGCGGCCACCACCACCGGCACCCCGGGGTTGAGCATCGCGTGCACACGCCACTCGTCGTCGCCGTAGCCACGCATCACTACGGCCGGACTGGCGCCGCGTTTGGCCAATTCCTTCACGCACCACGCGGCCACCGGCGTCTTGCCGGTGCCGCCAACGGTCAGATTGCCAACCGACAGGGCCGCGAGTGCTGGAGCATGCGTGGTGGCGACATCGTAACCATGATTGCGACGGGCCACCACCGAGGCGTACACCCACTCGGCCGGCGTGAGCAGCCCGCGCAACGCTGCGGCACCCGCCGAGTCGCTCTCCCAAACGTGCTCCGCAAACGTGGCAAGTCGCGACGTCACCGACATGCGACTACGACCCAACCGGCGGCAAGGGAGCGAGCGGCTCGCTCCAGACACCGCCTGCCAATGTCACCGCCCGTGCTGACTCGGCTTTCATGCGCTCCGCGAAACGCACCGCCTGCTCGGCCGCGCTTCGCGCGTCGGCTGCAACGATGGGCGACGGTGTGCCGTACACCACGGTCACGCGTGCGAAGGGCTTGGGAATGACAAAACCGTCCCACGAGCGTAAACGCCACGCACGATTGACATGCGACACGATCGGCACCACGCGCGCGCCGGCGCGAAACGCCACCAACAGCGCACCTGGCGCAAAGGAATGTCGCGGTCCGCGCGGCCCGTCCGGCGTAATGGCGATGTCCACACCATGCGACAACGCCTGCACCGCTTCCAGCAATGCGCGCGCACCGCCACGCGAAGTGGAGCCCCTGATTCCCGCGTACCCGAAGCGTCCGAGAATACGCGCGATGATTTCACCGTCGCGATGTTCGCTGATCATGACCGAGGTCGGCTGGCGATGCGCCCAAATGATGGGAAGCATTTCGCCGTGCCAGAGTGTGTACACGACGCGTTCGGCGTCGGCTGCTCGGTCCAGTAGCGTGCGGCGCCCGAAGACGCGCACGCGCCACGTCATCCCGAGGATACGCAAGAGCGCTTCGCCGAGCCGGATGGCCAGTCGCGTCCGCGCATCGAGCACGACATCGACCGACGGCGCAACCGGCGCATTGCGCCGTGGAATGTTGCGCTCCCGCTGCGTGATCATCCCAGCAGATCCAACGCCATCGTCGCGACCCGTTCGGCGGCGCCCGGTGTGCCCAACGCGTCTCGCACCTCCGACAGCCCCTGCTCCGCGGCGCGTCGCTCGACGCTTCCCGCAGTGAGCAACGGTTCGAGGGCATCGGCAACCACGTGCGGCTGAAACGCGTCCTGCACGAACTCGCGTGAGACTTCGCGTTGGGCCACCACGTTGACGAGACCGATGTGCGGAATCTTGACGACACGGCGGGCGATGCGATACGTGATTGGACTGGTGCGGTATCCGATCACGTGCGGGAGTCCGGCGACTGCGGCCTCGAGTGTGGTAGTACCGCTCTTCAGCAATCCGGCCGTCGCCGCGCGCAGCACATCGAACGAGTTGCCGCGCACCATCGGGAAGGGACAATCCGCCGCGTCGATCTTTACCGTCGGCGCCACACTCACCACCACACGCAGGTGCGGACGGCGACGCACCAGTTCCCGTGCCGTCTCCATGAACGGTGCCAGATGACGCGCCAACTCCGCACGGCGACTACCAGGAAAGACCGCAAGTATTTCGCCGTCGGCAGGCAGCCGGAGTCTATCGCGTGCCTCGGTCGACGACGGAAGATTACGTGCGCGATCGAGTAACGGATGGCCGACGAACGTCGCGTCGACACCATGCGCACGCAGCAGCGCTTCCTCGAAGGGCAGGATCGACGCCGCCTTGGTCACCAGGCGCGCGATCTTTGGGAGCCGGTCGGCGCCCCACGCCCACACCTGCGGCGTGATGTAATACAGCACCGGTACGCCCGCGCTGCGCGCAACTTCGGCGACCTTGAGATTGAATCCGGGATAATCCAGCAAGACAACCAGCCCCACGTTGCCGCGCGCGATGCGCGCCCGCAGCATACGCAACAGCTGCCAATGCTTGGGCACGTGCGCCAACACTTCCACGAACCCCATCACCGCCAGTCGCTCGACATCCTCAAGGATCTCGACACCGGCCTCGCGCATGTGTCCGCCCCCGATCCCCGCCATGGAGATGTCCGGACGACGCTGCGCAATCACCTCAGCCACTTTCCCAGCATGTAAGTCGCCGGACGCTTCGCCGACAACGAAAAGAATTTCACGCACCGATGTCGCCGCTCGGATTGATCAGCAAACGCGCGACATCGATCGCAGACACGATGCGCAGCGCCGCCTCCAGTGCATCACGTCCTTCTTCACCCGTCACCGCGATGGCGTTGTGCCCGGCGATGGCGCCGAGAAACTGTGCCAGCTCGAGCGCCAGCGGCTCCCCCTCGGGCGCCTGCAGCGGCACCAATTCGACGAAGTCCTGCAGCGCGCGCGGGGCCTGAGCCAACTGCAACGGATCAAAATCACCGCGTAGTCTGAAAAACTCACCGGTGCCCGCCGCGAGATCGAGCGACAGATACCCGCTACGCTGAAAGATGCGCAGCTTGCGCAACCGTTCGCGTGACACGCGGCTGGCGGTGATGTTGGCGACCGCGCCATTGGCAAACGTGAGGCGCGCGTTGGCAATGTCGATCTGCGGCGTGAGCACGGGCATGCCCATCGCCTGCACATCGGTCACACGCGTACCGACCAGTGTGTGGACGAGATCGAGATCATGGATCATCAGATCAAGCACAACCGCCACGTCCGAGCCGCGCGGGTTAAACGGGGCCAGCCGGTCGCTCTCGATGAAGCGCGGTCCGTCGACGAACGGCATCGCGGCACGGACAGCACGATTAAACCGCTCCACATGTCCGACCTGCAGCACCGTGCCGGCGCTGCGTGACAGCGCCAGCAGCGAGTCCGCCTCATCGAGTGTTACCGTGAACGGCTTCTCCACGAATACATGCTTGCCAGCCTGCAACGCACGCGCAGCGACAGCGTGATGAGCTGTCGTAGGCACGACGATCGACACGGCATCAACCTGCGCCAGCAGCTCGTCCAGCGAGTCGAAGGCGCGCACGTCGAGCGTCGCGGCCACCTCGCGCGCGCGCGCCGGGTTGTCGTCCACGAAACCCGCAAAGCGGTCGCCCGCCAGATCGCGCAGAATGCGCACGTGATGCACGCCCAATCCGCCCGCGCCGATGACGCCGACACGCGCCGCGCCATGCCGCGAGAATGACATCGCTTCCGGATGCGTGTTCAGAACCCAACTCCGCGTTGGCTGGCGTCGATGAAATCGAGGAACTGGCGCACTTCCGGCAGCAACTCCAGTTCACCGCGCGCGCGCTCCACTCCCTGCGACAGATTCAGATCGGAGCGGAAGCACAGTCGATAGGCGCGCTTGAGCTCACCCACCACCGCTTCGTCAAAGCCGCTGCGGCGAAGGCCCACGGAATTCAGGCCGAATAGCTTGAGCGGATTGCCCACGGCGCGTACGAACGGCGGTACGTCCTGCGGGACGCGCGAGCAACCGCCGATGAACGCGTTCCGCCCGATGCGCGCGAACTGGTGCACGGCGCACAGTCCCGAGATGGTCACCTTGTCCTCAATGATGACGTGACCCGCGAGTTGTGTCCCGTTCGAGATGATGATGTGGTCACCGAGATGACAGTCGTGCGCGAGATGCACATAGCTCATCAGAAAGCAGCCGCGTCCGACACGAGTCGTCAGCGAATGAGCGGTCCCGCGGTTGATGGTCGCGTACTCGCGCACGGTGGTTTCATCACCGATGTCCACCCACGTCTCTTCGCCGCGATACTTGAGGTCCTGCGGATCTCCGCCGAGCACCGCGCCGATCCCGATGCGCACGCTGGCGCCGAGGCGCACGTTGCGCTCGAGTGTTGCGCGTGCCGCGATCTTCGTGCCCGCACCGAGCACGCACTGCGGCCCCACGATTGCCCACGGCCCGATCTCGACATCGTCGGCGAGTTCGGCCGTTGCGTCGACCAGCGCCGTCGGATGTATGCGATGGCTCATCGATCGCGGATCATGGCCGCCATTTCAGCCTCGGTCGCCACCTGCCCGTCCACCGTCGCCACGCCGCGCATACGACAGGTTGCGCCGCGCAGCTGCGTCACCTCGAGCTCCAATCGCAACTGGTCACCCGGCCGCACCGGTCGGCGAAACTTGATGTTGTCGAGCGACATGAAGTACACAACCTTCGTCGACGGATCGTCAATGGTCCGCATCAACAGCATGCCGCCGACCTGCGCCATCGACTCGATGATGAGCACGCCGGGCATGATGGGATGTCCCGGAAAATGGCCCTGAAAGAACGGCTCGTTGATGGTCACGTTCTTGAGCCCGACGATACGCTTCCCTTCCTCGATCTCGAGGATACGATCCACGAGCAGAAACGGATAGCGATGGGGCAACACCTGCATGATGTCTTCGACGGTATACACAGACGGCTCCCGGACTGCGTGTTGCACGAGGGCGCGTACCAACGCGACCGTGCCCCGGTGACTCGGTTTATGTGCCACGATGCGCGCGCGCAGACGACCACCGGCCAGTACGAGGTCACCGACGCAATCCAACGCCTTGTGACGCACGAACTCGTCGGGCCACCGCAACGAGTTCTCGACGACCGATGACTCATCGAGCACCACGGCATTGGCCGTGGACGCACCTTGAATCAACCCCTTCGCCCGCAATGCGTCGACTTCGTGGAGGAAGCCGAATGTGCGCGCGCCCGCGAGTTCACGACCGAAGTTCGCGGCATCGACCGTGTACTTACCCGATTGCGCACCGATTAACGGGTGCGGAAAATCGATCGAGACGTCGAGCTCCAACCGGTTGCACGGATGCGCCTCATAGACGGAATCCCCGTCCTCGACCCGAATCGATTTGCGCAGCACGAGCCAGTCCGGCCGACCGCCGTTTGCCGCCAATCCTGCCCCCAGCAGCGCCTCCAAGAACGGCGCCGCGCTACCGTCCATGATCGGCGGCTCGGGGCCGTCCATCACAATCTCCAGATCGTCGATCGCCAGCGCACCCACCGCCGCCAGCACGTGTTCGACCGTGTGCAGAGCCGCCTCGCCGCGACCAAGTTGCGTGCGACGCTCGGCGTTCACCGCCACGTCCACGCGCGCGGGAACGAGCGCCCCGTCCGGATGGTCGCTGCGACGGAACTGTACACCAAACCCCGTCGGCGCCGGCCGGAAGGTGAGACGGCATGGTTGTCCCAAGTGCAACCCCACACCCTCGACCGTCGCCTCGGCCGCAATCGTTCGCCGCGCACCGGTCAACGAAAGCAACGTGCCGGACGTGGACGCCTTCCCGACGGGACGCCTGTCGCTCATGACGGCTCCGTCCGGTCCAACAATCGCTCTAATGGCTTGATGATCGCGCTCAGGCGGGCGAGAGCCGCCCACGAACGCAACTGATCGCGGTGCGGTCGCGCGGGAAAGCCGGAGTACGTCTCACCGGCGGGCACGTCGCTCACAACACCGGCACGGGCCGCAATGGACGCGCCTGAACCGATATTGATGTGGTTTCCCACACCCGACTGCCCGCCAAGCTGCACACCGTCGCCGATCCGCGCGCTGCCCGCAACACCAACACCCATGGCGAAGAAGCAATAGCGGCCGACGCGCACGTTGTGCGCGATGTGTACCAGACTGTCCAGTTTCGTTCCCATCCCGATGATGGTGTCGTCGATACTGCCGCGATCGACGCAGCTGTTCGCACCGATCTCCACGTCCTGTTCGAGCACACAGCGCCCGACGTGTGGTACCCGTACCGGTCCGTTCGGCGTGGGAAGAAAGCCAAAGCCGTCTCGCCCGACTCGCGCTCCTGCGTGCAACACGACCCGGTCGCCCGCTTCCACATGCGGATACACGGTTGCACCCGCGTACAATCGCGCGTCCGTGCCGAAGGTGGATCCATCACCGATCACGACGTGCGGACCGATCCACCCGCGATCGCCAATCACGACATCTTCACCAACGATCGCATACGCTTCCACCGTCACGTCCGCACCAAGTCTCGCGGATGATGCGATCACTGCCGTGGGGTGAATGCCGCTCGGCCGACGCTCTCCGCGATGGAAATGTCGGAGCAGCAGCTGAATCGCCTCCACGGGCTTGGCGACGATGACGCGCGCCAATGGCGCACCGGGCAACGCGGCCAGCTCCGGAGATACCAGCACAACACCTGCCCGCGTGCTCGAAAACCAGTTCGCGTAGCGCGCATGCGCCAACAGGCTCACTTGATCCGGCCCAGCCCGATCAAGTGGCGCGATGCCGCGAATGACAAGGTCGCCATCCCCATGCAGTTCACCACCGACCTGCTCCGCAATGGCTGACGGGGTGTTGAGCTTACCCTCATCACCGCCGTCCGCACGAAGCCGTTCCAGCCCTTCGCTCACTGCGTCGGAGGTTTCTTCGTCGTCACGCCAGCCGGCGCCGACGCCGGTCCCGCTGCAGGCTTGGTTGCCGCACGGGGCGCCGCCAGCTTGAGCTTGGACACCACGCGCTCCGTGATGTCGAGATTCTTATCCGCGGATACGATCACTGCCCCCGCCGACACGTCGAAGATGAACGAGTAGCCGCCCTCGGCACGCATATCATCAAGCACACTGCGAACCTTGTCGAGAATAGGCTGCATCAACTCGGCTTCACGCTGCTGCGCCTGCTCGTTGAGCTTCTGCACACGCTCCTGATAGTCGGCTTCCTTCTCGCGCAGCGTCTTCAGCCGCGCTTCCTTGGCGGTTGGCGAGAGCGACGGCTCCTCCTTCTTGTACGTCTCGCTGAGCACGTTCAGCGAGTCGCCGAGCTTGGTGACCTGCGAACGGAAGACTTCCATGTCTTTCTGGAACTGCAACTCCGCCTCGACCCGACCGGGCGCGGACTGCATGATCGCCTGCGAGTTGATGAAGGCGAACTTCTGCGCCGTCTGTGCGGAGACGACTGCTGGGACCCCAAGCATGAGCGCACAAGCGCCAACGAACGTGGAAAGACGCATCGGAAATCCTCTAGAAGAGCTGACCGAGTCGGAAGTGGAATTGCCACTTCGGCTCCGGCCGCAAACGAAGGGTGAGCGGATCGACCGCGGTACGATCGAACCCGTACGCCAGATCGAGCCCAAGCGGCCCCAACGGCGTCACGGTAGATACCCCAACGCCCGCAGAACGGAAGAGGCGAGTGGGATTGATCTGACGAGCGGACTGCCAGTTGTTGCCGGCATCCGTAAATACGTTCAGGTAGAACATCTGGTTGAGTCGCAGTCCGACCTCACCAGTGATCGTCATAAAGGCGTTACCAAATGAGTTCGGGTCCGAACGGAACTGATCGGTGGCGGGGTTGAAGCCCAGCGGCGTAATCGAGAACTCGGGATATCCTCGCACCGCCTGCCCGAACATCACACCGCCCACGGCAAACTGCTGCTGGAAGAAGAACGGTCCCGAGTTGCCGAACAGCGCGCCGGCGCGGGCGGTCATGCCCATCACCAGCTTGATTGGCGACGACCCGGGGGTCGAACCGCCGATTTGCGCCAGCGGAGCGTAGGCCCGCATTTCGCCGGTCACGCGCTGGAAATTCACCGTGCCGCCGAGCGGGCCGCCGCTGAAGTCCGTCGTGATGGAACGCAAGGAACCCGAAGTCGCGAAGGGGAGATCGGCGCGCGTGTCGTATGAATACTCGAGTCCGACGTTGGACCGCAGACAGTTCCTGGTACAGCCGTTGGTGATAGTGCCCTGGGTAAAGGTTGCCGACTCACCGTTATATGACACCGCAACGGTGGAAAACAGTGACCATGGCACCGGAAATCCAAGGCGAACCTGCGCGCCGGTCCGGATGTTCTGGCCGAGGTTGCCGACGACGAAGCGCGACTGGGTGCGGTACGCGCTGATAGCACCCGACGTCCGCGTGCCGCGAAGCGCGGGATCGGAGTAAGTTGCCGTGAAGTCGTTGAAGAAGCGGCCGTACTGCCAATTCAGCTGTCCCTTCTTGCAGCGGCCGAACAGGTTTGGCTGCTCCAGTCCGATGAAGCCGCCGAAGCCCACGCCGCCCTGCCCCATCGACGCGCCGAAGTTGATGCTGCCGGTGCGCTTCTCTTTAAGTCGGAAGATGATGTCCACATCGCCCTGATCGTTGATCGGGCGATAGTCGGGGAACGGCATCGGCGACTCGAAGAAATTCAGGTTGCCGATGCTCTGGTACGAACGCACCATTGCTTCTTGGTTGAATACCCCACCCGGGACGAGGAAGATCTGGCGACGGATACAGTCGTCTGCCGTGTAGTCGTTTCCCAGAATCTCGATGCGATTGACGATCGCCGGATTCTTTTCGTCGATCTCCCAGCGAAGGTTGACCACCGGCTGCGAATCGGCATCCAGACGGCGTTCCACCACCGGATTGATGCGAGCGTACAGGTAGCCGTTATTGCGATACGCCGTGTTCACCTTCTCGAGGGCGTCGTCCCACTTGCGCTGATCGAAGACGCCCTCGGGCGCTGCCGCCTCGCGTGAGATGAGCCCCTTCACTCGTTGGGTCAGTGTAGGATCGTTGCCTTCGAACGGATAAAACCGCCGCAGTTCGTCGGTCGGGAATCGCCGGTTACCGGCGATCTCGAACGAGCCCACGCGATATCGCGGCCCTTCCTCGATATCGATCTGGATAAGCCCTTTTCCACGATCGCGATCGACGATCATCGTGTCCTTCGCGATGCGCATATCCACGTAGCCCAGCCGCGAAAATAGCGCCGGAATCCGCTCGCCCAGATCGCCCACGTACTTGTCGTCGTCGAACTCGCCTTTCCGGAAAAACCAGAACCCTTCGGGTTTGATCTTCATCGCGCCGACAACGGTTTTTTCCTTGACCGTCGGATTGCCCGTCACGTCGATGCCGGAAATCGCCAATCGCCGCCCTTCATCAATCCGGTAGGTGAGTCCAATGCGCCCGTCCGACATTATCGTCGAATCGATGCTCACCTGCGCGAGGTAAAAACCCGCGGCCTCGTACACTGAATCGATGCGCGCCCGAGACCGCACCTCGAGAAGCGGATCGATCGGCCGCCCGATGAGGAGATCGATCTTGTCCTTCACCGAACGCTCCGACACTTCTTTCGGACCGACCACCTTGAGGTCGCCAAGAATGGCGCGCTCGGTCACGACCACCGCGATGATTGCCTTGTCCGGCACCGACTGTAGATCGCAGTTCACGTCGACGGCGTCGAACTCGTTCAGGGCATAGATCGCCTTGATGGCGCGCTGGACGCCCGGGAAATTGAGCGGGGTACCTGCGACCAGCCCGGCTTCGGTCCGGATCTTTGCTTCCGCAACCCGCCGGTTACCGCGTACGGCAATGGAATCGGGCGTGGTGCAGCGCCCGCTCGGATCCTGCGCCCACAACGCGCCAGGAAGCGCCAGTACCAGTGCCAGCGCGCCTGAGGCCGCCGTGCGGAGGGAAACTCGTTTCTGCATAGCCGAGAAATATATACCAAAAAGAGAAGCGGGCGGCCCCCGGGGGGGTCCCGCCGCCCGCGAAGTCAAACACAAACCAGCGGGCGGGGTGTAGGAGACAAAAACCCAAAAAACAAAAAAAAAATAACCGGGGGCGACACCACGACAAAGAAATCAGAAACC
>JBBQSM010000043.1:0-28282 GCA_038234895.1 Gemmatimonadales bacterium
CTGCTGGCCGGCATCGCGCGCAAGCGCGCCGCACTCGCCGCTTCCCCATCCCACGCGTCATCACAGGCATCCGGAGCGACGGCCGTTGTCAGTCACTGAATTGGACAATCACGAATCGGCCATTCCGCGCACAGGGCCCGAACGGGCCGCCGCCTCCATCGCCGATAGCGACGCAGGCGCGACGCCGTTCACACGTCGCCACGTTGCGCGCACCAAGATCGTGGGCACACTCGGACCGGCCAGCAATACGGCTGACGGCATTCGCTCGCTCATCGAAGCCGGACTGGACGTCGCGCGCATCAACTTTTCGCATGGCACACACGAACAGCATGCGAAAACCATCGCCACCGTTCGCGAAGTCGCGGCCGCACTCGGCCGCCCGGTTGCCATTCTGGGCGACCTGCAGGGGCCGCGCATCCGCATCGGCGATCTCGCGGCGCCGCGACAGCTCGACAACGGCGCCACGGTTGTGCTCGTGCCGGAAGAGCATGCCGCAGAGGATGAAATCCCGATCACGTACGACGACCTCGCGCACGACGTCTCGCCCGGCAATCGCATCCTGATCAACGACGGCCTGATCGAACTGCTGGTCACTGCGGTCGATGCGCCGCGCGTGACGGCGATGGTCGTGCACGGTGGGACGCTGTCGAGCCACAAGGGGATGAATCTCCCCGGCATCGCCGTGTCGGCGCCGTCGCTTACGGAAAAAGACAAGGCCGATCTCGAATTTGCCGTCGCGCACGATCTCGACGCGCTGGCGCTCAGCTTCGTCCGCCGCGCCGACGACATCGAGTCGATGCGCGCGCTCATTCCGAAGACGATGCTCATCGTCGCCAAGATCGAAAAGGACATCGCGCTGCAGAACATCGAGGAGATTCTGCGCGCCTCCGACGCGGTGATGGTGGCGCGCGGCGATCTCGGCGTCGAACTGCCGTACGAAGAAGTCCCCATCGCGCAGAAAAACATCATCGCGCTCGCCAACCGCATGGGCCGCCCCGTCATCACGGCCACGCAGATGCTCGAGTCGATGATCGAAAATCCGCGCCCCACGCGCGCCGAAGCCAGCGACGTCGCCAACGCCATTCTGGACGGCACCGACGCGGTGATGCTCTCCGCCGAAACGGCCGCCGGAGCGTATCCGCGCCTCGCCGTGGAAGCGATGCGACGTATCATCACCGAAATCGAAACGCACCCGCGCCCCAACCAGAACGCGCGCGCCGAGCGTCGTGGCACCGTGGGCATGAACACCGAGGAAGCGATCGCTGCCGCCACGGTGGCCGCCGTCCGCATGCTCGAGGCGCCGCTGGTGGTCGTCTTCACCAAGAGCGGATTTTCGGCGCGCATCGTCGCGTCGCACCGCCCGAGCGTGCCTATTCTTGCACTCACTGACCAACCCCGCGTCTGCCGCCAGCTATCGCTGGTGTGGGGCGTGGTGCCGCGCCTCGTACCCACGGCGCGCGGCTACGATCACATGGTCGCGATGGCCCTGCGTGAAGCGTCCGACCTCGGACTCGTTACCAAGGGAGACCGCGTCGCCGTCACCGCCGGCGTTCCCTTCGACGTGCCGGGCACGACCAACATGATCAAGGTCGAAACAGTCTGATCCCGCCGTGCACGCAGTCACGGGGCAGACATACATGTTGCGGCATCCACGCGCTGATGCCGCAACAGTGAGGCCGCAGCGATGAAAATGACGTTTCTCGGGACCGGAACGAGTTTCGGTGTGCCGCAGATCGCCTGTGACTGCGCGGTCTGCCGGTCCACCGATTCCCGCGACAAGCGCACGCGCTGTGGCGCCGTCATCGAAACCGACGACGGCACCCGTCTGCTCATCGATACACCGCCGGAACTGCGGCTGCGGCTCGTGGCCAGCGATATACGGCACATCGACGCGGTACTCTTCACCCACGAACACGCCGATCACATTCACGGCATCGACGATCTGCGCGCGTTCACGGTGAGACGGGCCACGCCGTTGCCGCTTTACGGTTCGCACGAAACGCTGGCCACGATCAGTGCGCGCTTTCCGTACATCGTGGACGAGCGAATGCGCCCGATTCCCGGCACCACCAAACCTGAAGGACGGCTCGTCGAGGTGGTCGCGGGTACGCCATTCCGCGTAAATCACACCAACATCGTGCCGATTGCGGTGCCGCACGGGCACACGGAAGTGCTCGCCTTTCGCGTTGGCGCGATCGGCTATGTGACCGATGCGAAGACAATTCCCGACGTCGCGATCGCAGCGCTGACCGGTGTGCGCGTGCTGGTGCTCAATGCGCTCATGCATCGAGCGCACCCTACGCATCTGTCGGTAAGTGAAGCGGTCGCCGTGGCGCAACGCATCGGTGCGGCGCAAACATATCTCACGCACCTGACGCACGAATCCTTTCACGCCGACCTCGCCGCCGAACTGCCACCTGGCATCAGCCCGGCCTACGACGGACTGGAAGTCACATGTTGAGCGTTGTCCGACCGCGTTCGGGCATCGCTTCCGCCGTGTCTCCGCCACGACCTCGAACCCCATCGGGATTCCAATGACGCTCGCGATCGATTTCACGAACATGATGGCCGGTGCACTTCCCAACGGCGCCGGTATTACCGATGCGCAGTGGCTCAGCGCGTGCAGCGCCTTCGAACGCGCGCACGCCTCCGTCGAAGCCAAACGCCATAGCCTCGGCTTTCTTACACTGCCCACCAACGAGCCGCTGCTCGCCAACACGCTCGCAGTGGCAGAGCAGGCACGCGGTCGCTTCACCGATGTGCTCCTGCTCGGAATCGGCGGCTCTGCCCTCGGTCCGATCGCCCTGCGCACGGCGTTGCGCCCGCTCTCGTGGAACACGCTCGACGGCAAGTCGCGCGGTGGATTTCCTCGCTTACATGTGCTGGACAACGTCGATCCGGGCACGATCGGCACGGTGCTCACGCGGCTCGATCTCGCGAACACGCTGGTGCTCGTGGTATCCAAGTCGGGGGGGACGGTCGAAACGATGGCGCAGTACCTGATCGTGCGCGAAGCCCTTGCGCGCGCGCTCGGCGAAAAGCGGGCACGAGAGCACCTCGTCTTCGTCACCGATCCCGAAGTGGGTGCGCTGCGCCGGATCGCGCGCGCCGAGGGGATCACCACGCTCGACATTCCACCCAACGTGGGGGGACGCTTCTCGGTGCTCTCACCGGTCGGCCTGCTGCCGGCCGCGCTGATCGGCATCGATGTGCGTGCGCTGCTGGCCGGAGCCGCCGACAGCACGGCGCGCGCGGCCCCGATCGATCCCGCCGCCAATCCCGCGGGCGCCTTTGCGGTGCTGCAATGGATCGCCGATACGCAGCACGGGCGGCACGTACAGGTGCTCATGCCCTACACCGACCCGCTGCGAGACATCGCGCTCTGGTTCGTGCAGCTCTGGGCGGAATCGCTCGGCAAAATCCGTCCCGACGGCACGCATGCCGGCCCCACGCCGCTCCCCGCGCTCGGCGCCACCGACCAGCATTCGCAGGTGCAACTCTTCATGGAGGGACCGCTCGACAAGACGGTCACGTTCGTTGCCGTGAACGGTCGCACCGCCGACGGCCCCATCCCGGTTCGCCATGCCGATATTCCGGAGTTGGCCTATCTGGGCGGCCACACGCTGGGGGAACTGCTCGATATCGAGCGTCGGGCCACGGCGGGCGCGCTGGCCGCTCGCGGGCGCTTCAATGCCACCATCACGCTCGACGCGGTGGATGCGTGGCACGTGGGCGCACTGATGCAGACCTTCGCACTGGCCACGGCCTATGCGGGTGCCTTGTACGGTGTCAACGCCTTCGACCAGCCCGGTGTCGAGCTTGGTAAGAACTTCGCCTATGCCATGCTGGGGAAACCGGGCAGCGACGCGGCGCGGGCCGAGTGGGATGCGCTCCCAAAACCGAACGCACGGTACCGCGTCTAGCCGCGCTCGTCTGGCCGCCGTCGTGTCGCGGCGTGCAGATATCTCTGGCCCAATTCGGGGCGCGGCCTTGCCGCGATGGTCCCGCCGATGGGAACTTTCATGAACGTGCGCCTGCAGCTGGCGCGTTCGCCTTCTTTCACATGAAGCCGCACCGGTGGCGCGGTCGCTACCGGACAGGATTCCCCGACGAATGACCAACACGACCTCCTCGCCCACGCTCTTCGGCGGCGCCGTCACGGTAGACGGCGGTCAGGTGCGCCTCCACGATCCCTCCGCGCTCCAAACCACGCACCTCGATGCACTCGTGCGTCAGGCCGTATTCGGCGACGAAGGCGAGCGCATGGTCGCCCGCTGGCTCGTCTGGGAACTCGGGCAGCTCGTCGGCGTGCGCCCCGCGTCCATTCACGAGCTGTACATGGCGCGTGGGGCGGGGAAGTGCGGCGGATTTACGGTGCCGGCAATCAACGTGCGCGGCGTTACGTACGACACGGCGCGCGCCATCTTCCGCACGGCAATCGCGCTCGACGCGGGAGCGTTCATCTTCGAGATCGCACGCTCCGAAATTGCCTATACCGACCAACGTCCGACGGAATACGTGGCCGTGGTGCTGGCGGCCGCGCTGCGCGAAGGCTTCCGTGGCCCGGTGTTCATTCAGGGCGACCACTTCCAGGTCAACCACAAGAAGTTCGCCGTTGATCCGGTCACCGAAGTCGATGCGGTGAAGGCGCTCGTCCGTGAGGCAGTCGCCGCAGGGTTCTACAATATCGACGTGGACACGTCCACGCTGGTGGATCTCTCCAAGCCGACGCTCGCGGAGCAACAGCGGCTCAACTACGAAGTCTGCGTGGATCTCACCCGCTATGTGCGCGGTGAAGAGCCGGACGGCGTAACGATCTCGATTGGTGGTGAGATCGGTGAAGTCGGTACGGAGAACAGCACGCCGGCCGAACTTGAGGCGTTCATGGAGGGCTTCAACGCCACGCTGGCCGCGCAAGCACCGGGCACTGCGGGACTCTCCAAGATCTCCGTGCAGTCGGGCACGTCACATGGCGGCGTGGTACTCGCCGACGGCTCCATCGCCGACGTGGCGCTCGACCTCGATACGCTCGAAACGCTCTCCAAGATCGCACGCGACAAGTACGGCATGTCGGGCGCGGTGCAGCATGGCGCGTCCACGCTTCCCGACACCGCGTTCGGCAATTTCCCGCGCACCGAAACGGCCGAAATTCATCTCGCCACGAACTTCCAGACGATGATGTACGATCATCTGCCGGAAGCGCTGCGCGCGGAGATCTACGAGTGGCTGCGCGAGAATGCGAAGGATGAGCGCAAGGCGACCGACAGCGACGAGCAGTTTTTCTATAAGACACGCAAGAAGGCGATTGGACCGTTCAAGAAGCAGTTGTGGGCCATGCCGGCTGAGCACAAGGCACGCCTTACCGCTGCCTACGAAGCCAAGTTCGAGTTCCTATTCCGTCAGCTCGGCATCGCCGGAACGAAGGAAGTCGTGCAACGCTTTGTGACGGCGCCCGAGCAGCATCGGCCGCTCCCGACCGGCGCGAGCACGATTGTTGCCGCACCGGATGACGCGGACCTCAGCGACTGACCGAAGGGTACGCATACAGGAGTTCGCATACCCCGTACGCACACGGTCGCGATTTTCTTGTTCAACGGCCGCCCAGCGGCAGGAGACGTAGATGGCACGATACGAAGACGACGACGATCGCGTGGTGATTGTAGAGCGTGACAGCCGCAACGGGCTCGGCATGATGCTGCTGGGCTTGGCCGTCGGCGCAGGCGCCGCGCTGCTCCTGGCACCTGCCAGCGGTCAGGACACACGTGACCGGATTTCGCGTGAGGCGCGCCGAGCAGGTCGCAAGGTCAAGGATATGACCGACTCGCTCGGCGAGCAGGTCACGGAGCGGGTCGGGCGCACACGCTCGCAGTTTGACGAGCAGGTCGAACGCGCGCGCGGAGCCATTGGCGCCCGCGTTACGTCGGTCGGTGAGGCCATCGAGGCCGGCCGCGAGGCCGCTGAAGATTCGCGTGACTACCTCGAAATGGCGGTCGCCGACGCCAAGCGCGCGTACGCCGACAGCCGTCGGGCCTACCGCGAAGCACGCTTCGCGCGCGGGCGTCGTCCGCGCGCAGCAGACGAGGCGGCGCTGGACGCCGACGAAGCTCCAGACGCTGCTCACGCTGACGGTACTGAAACGGAGGGCTGAGGCCGCCTGGGACGTCGTCCGGCGCGTCTGGTTTCAGAGCTCCGAAGACAACGTTCTTTTCCTCGCGGGCGGGCTGGCCTTCAACATCCTGCTCGCCCTCGTGCCGTTCTTGCTCTTGCTCATTGCCGGACTGTCGCTGTTGCTCGGGAGCCGTCCCGAGCAGGCAGCGGCCACGGTTACGCGACTCGTGCAAGCGCTGCTGCCCTCCGACCCGAACGCGGCCACCGGCCTGCTCTCGGACATCGTGGGTGACGTGCTGCGCACGCGCGGTTCGGTCGGTGTGTACTCCGCCATCGGCTTCGCGTGGTTCTCCACGCGACTGTTCGGGTCCTTGCGCAGTGTGCTCGCGCTGATCTTCGACGGCACCGATCACGGCATCGTGAAAGGGAAAGTCTACGACTTTGCCTACACGCTCATCGCCACGTTCGCCGTCGTGCTGTACGTGGTCTTCTCAACCTACCTCGATCTGGCCACCACACGCGGACTCGCCCTGCTGGTGAGCGTCGGGTTGCGTGCGTCCGCCATGAGTTGGATCGGCTATCTGATCGGACGCGTGCTCGCGATCGCCGTGGTGTTTCTCCTCTTTCATGTGCTCTATCGCGCGTTGCCCAAGCACCGGCCCTCGCCGCGCGCCGCCGCCGTTGGTGCGACCACGGCGGCAATGCTCTTCGAAGTGGCGCGCTACCTGTTCACGCTCTTCGTGGCGCGCTTCGATCCGAGCTCGCTCTATACCGGCTCGATCGCCGCTGTCGTGGCCGTGGTGTTCTGGACGTATTATGGAGCGTTGCTCTTTCTGCTGGGCGCTGAAGTCGCGCAGGCCTACGCACTGCGGCGTACCGCGCGCGCGGCGCCCGCTTCGCCGGCGTTGGCTGGTCGTCCGAACACCCGATCCAAATCCCTGTGACTGCTTCGCTTTCGCCCGACGCTCCGCTCGACCTGCGTAGTGATACCGTAACCCGTCCAACGCCAGCGATGCGCCGTGCGATGGCTGACGCCGAGGTGGGCGACGACGTGCTGGATGGCGATCCCACCACGCGACGGCTTGAAGCAATGGTGGCGGAGCTCCTCGGCACGGAACGCGCGCTGTTCTTTCCGAGCGGCTCGATGGCCAACCTGTCGGCGATCTGGTTGCACTCGCAGCCCGGCACCGAGGTGTTCGTGGACGCCGAGTCGCACATCGTGAACTGGGAGATTGCCGGTGTGGCGGGATTGTGCGGGGCACAGATCCGTCCGGTGCGTGGCGCTGGACTCGTGTACAGCGCGGCCGATCTGCTCGCATCCATTCGACCTGCGTCCATTCACGCCCCCGATCCGTCGATGGTGTGCCTGGAAAACACGCACAATGGAGCAGGAGGCGTGGTCACGCCGCTCGCCGAGGTCCGCGCCATCAGCGCGCTGGCGCGGCAGCATGGCTTGCGTGTGCATCTCGATGGCGCCCGGTTGTGGAACGCCGCCGCCGCCTCGGGTACGTCGCTTGCCGAATTCGCCGCCTGCGCAGACACCGTAATGGTGTCGTTTTCCAAGGGCCTCGGCGCCCCCGTTGGCGCGGCGCTGGCCGGGTCGCATGAGGTCATCACGCGCGCGCACAAGGTGCGGAAGCGCTTTGGCGGCGGCATGCGCCAGAGCGGCATTCTCGCCGCCGCCGCGCTGCACGGCCTCGAACACCATCTCGCACGCATCGCGCAGGATCATGACGCGGCGCGACACTTGGCAGACGTCGTCAGCGGGGCCGGCGGCGCCACCGTAGTCCCGCCTGACACAAACATCGTCATGATCGACCTCCCAATCGCCAACGCCGACGACGTGGTCACCCGCGCCGCTGCGCTCGGCGTGCGCGTGTCGTCGTGGACTCCATCGCGCATTCGCGCCGTCACCCACCTCGACGCCCCGCTGCACGCGGTCTCGGCCGCCGCCCCGCTCCTTCGTCAGGCTATCGAACAATCCCTCGCCTGAGCGGCACCGACCACCGATCTCCCGCCCCCCGAAACCGCGGTTGGCTTCCCAAGCGCCCTCGCTTATGTTCCACATGCTCCGGGTCCCGAAGGGCACCAGCCTGCTAAATCCGTCAGGACCCCGAAGGTAGCAGCGGCATGTGGAACTGGCGTCGCTTCGTCAGGCCCGGAGTACTGCGCGCGGGAGGATCCGCTCCGAAAGGAGTCGGACCTCCCGCGCGCTTTTTTGTCCGCATCTCCGGGCCGACCTCGCGCTAAATTCCCGCCATGTCGCTCGCTCTCGCCCGTAAATATCGCCCGCGCAACTTTGCGTCCGTTGCCGTGCAGTCGCACGTCGCCAATACGCTCAAGGGGGCGATTGCCCGAGGACGTGTTGCCCACGGCTACCTGCTGTGCGGTCCGCGCGGGACCGGCAAGACGACGCTCGCGCGCGTGCTCGCCATGGCCCTCAACTGCGAACGGCGCGGCGAACCGGAATTGCAGGGCGAGCCGTGCGGACAATGCGGCAACTGCCAGCGCATCTGGTCCGGCAGTGCCTCGCTCGATGTCGTGGAAATCGACGCCGCCTCCAATCGCGGTGTCGACGACGCACGTGAATTGCGCGAGCGCGCCATGTACGCCCCGTCGGGCGAGGACGGCTACAAGGTCTATATCGTCGACGAAGCGCACATGCTCACGCGCGAAGCATGGAACGCATTGCTCAAAATTCTCGAAGAGCCACCGCCGCGCGTCGTGTTCGTCTTCGCCACCACCGAACCGCAAAAGATCGCGCAGATGGCGGCACCGGTTCTCTCGCGGCTGCAGCGTTTCGATCTCAAGCGCATCGGTCCGGCCGAAATCCGCGAACGCCTTGCCATCGTGCTCACCGAGGAAGGGGTCGCGTTCGAGGACGAAGCGCTCGGCATGATCGCGCGCGCGGCCGATGGTGGTCTGCGCGATGCGCTTTCGCTCGCCGATCAGGTGCTGTCCATCGGCGACAGTGCGCACGTCACGGCCGACCGGGTGCGCGCCGCGCTGGGACTCGTCCCCGACGACGAGTACCTCGCGCTGCTCGACCTCATCATCGAACGTCGAGCCGCCGATGTCTTTCCGGCCGTGCAGCGACTGGCCGACTCCGGCGTCGACTTCGGACTCGTGATTGCCGGCCTTGGTGAATTGCTGCGCGCGCAGCTGGCGATTGCGCTGGGCGGCAACATGCCGGAACTGCCGGAACGCATGCGCACCGCACTCACCGAACGCAAAACACGTGTCGCGGCCAGTGATCTGCTGCGCATGCTGCATGCATTGCTGGAGCTCGAACCGACCTTTCGCCGCAGCGGGCAACCACAACTATTGGTCGAAACGTTGCTCGTCCGCTTTGCCCTGATCGATCGCACGGTGGATCTGGAAGAAGTGCTCAAAGGCTTCGGTGACGACGGTCGCGACGACCCACCCGTGCGACGAGCTGCCAAGGAATCACGCGGTGCCTCAGCGCACGCACTGCCGTCGGCGCCGCCCGCCGCGGTTGCCCCCGCGCTCGCCACAGCGGCGCCCGTCTTTGCCCCTCCCATCCCCCGGTCCGCCACACAGCAGGTCGCGCAGGCCGCTGCCGCGGCTCAGGTCGCCCAGGCCGCAGCGCCGCCACGCCAAGCGCACGCCGCCGAATCCACCGTGTCCGCCGCTCCGCCGCCCTCGCTGGATCTGGTGCGCGAAAAATGGCCCACGGTTGCCGCCGCGCTGCGCACGGCTGGGCGTGGCATGGTGGCGCAGTCCGTGCACCGCATGCCGCCGATCGAAGTGCTGGCCAACGGAACGCTGGTGTTGGGGTACGACTCGGTAGACGATATCGCCGTGAAGGCGGTGGAGAGCTCGCGTGTCGATGTCGTCACGGCCATGCAGAGCGTGGTGGCCGGTGTCACGGGCTTCGTCCTCCGCGTGCAGCGCTCCGCTTCTGAGCAGCCCACGCCACGCCCGAGCAAACGGCTCACCGCCGAAGTCGTGCAGAAGCAACGGCTGGAACAGTTGCAGGCCAGCGACCCGTTGCTCGACGCTGCGGTGCGTGCGCTCGACCTCGAACTGCTGGATTGATCGCCCGCACCCGGCTCCCTCTGCCAACGTACGCCCATCTACGCCCGTCGTTCGGCGACGGCTACCTTGAGACATGACCGACTTCTTCAAGATTCTGAATCAGTTCAAGGACATGCAGGGTCGCCTGCAGCAGGCGCAGGAAGGACTCGCCAAGCAGTCGTTCATGGCGGCCGCCGGTGGCGGTATGGTTTCGGCTACCTGCGACGGCAAAATGCAGCTCACCAAGATCAAGATCGACAAGTCCATCGTGAGCGCCGATGATCTCGAAATGCTCGAAGATCTCATCGTCGTTGCCGTTGGTGAGGCGCAAAAGAAGGCCGCTGAGGCTATGCAAATGGAGATGAGCAAGGTCACCGGCGGCATCGACCTTCCGTTCAAGCTCCCGTTCTGATCGCCGCCACGGTCACCGACGGCGCGCGCCCGAGCATCATGTCATGTCCGTGATCGATGAGCTGACGAGTGAGCTCGCCCGCCTTCCCGGCATCGGTCGGAAGACGGCGCAGCGGCTTACGTATCACTTGCTCCGCCAGCCGCCGGCGCAGAGCCGCCGTCTGGCCGAGGCGCTGGTGCTGCTCACGGAGCGCGTGCGTTCGTGCGACCGATGCCACAACTTCACGGAATCGCCGCTCTGCGCGCTGTGCAGCGATCCGCGACGCGACGCCACAACCTTGTGCGTGGTCGAAGAAGCGGCGGACATCGCCTCGATTGAGCGCGCCGGTGAGTTTCGCGGGCTCTACCACGTGCTGGGTGGCCGGTTGTCGCCGCTCGACGGGATCGGGCCGGACGATCTGGCCATTGGCGCGCTGCTGGCCCGGGTCGGGCCGGAAGGCGTCCACGAAGTCATTCTGGCCACCAATCCGTCGCTTGAAGGCGAGGCCACGGCGCTCTACGTGCAGCGACAGTTGGCCTCTCTCGCCATCCGAGTCACACGCATTGCCCGCGGGCTGCCCGTGGGCGGGGACCTTGAGTACGCAGACGGGGTCACCATTGCCCAGGCGCTCTCGGCGCGGCGTGACATGGCCTGAGCATGCATGTGGTTGGGGACGCCGAAGGTTACTTTCGGGGGCCTCCGAGCGTTGATAGTGCACGGCTCCTCTGTCGGGGAGTGCGGACCTTTCTCCCTTACGTTCCCCTTCCATTCATGTCCGTCGGCGCCGCCACCTGGTCGTTCACTGAGGACGATTTCGGGGCCATCACCATTTCGCTGCAGCGATTTCTCTACGACGCCAAGGCGCGATGCGCCCTGATCGTCGATCGGAGCGGTCAGCTCGTGGCCACCGTGGGCGAGCCGCCGAATTTCGACGTGACCGCATTCGCAACGCTCACCGCCGCCGACTTCAGCGCCAACGATCAGCTGGCGAGACTCATCGGCGAAACTGACTTCAGCGTGCTCTTTCATCAGGGTGAACGCGAGTCGATGTATCTGGCCGATATCGCGCGACGCGTGATTCTCGTCGTGCTCTTCGACAACCGCACCACGCTCGGACTGGTCCGCCTGAAGATGAAGAGCGCCGTCGATGAGCTCACCAAGATCTTCGATGGCGTGTTCTCGCGAGGCGGCACGTCGCAGCACACGCCGCCCGGCTTCCTCGCCGGGGCCGAAGACGAGATCGACCGGCTTTTTCAGTAGGGGGCGCCGACGATGTCGATGATCAACTATGCCTCCCGCGAGATCAACTGCAAGATCGTGTACTACGGTCCGGGACTCGGCGGCAAGACCACGAACCTCGAGTACGTGTACGGCAAGGTGTCGCCCAACACACGAGGCAAACTGATCTCGCTGGCCACGGAAACCGAGCGTACGCTCTTCTTCGACTTTCTTCCGGTCGACCTGGGCACAATCCGCGGATTTCGCACCCGGTTTCATCTGTACACGGTGCCCGGGCAGGTCTACTACAACGCCAGCCGCAAACTCATTCTGAAGGGGGTCGACGGCGTCGTGTTCGTCGCCAACTCACAGGCCAAGCGCGCCGAAGCGAATGTGGAATCGATGCAGAATCTGTATGACAACATGTCCGCATACGGGTACGACATTACCCGCATGCCGTTCGTCATTCAGTTCAACAAGCGCGATTTGCCGAACGCCTCTCCGCTTGCGGAGCTGCAGCAGATGCTCAACCCCGGGTGGGAAGTCACCGACCCGGCGCGCATGCGCGCACTGGCGGATCCCTTCCGACCCGGCGAGTTTCTGGTATCGCAGCTACCCACCGGCGAATGGGTGGAACGTGCGCCATATTTCGAAGCAGTCGGTGTCACCGGAGACGGTGTCTTCGACACTCTCAAAGCCGTCTCGAAGCTGGTCCTCAAGACGCTCGCCTAGATTCGCTGCCAGTCACGCTGAGCCCACGCCGTGAACCTTCCCAACGCCATCACCGTCGGACGTATCGCCCTGACGCCGTTGATTGCGTGGTTGCCGTTCACGTCGTCTTCCACCGCACGGTTGCTCGCGTTTCTGCTTTTCGTGTTCGCCGCGGTCACCGACTATTGGGACGGGCACCTCGCACGGCAACGCAACCTCGTCACGGATCTCGGCCGCCTGCTCGATCCGCTGGCCGACAAGCTGTTGCTGCTCGGCACGCTCATCCCCATGTACCTCCTGCAGCGCCACTACACGTTCGTGGCGCCGCTCGAAGGTGTCCTCCCCGAACCCTCGGCGTTTCTGTTCACCACGCCGTTCGGTCGCATCGCGTTTCCGCTCTGGATTCTGCTGCTCGTCCTCGGTCGTGAAGCGGTCATGACGGTCTTTCGCCAAGTCGCCGCACGACGCGGTCTCGTCATCTCGGCCATCGGCCCCGCCAAGTGGAAAACCGGCTTCCAGTCGCTTTGGGTGGGTTCTGCATACTGCTGGTTTTGGATGGTCACGCTGGCCACTGAACGCGCCTGGCTGGATCTCCCCGCCTGGCAGGCCTTTGCTGTCTTCAACGGCATCCTCGGCGTGGGCAGCATGACCGGCGCCGTTGGGCTCACGCTCTGGTCGCTCGTGCTCTATCTGCAGCGCTACCGTCGACCGTTCATGGCCGCCGGCAGTCGCGCCTAGCGCGCGCTACCCCCGCGGTACGGCAGTCGCCTACCGGCAGCGGCCTTGCCAAGCAGCGGCAGTCCGGCCGAACGAATCGACGCGGCGCCAGCGGTTAGCTTTTGGCGCATGAACATCGAAATCGTCACGATCGGCGACGAGCTGCTGCTCGGCTTCACCATCGACACCAACGCCGCCCATATTGCGCGCGAGTTCGCCGCGCTGGGCATCCGCGTGGTCCGTCGCGCCACGGTAGGTGACAGCGCCGAGTCGATCGCTGCGGCCGTGCGAGAAGCGCTCGAGCGTACCGGCGCTGTGATTACGACCGGCGGTCTCGGCCCCACCGCCGACGACATGACCAAGCCCGCCATCGGCACAATTTTCGGGCGCGAAATGGTCATGGACGCCGGCATCCTGGAAAACCTCGAACAACGCTGGCTCAAGCGGTTCGGCCATGCGCTCCCGCCCAGCAACCGGCAGCAAGCGATGGTACCCACCGGCGCGACTATCTTGGGCAACCGGCACGGCTCCGCGCCCGGGATCTGGCTGGAGGACGAGCGACAGCGTTGGGTGGCCATGCTTCCGGGCGTCCCGCGCGAGATGCGCGGCATGATCGCCGATACCATCCTGCCGCTGCTGCGCGACCGCGTCGGCGCGGAACCGGCCGTCATCCGGTCTCGCACCGTGCGTACCGCCAACATCGCCGAATCCGCGCTGGCCGACCGGCTCGAGGACTTGGCCCGCGGCATCGATGGCATGTCTCTCGCGTTTCTGCCCGGAAACGAAGGGGTAGACCTGCGCGTGACCTCACACGGACTGCCCGCGCGCGACACCGAAGCGCGACTCACCGCCGCCGCGGAGAAAATCCGCGCCAAAGTGGGTAGGTTCGTGTACGGAGAAGGCGACGATGATCTCGCTGCCATCATGCTCGGCGCCTGTGCGCAGCGGACGGCGACAATTGCCGTGGCGGAAAGTTGCACGGGCGGGCTTCTGGGAGGTCGTCTGACCGCCATTCCCGGTTCCAGCGCTGTGTTCCTCGGCGGCACAATTGCCTACAGCAACGCCGTCAAAATCCGTGAGCTTGACGTGCCGGCCTCAGTGATCGAGACCCACGGTGCCGTGAGCGAGCCCGTGGCGCTGGCCATGGCCGCCGGCGCGCGCGCGCGGTTCGGGAGCACCATCGGCATCGGGATTACCGGTATTGCCGGCCCCGACGGTGGCACTCTGGAAAAGCCGGTGGGTACCGTGTGGGTCGCCGTCGATGTGGACGGCGCGGCGCAGGCCGTACGCGCCGTCTTGCCGGGCGACCGGAGTGAGATCCGCTTTCGCGCGACGCAAGTCGCGCTCGATCGGCTCCGCCGGGTCTTTGCGCACGACACCGACGCGACGGCATGGACCTCGCGCGCTTGACGCACTCGTGTCCGCCCGACCGTCCAATCGGGACAACGGCGCGCGACGTGCGTGTTGCTCCCAGTCAGACGTCCCCTAAACTTCCTGCATTCCGTCACGTAGGGACCGCGAGCGCTGCCGTAGGTGCAGAGCCCGCCGCCCCGTAGCCGCCTCCGCGTAGACCGACCAAACCATGTCCGATCCAATGCAAGGCTCCGAGCCCGAACAGACGACCACCGATCCACGGCCGACTATCGAGGCGACCGCCGTCTCCGATACCGACTCCCTGCAGCGAGACCTCGACGAACAAAAGGAGAAGTACCTTCGGCTGGCCGCCGAGTACGACAACTTTCGCCGTCGCGCCGTGAAGGAACGTCAGGAAGCAGGGTGGCGCGCGCAGGGCGAACTCGTGCGCGGCCTGCTCGATGCGCTCGACGACGTGACACGATTTGCCCACGTCGATCCGTCCACCGTCGATGCGAAGACCGTGGTGGATGGCGTTCTGCTGGTCGAAAGGAAGTTGTTCAAGTCGCTGGCCGGCCACGGTTTCGAAACCATCGATCCAACGTCGCACCCGTTCGACCCGTCGCAACACGAGGCCGTCACTACGGCACCCGCCGCCACCGAAGCAGAGGACGGCATTGTCTCGGCCACGTTCCAGGTCGGCTATGTGATTAACGGGCACGTGCTCCGTCCGGCGCGGGTCGTCGTCAAGCAGTGGCAGGGCGCGAGCGGCAGCGGCAATACCACGACCTAATCTCATGGCCAACGGGAAGGACTTCTACGCAGTTCTTGGAGTCGCCTCGTCCGCCACAGCGGATGAGCTGAAGAAGCAGTATCGGCGGTTGGCCAAGCAGTATCATCCGGACACCAACCAAAACGATCCCAAGGCGACGGACCGCTTCAAGGAAATCTCCGAGGCGTACAACGTGCTCGGCGATGCGGCCAAGCGGAAAGAGTATGACGACATGCGCCGTCTCGGCGCCTTCGGCGGCTTCGCCAGCACGCGACCGTCTGGCGCTGGATCCCGTGCACGTCCGGGCGGTTTTGGCGGCACCGGCCCCGGGCAGCCCGGCGCCGGCACGTTCACCGACTTCGATGTCGGCGGGATCGGTGGGCTCGGCGATCTTTTCTCGTCCATGTTCGGACAGGGAGGAGCGCGCAGCACATCCAATCGGGGTCGTACGCCCGAGCGCGGCCAGACGATCGAAAAGAGCGTCGAGGTCCCGTTTCGCGTTGCTGCCACCGGTGGGAAGGTGCCTATCGAATTGGAAGTGAACGAGGAGTGCGGCATGTGCCGAGGATCCGGCGCAGCTCCGGGCGCAGTCCTTAAGCCGTGCGGCGAATGCAGCGGTCGCGGCGTGATCTCCTTCGGTCAGGGGAGTTTTGCGGTCAACCGCCCGTGTCCCGTGTGCGTGGGACGTGGACAGATTCCCACCGCGCCGTGCCCCACGTGCAACGGTAGCGGCGAGACGCGCTCCAAGCGTCGCGTCCTGGTCTCGGTGCCGGCGGGTGCGGAGAGTGGAACCAAGGTGCGACTCAAAGGGCAGGGCGGCAAAGGCGCGTCGGGCGGACAAGCCGGCCATCTCGTGATAACGTTCGAGGTCGTGCCCGATCGATTCTACAAGCGCGAAGGGCTCGATCTCGTCGCCACCGTTCCCATCAACGTGGCGCAGGCAACCTTGGGCTCGCGCGTGTCGGTCAAGACGCTCGACGACAAGAAGGTCGCCATTCGCATTCCGCCGGGTACATCGGCGGGCAAGCGGTTTCGCATCGCCGGTCAGGGAATCGACAAGGACGGAAAGAAGGGCGACTTGCTGGTGGAAGTGACCATCACTGTGCCGGAGACCCTCTCCGAGGCGCAGGAGAAGGCGATGCGGGACTTCGCGGAAGCGGGCGGGTTGAAGTTTTGACGCTGAACGCACGCGTTAGTACGCGCGGGCGCGCGTCGTGGCCCGGCGCACTCGTACGCGCGTTCACCGCACCGACGACGCTGGCGGCGTTGCTGCTCGCGGCGATGACGCTCACCGCGCGCCCATTGCGCGCGCAGACCGCCTCGTGGGATCGGTGTATGCTTGGACTCGGCTACGGCGCGCCGCTCAAGCTGTCGATCGGCTATGCGCGCGGACGCGTCGTGCAATCGCAGGACGGTGGCAGCGACCAATGTCACTTCGCCGCGGCCAAGCTTGGCATCGGCGGTGCGCGCCTGTCGCTGGGCAGCATGCGCACCATCAACGCGCTCGGCGGTGCGGCGGGGGTGAGTGTCGGTGCGCTGCGCACATTCGGCTCGCCGCTCCACGCGCAACCGTGGCGCAACTACGCGGGAGCGTCGTTGCACATCCTCCCCGCGCTCGCCTTCGGCGGAGAGATCGGTTATTACGTGCGCCTCGGTACGGATGTGAACGGCGCGCCGGCGCGTCGGCAGATCACCTGGTCGGTCGGCTTCGGCTTCTGAGCAGTGCGCACCACCTGGGAGCACGGGTGGTGGGAGCTGCACTCGGGCAGTCCGCACAGCTCCTTGAGTGGACAGGTGCGGGGGGACTACGTTGGCTGGACCGAGTGCACGACGCGACCGATTCGTCGTACCGAAGTGGCGGGAACGATCATTCCCCTTATCATCAATTTCGGTGCGCCGTACCGCGTTTTTGCCGGGGTGGGGGCCGACGTCAGTGGCGCGGACCGCTCGTCGTTCGTGGCCGGGTTGTACGACACGTGGGCGGCCGTGGAAAGTGCGTCGTCCAGTTGCGCGCTGCAGGTCAACCTCACGCCCTTCGCGGCGCATCGACTGCTGCGTGTGCCCATGCACGCGCTCTACAATCGCAGCGAGGAGTTGACCGCGCTGCTGGGCGCTCGCGGCCGGACGCTGGTGGAGCGTTTGGGAAACGCCGCGACGTGGCCGGCGCGCTTCGCCCTGCTGGACGCCATGCTGCGTGAACGTTTGGTGAACGCCAAGTCCGTACCCGGCGAGGTGCAATGGTGTTGGGACACGCTGGCCGCGTCGCGCGGTCGTGTTCGCATTGCGACGCTGGTGCAGTACACGCACTGGAGCCCGGCGCGTCTGATCGCGGCCTTCCGGACGTACTGCGGCATGACGCCGCGTTCGGTCGCGCGTGCGCAGCGGTTCGAAGGCGTCATCGAGTCGATCGATCGGGCGTTGACCGGCTCGAAGTCCGATTCGAGGGTCACGTCCGTGTCACACGCCGAACGCGTGATGCGCGGTCGCTGGTCGACACTCGCGTTGGAGCACGGCTACGCCGATCAGTCGCACCTGGTGCGTGAGTTCGCGCAATTCGCGGGATGCTCACCCACGGCATATCTTCGCGGACGACTCGAGGGCGGGGGCGTGGTGGAACTCGTCACCGGTACCCCAGATGCCGACGACTGACCCGGATCGCCCGCTGTGCGCGCTGCACCCGCTTCGAAAAAACGTTCAAGACGGGCGACGGTCGTACGCCTAGTGTGTCGTGGACACGTCGCCGTCGTGCGCGCCTGCGACGCCCGTCACCCCGTCAGTGGAGCCGCCATGTCCGCGTTACCTCCCAAGCTGTATCCGTGCCTTTTCTACCGCGAGCCGGCTACCGCGATCCCGTTTCTCACGCGTGCGTTCGGGTTCCGCGAGCTGCTGGTCGTCCCCGATGAACACGGCGGCATCGCCCACGCCGAGCTGTCCATCGGCGGGGAGGTCATCATGGTGGGCTCGTCCAAACCTGAGCTGGGATGGGCGAGTCCGCTCGATTTGCCGGCACGCAACGCCACAGTGTACGCCTACGTCCCCGATGTCGACGCGCATTCGGCGCGCGCCATTGCCGCTGGAGCCACGATCGTCCGCGCACCATACGACACGCCGTACGGCACGCGCGAATACAGTGTGCGCGATCCCGAACAGCATGAATGGCACTTTGGCACGTACCGCCCTGCTCCCGCCACCGACGCCACTGCACCCTCGCCGCCCGGCGCGCCGTGACCCGTACCCCAGTCCGTCGCGGCATCATACGCACGCATTCGTCGTGACGGCCGCTCCCGCGGTGCCGCGTCTGGCGCAGCATGCCGCGCGAACGGTGACGACATGACCGGTCTAACGTCGGAACCGCGCGAGCGTCGCAGTCCGTGGCGTTCGCAAGCGGTGCATGTGTCGCTTGGCCTCGGTCTCGGTCTGGCGTTCGGCATGCTACTCGCGCAGCAGGTCCAGCCGTCCGCGCTCACCACGCGGGTCGTCGCTATCCTCGACGTCATCGGCACGGCGTGGATCAACGCCGTCCGCATGACCGTCATTCCGTTGGTGGTGCCGCTGCTCATCATTGGCGTGGCGGGCTCCAACGACACGCGCCACACCGGCACAGTGGGCGCCAAGGCGTTCGGCTGGTTTCTGTTGCTGCTGACGCTGTGCGCCGTGGGTACCATGCTCGTTGCCCCGTGGTGGTTCGAGTCCCTGGCGCTCGATCCCGATGCGACCGCGCGCCTGCGGGCGACCGCCAGGATCGACGTACCGCCGGCCGATGCGCTCTCGCTACGCACATGGGTGTTGAGTCTTATTCCGCTCAATCCCATCAAGTCTGCCGCCGACGGGGCGCTGCTGCCCACGGTGCTCTTCACGCTGCTGTATGCGTTCGCACTCGGACGTGTGTCCGCCGAATCGCGGGCATCGCAATTGGCGTTCTTTCGCGGAATGGCCGACACGATGTTAGTGGTCGTGCGTTGGATGCTGGCCATCGGGTGGCTTGGCATCTTCGCACTGGCCGTTGTGCTTGGAGAAAAACTCGGCGCGTCCGCGCTGCAAGCCATCGGGTTCTACATCGTGGTGCTGGTCGTGCTGCACCTCGTGGCGACCATCGCGCTGTACGCAGTTGTTGGCCTCTCCGGACGCGTTCCACTGGGCCGGTTTGCGCGCGCCCTGGTCCCATCACAGGTGGTTGCCTTTGGCACGCGCAGTTCGCTCGCGGCGCTGCCGGCCATGGTGAAGGGCGCGACGGACGTGCTGCGCCTTCCGCCCACGGCCACCGGCTTCGTACTGCCGCTCGGCGCGTCGGTGTTCAAGTTGACCAGCGCGATCTACTGGGTGGTCGGCGCGCTGTTCATCGCCAAGTTGTACGGCATCACGCTCCCGTTCGCGTCGATCGCACTGGTCGCGGCATCAAGTGTCGCATTGAGCTTCAGCACGCCCGGCATCCCGAGCGGAGGCATGCTGCTGCAAGTGCCGTTGTACGCCGCCATTGGACTCCCCGTCGAGGGCATCGGCATCATGATCGCGCTGGACACGTTGCCCGACATGTTCAAGACGCTGCTCAATGTCACGGCCGACATGCTCGTGGCCGTCATGACATCGCCACGCGAGCGCAGCGCGCCGCCAGTCTGACGCGCGGCGTATCGCGCACTCCGCACCACGAGCGCGCTTCTACCGCAGCGTCGAGAAATCCGTCGGCGCGAGAAAGACCGAGGTTACGCTGGTCGTGAGCGATCCACCGGCTTGACGTTCCGACGCCGTGCGCGCGGTGATCCATGCGGAGTCGGCACGAAAAGACGCCCAGCTCGCCGTGGCGCGCTCCCGACTGTCGTGTGCGAGGAGATAGACCAACGTGCTCCCGGCGCCACTCGTACTGTCCGTCGGGTGCCAGTAGGCCACGTTGGTCATCCCGTGCTTCGAGAAGAGCGCGAGCGTATGGTCGCGAAAGCGCGCGTCGAGATTGGCCAGTCCGTTGGGCGGCGTGGAGTACCGTCGCAACTCGAAGACGCGCCCCGCCGACGCGCCTCGCGCCGCTGTCGAGAACACCTGCGGAGAGAAGTCGGCGGCGGCCAGAAAGACCGCCTCGATCTTGGCCACAATCGGGCCGTCACGCTCGCTCGCAGCGGCAACGGACTTCCACGCCGGGTCGGATACGAATGCGCGCCACGAGGCCGCTGCCGCACTCCGACTATTGTGTCGCAACACGTACACCAGCGTTCGACCCGCTCCGTTCGCGCTGTCGAGTGGAACGAAATAGCCCACGTTGGACATGCCGTGCTTGACGAACAGCGCCGTCGTGTGATCACGAAAACGCGCGAGCACGTTGGGGAGTTTGCCCGCATGCGCCGTATAGGTACGCAATTCGTACACCACGCTGTCTACTGCGACCGGGCGATCCGCGGCGAGCGAGACCAATGGGCGAGAGACGGTGGAAAGTACGAAGCCAATCGAGAGCAGGGCGGCGAGACGAACAGTACGTGCGAATGTCATGCGCGAATCCCGGCGAGGTTGGCGTGCACCACCCGCAACACCTGCGCTGCGGTCGATGGCTTTGGAATGAAGTTCGTGTTGCGGTCGACCATGTGGCGGTGCGCTTCCTGATCGGGATCGTACCCGCTCGTAAACACGAAGGGCAGTAACGGATTGCGCGCCCGCAACTGGACTGCCAGCTGAATTCCGCTGACTCCGCCGGGCATGACCAGGTCAGTCAGCACAAGATCGACCGGTGGATCATAGCTCTCCCAGCGGTCGAGCGCCTCGCTCGCTGTCTCGGCCGTCACCACCGAAAATCCGTCACGCTCAAGTACCCGCTGCAGCATGCGCCGGACGGCCGCGTCATCTTCCACGATCAGCACGGTGTCGTCGCGGGCCACGGCTCGCACGTGAAGTGGCGTAGTAACGCGTACACGTTGCTGGGCTTCGGAGGTCCGTTCCGTCGGAATGCAGAACTCGACCGATGTACCGGTGGCAGACGTTGAGGCCACCCGCACGAAGCCGTGGTGCTGCTGCGCGATGCCAAACACCGTCGACAGCCCAAGTCCTGTACCCTTACCCTGCTCCTTGGTACTGAAGAAAGGCTCGAACACATGCGGCAGGTCGTCTGCGCCGATGCCGGTGCCAGTGTCCGTTACGCGCAATCCGGCAAAGTGCTCCGACGCAACCTCCGGATGTGCAGCCAGTTCGTGCGGAGACAGCGCGAAGCGCCACGTGCATACGTTGATGCCACCACCCTCCGGCATCGCATCGCGCGCATTGACGACAAGGTTCATCAACACCTGCTCAAGCATGCCAGCGTCGGCATTGATCAGCAGCGGCTCCGGTGAAAGCGACAGTGTCAGCGACACGTTGGCGGGGACCACGCGGCCGAGCAGCCGGGCCATGTTCTGCACGATCTCATTCAGATCGACACTCTGCGGCTGGAGCGATTGCTTGCGGCTGAACAGGAGCAGCTGCTGCGTCAGTCCGGCCGCACGTTTCGCGGATGCCTCAATGTCCAACAACAATTCCTCCGCCACGGCCGGCAGCCCACGGACACGCCGCGCTTCGTTTGCCGACAACAGCATTGCCGCAAGAATGTTGTTGAAGTCATGGGCGATCCCGCCAGCCAATTGTCCGATCGCATCCATCTTCTGACTTTGACGCAAGCGACGTTCGCTCTCCACCAACGCTTCGGCCGAACGCGTGTTTGCTTCGCTGGCCGCGCGCGTCTCCACGATCGCAGTGCTGAGCAACAGACCGGTCGCCGCCATGAGGCCCAGATAGACCTGCACCCGAAAGATGCGCTCCGCCTGCGACGTGCCCTCCAGCGCCGAGGCCTGTCCGTTCACCAGCAGGACGACCGCGATGGTCGCCATGACCAGCAGCGAGACCGTCACACCCCGAGTGCCGTATCGTAACGCTGCCCAGATTAACGGCAGCGTGAGCATGTAGGGGTGTGCGTCGAGCACCGCCAGGAGCACGTCGCCGCGAAAGCACCAGATCGAGCCGACGACCAGCAGCACGCTGTACACCAGCAACTCGACGCCCCGCGAAAGCAAATTCCCGGACGACGGCAACGCCACAGGTTGCGGCCGCAACCAGACGATGGCGAACGGCGCCACGAGCACGATGCCCAGCAGGTCGCCGATCCACCAGACCGCGAAGTTGTTGGCGAATGCGATGAGCGTTGGGCTGCCCGTGATCAGCGCCGCCAGCACGCCGCTCACCGTCGTACCGGCAATCGTGGCCAGCGCGAGCACCGGTACCTCGCGCAGATGCGTCAGTCTCAGCGTGGGCTTGGCCAGCTTGAGCAGGATCGCATGCGTCACGCTGATCTCGATCAGACTGGCCACCAGATACGCGAAGCCGCGCGGGGTGGCGTACCCCATCAACACATTGGAGAGCGTGTCGAGCAGCACCACCAGCAGGTAGATCGCTGCCCGATTGTGCGCCGGCAGGAGAACCAACGCGGCCACCGCGACGCCCGCCGGCGGCCAGGTCGGCGCCAACGGGCTCACCACGCCAATCAGAGAAAGCGATGCCGCATGCGAGACGAAGAACGCTACCGCGAAGAGCGAAAGCCCTCCCCAGTCGAGTCCCGTCGCCGCTCGTCGCATTATGCTCATAGTCAACTCGTAAATCTGGCGGTGCTCAGGGACTGAACTTCGAAGCCGCGGACCCTATGCCGCCAAAATCGGCAGCGACGCCCGCAACGAACGGCGCGCACCGGCGTCGGCGCCGATGCCGCGCTCGATCACGCCGCCACCCAGCACGTGAACACCATCGAACACCACCAGCGACTGTCCGGGGGTGATCGCCGCAACACCCTCGTCAAGTGCGAGTTCGATTGCGTCCGTCTCGCAGCGTACCACGATCGCCCCCACCGCGCGCGCCCGGTTGCGCACCTGCACTTGCACATGCGCGCCGACCACCGGCGGCTCGGCCAGCCAGTTGAGTTCGCGCGCCTCGAGTCCACGCCCCAACAGCGCCTCGCGTGGTCCGATCACGACCGCCCGCTCACTCGCGATGATGTCCACCACGAACATGGGCTCCGCAAATCCGCCCGGCAGCCCCTTCCGCTGTCCGATCGTGAAGCGAGCAAAGCCGCTGTGCTCGCCGATCTGCTCCCCGGTGAGCAGACGCAGCGGGCCAGGCGACAGCGCCGGCGCGTTCGTTCCCAAATGCTCTTCGAGAATGCGCACATGATTGCCGTCGGGAACGAAGCAGATGTCCTGACTCTCCGGCTTCTCCGCCGTACGCAGGCCGAAGCGACGGGCGATTTCGCGCGTCTCTGCTTTGGTCTGTACGCCGATCGGCAACACCAACCGGTCGAGAACCGCGCGCTCAATGCCCCACAGGAAATAGCTCTGGTCCTTCGCCGGATCGAGACCGCGCAGCAGCGCACGCGCGTCACGGACATCGCCCATACGCGCGTAGTGTCCCGTGGCCAGCCACGGCGCGTCGATCGCGTCGGCCTTGCGCAGCAAATCGCGGAATTTGGTAAACGTGTTGCAGCGCACGCAGGGAATCGGCGTGCGGCCGCGCGCGTACTCCTGCACGAAATCGTTCAGCACGTCGTGCCCGAACTGATCGACCAGGTTGACCACATAGTGCGGCACGCCAAGGCGTTCGCACACCCGCCGCGCATCGCTCGTCGAATCGAGTGAGCAACACGGACGATCGGGCACATCGCTGCCGTCGTGGTGCAGCTTCATGGTCACGCCGACCACGTCGCAGCCCTGCTCGACGAGCAGCGCTGCGGCGACCGACGAATCCACGCCCCCGGACATCGCCACCAGTACGCGTTCACCGCGCTGCGGACCCGCCCAGACCCGCGCGTTGGCGGGCAGCGGCTGTGCGTGCATTGCGTCGTTCGTTGCGTGATTCATAACCACCTGCGTCTCAGCCCCGCTCAACCGAATGCGGCCACGGGGCCGCGCGCCTTTGCCGCCAACGCCGCCAGCACGTCCACCAACCGGTCCACACATGCTTCGTTGCTCATGGCGCCGAGCGACAGACGCAGCGCGGCGTTGGCCAGCGCCGGCTCCACGCCCATCGCCGACAGCACGTGCGACGCCGAGACACTCCCGCTCTGACAGGCGGAGCCCGCGCTGCAGGCAATGCCGCGCAGGTCGAGCGCCATCAGCATGGATTCGCTGTCGGTACCGGGAATGGAGATGTTCGAGATGTGCGGCGCACGCGGCGCGTGTTCCGCGTGAACGATCACATCACCGATCCGCTCACGCAGCGCGTGCTCCAAGCGGTCGCGTAAGCCAAGCAGCCGTGTGTGCTCGGCCTCGTGCTCGGTCAGTATCAGTTCGGCCGCTGTCGCCAGCCCGATCGCAAACGCCACGTTCTCGGTGCCCGGCCGGCGACCGCGATCCTGCGACCCTCCGTGAAACATCGGCTCGATGGGGGTGTCGCGGCGGATATACAACGCACCGATCCCCTTGGGGGCGCCGATCTTGTGACCGGAGATCGTCAACAGATCGAACGGCATGGTGCGTGCGTCCACATGCACCTTACCGAATGCCTGCACGGCGTCGGTATGAAAGACGGCGCCCGACGCTTTCGCTTGCGCGGACAGGGCGGGAATGTCCTGCACCACGCCGACTTCGTTGTTCACCCACATGATGCTCGCCACGGCCACCGTCGCATCGAGGGCCTGCGCAAACGCGTCGGTCGTTACGATGCCGTCTGCCGTGACCGGTACGAGCCGCTCCGATCCGCCTTCGTACGCCACCTGATGCACCGCGGCAAGGACCGCCTTGTGCTCGATCGGCGAGGTGACCGCCACCGTACGACCGGTTGCCCGCAGCGTCCGCGCGACGCCGAGAATGGCAAAGTTGTCCCCCTCCGTACCCCCGGAGGTGAAGCAGACTTCGTCGGGGCGTGCGCCGAGGCAAGCGGCCAGCCGCTCACGGGCTTCGTCGAGTGCGACGCGCGCGTCACGTCCCCAGCGATGCACGCTCGACGGATTGCCGAATCGGGCGCCGAAGAACGGCACCATCGCCTCCATGACTTCGTCCCGGACGGGCGTCGTGGCAGCGTGGTCGAAGTACACGGGCGTGGTCATTTTTGTAAATTAGGGGGTATCGGAAGCTGTCGCACCCGTCGGGCGACTTTCGCGCAGCGTTCCCGCATCTGTTCCGGCGTCCATCCCGCGCGACGTTCCGCGCCGCAGGCCTTCGCCATGTTCACTCGCTGCATTCACTGCACCGCCGATCTTGGCCGGAACGAGGCCTTCGAGATCTTCCCCGTTGGCACGCGGCTGGCCTTCGACGCCGCACGCGGGCGGCTTTGGGTGGTGTGCCGGCGCTGTGACCGCTGGAACCTCTCGCCCCTCGAAGAGCGGTGGGAGGCGGTGGAGGCGGCGGAACGGCGGTTCCGGGAGGTGCGGCTGCGGGTGAGCACCGACAACATCGGACTGGCGCGTCTGCCCGAGGGGATGGACCTCATCCGGATCGGGCGGCCCCAACGCCCGGAAATGGCGGCCTGGCGTTACGGCGACCAGTTCGGGAGACGGCGCCGGCGTCAGATGGCGATTACGGGCGCGGTGGTCGGCAGCGCCGTCGCCATTGTCGGCGGCATGGTCGCCGTCGGCGTGAGCGTCGGCAGCTTCGCGGGCATGTACGCGAATGCCGGAATTTGGGACACGCTCATTCACGGTCGTCCGGAAGCGGTGGTGGGACGTATCGCGCGGGAGGACGGTTGGCTCGTGGAAGTGCGGCGCAAGCATGCGCGTATGAGTTCATTGGTGCGGCAGGCCGAAGGGGAACCGTTCGCTTTGCGACTCGAATCGGTGGAGGGCACACATCTGCTCGTCGGGGAGGCCGCCAAGCGCGCCGCCGCGCGCATTCTGCCCACGGTCAATCGCTTCGGGGGCTCCGCACTCGACGTGCACGAGGCGGTGTCTGTGCTGGCGCAGGCCGGCGGCGCCCAGCGCACGCTCGCACAACTGCAGTCGCGATTCGGCGCGCTGCCCACCGACAAGCACTGGGGCGACGACGCGACCCGATGGAAATCCGCCCGCCAGCACGTGGAGAAGTTGCCCGGCACTTTGCATCGACTGCCCGCGCGCGACCGGCTCGCGCTCGAAATGGCACTGCACGAAGAGAGCGAGCGTCGGGCAATGGACGGCGAACTCGCCGACCTCGAAGCCGCCTGGCGCGACGCCGAAGAAATCGCGCGCATCGCCGACGATATGTTTGTGACCGCGCCAGTCACGGCGCGCCTGACCGAATTGCGCAACCGCGAACCATAGTCCCGTGTATTCCACCTGCATCCACTGCCGTAAACCGCTGGGCAGCAACGAAAGCATCGAGGCGCTGCCAATCGGTCGGCGTCTCGCCTTCGACGCGTCGCAGGGGCGACTGTGGGTGGTTTGTCGCGCGTGCGAACGGTGGAATCTCACCCCGTTCGAGGAGCGGTGGGAAGCCATCGAGCAGGGCGAACGCGCCTTTCGTAACACGCGCGTACGTGCCAACACGGACAACATCGGACTCGCCCGCCTCGCCGATGGCACGGAACTCATTCGCGTGGGCGCGCCGCTGCGTCCGGAGTTCGCGGCGTGGCGCTACGGCGATCAGTTCGGACGTCGGCGCACGAAACTCATCACCAACACGGCGGTTGGTGTCGCCGCGGCCGGTCTCACGATCGCCGGCGCCGCGTGGGCGGGCGTCAGCCTCGCCGCGCTGCTCCCGATCAGTCACGTCCTCTCGATGTACAATCTTGTGAATGCCGTCGGTCGCCCCCAGCAAGCACTCTCGCTGCCCGATGGCGGCAAGTTCATTCCGTTCGGCACGGCGCGCATCATTCAGCGCGACTCGCCCGAAGGCTGGGGCGTCGATATCGGGCACGCGGGCCGCTGGACGGCCGATGACCCCACGCGGCACAGCAAAACGTGGTGGGATCTCGCGAAGAAGCAGGAAGGGAAGAACGAGCTGGGACGCTTGCAACTCGATGGCGCCGATGCGCTGCCGCTATTGCGAGCGCAACTGCCGCGCGTGAACAAGGCGGGCGCGGCGGGCCGGATCGTTCAGGACGGCGTCCAACTCATCGAGGAGGCCGGCGGTCCTGAGCGATTCGGGCGATGGGCTGCAGGAAAGCGCCGGGAGTGGGCCGCACGTGCGACGTTCGGCGACACCGGTGACCTGAACCAGATCCCGCACGCCGCACGCCTCGCGTTCGAGATGGCCGTGCACGAGGACAGCGAACAGCGTGCGATGGAAGGCGAACTCGCCGAGCTCGAACGCGCGTGGCAGGACGCGGAGGGCGTGGCACACATCGCGGATAATCTGCTCACCGCGCCGCAACTGCAGCAGCGTCTGGACGCGCTGAAAGACGAACTACGCTGACCGGCTTTAGACGATTGCGCGCAGCAGCGCACGCACCGGTGCCGCGTCCGCGCCATGCAGCGACACGGGCTGCGCCAACAGTTCATAGCGCCCGGGCGCGACCGCATGGAGCGACAGATTTTCCAGCACGTACGCTCCACCGTCAAACAACACATGATGCACCGGCAACGCGGTGCTCGTGCGCGCATCCACACTCGGCGCGTCCGTGCCCCACAATCGCACGCCCGACTGCACGAGCCACGCGGCAGCATCGGCCGAGAGAACGGGCCACGACTCCGGAAACGCGCCGCGCGCGACGGAGTGGCCGGTGCGGCAGAGCAGGCGCGAGGGGAAACCGCCGTTCTCTGCATCGGTCATCGGCGCGATCAACGACGCGAGCAGTTCACGCGAGATTTCCGCGTCCGGCGCCATGTCCACGGGCAGCGCCACCACGTACGCAGCGCCCACAAACGCTTGCGGCGGCAGCGACTCACTTGCTCCCCACGCCGATTCCACGTGCAGCGGTGCATCGGCGTGCGTTCCCGCATGCACGCTCGTTGTCACGACACCGAGATTCACACTCGATCCCGACTCGCGCCGCGCCGTCCAGCCGCACGAGTACGGCACATCGCCGGGCCACACCGGCGTCCCGGCCGCGTACGCGACCGAGATGTC
>JBBQSM010000044.1:0-27471 GCA_038234895.1 Gemmatimonadales bacterium
CGGCCCCCGCGGGCCCCACTCTCCCGCCCCCCCCCCCGTTCCGCGGGGGGCCCCGGTCCGTTCTGGCCGGTCGCCGCGGGGCCGTGCTGCGTGTGACGAGCGACTACTGCGGACGTCCCACCAGCTCCGACAGCGGAAGCGGAATGCACCGTTCGTCGTTGTAGCGCACACCTTTCTGATCGACGCCCAGCGCGAAGGGAATGTTGAAGCGCAGCTTGTCGCTGATCTGATGCCCGTCGAGCCAGAGACTGCGGCGGCGTTCCTCGATGATCTGCGCCGTGATCTGCGACGCGGTACCGCCGGCGTATCGCGGCAGGTTGTAGCGTGAGCGAATACGATTGATCGCATCCACCGCCACCTGTCCCCCTTCGGCCTCGGCGATGATCAACTGGGCCTCGTCCCAGGTCGCCATCGGTATCGGCGAATCGGGTGCGGCGTACTTGCCCTGCGACCACATCGGCGTCACGGCATCCTGGCCAACCCGGTTCTGATTCACCGCCACCACGCGAGGATCGGCGACACCGTCTACGGTGAGTCCGCGGTAGGACGGGTGCACCGACAGGTGCAGCTTGAGGTTCATGTCCTCCATCATCGTGTTGCGTCGTCGGATCGGTGCAGTGGAGTAGGTCGCGTTGAAGACGAAGTTGGCAGGAACGAGCTGCGCGTCCGCTGACGCACCGGTCTTGTTGCCGAGCGCAATGCGCACCCGTGCGCGCGCCACGCGGGCCGCGTTGAGCACGGCGGTGTTGTTCGCCGCCGTCGCCTGCGTGATGGCGTCGCTGAATCGTTTCTCGGCGATTGCCAGACCATCAGCCGGCTTGAGCAACGCCAGCGCGTCAACGGCCACCTGACAGTAGCCTTCCGAGAGCAACATGTGCGCGAAGCCGCTGTACAGGTTGGCCCGCGCCAGCAGCAGCGCCCGACCCGTGACCTGCTGATCGGTGAAGCTCGACAATTGCCTGATCGCGAACTCGCCCTGGCCGCGTGCGATCTGCAAGGGCAGGTAGACGTTGAACTGGCCACGATTGGAGCTGACGAGCGGGCACTGGCCGGCGCCACCTTCGGGACGCGTGAATCGGGCGCTCCACGACACGACCTCGGCGCCGCCGGATGAGTTCAACACTTCGTTCGACCACGCTGCCGTCGTTTGCGCGTACTGGCTGAACGCACATTCGAAATCGGCCTGTGCGCCATCGACGAGTGTGGCCGCGAGCGCCGGCGATTCGAGGGCACTGGCGGAGACGTTACCGGGCACCGCCACATCGAGGATACCACTGCACGCGGCGAGCGCGTGCACTCCCAGCAACGTGATCGCCGTGTTGACCATCCCCACACGGCGGCGAACGAACGGGCGTCTGGTCATGGTCACCACCGGTGAGTGAACGAGGCTGGTCGGGTTCGAGAAGGATCGATTGGTAGGCATGGCCGGCTCAGTAGGTCATGCGGACAGTGAACACCATCTGCGACGTCGGCGGAATCACGGTCTGATAGGTGAAGCCCAATTCGCTACCGCCCGGCACGCGGGTTTCCGAATCGAAGATTCTCGTGCCCCAGACGTCCTTTTGCGCGCGCCACAGTATGGCCACGTTGCGAACGGCCGCGTTCAGACTCACACGGTTGGCGCCGACGCGTCCCGCCAGCGACGACGGTAGTTCGTAGTTCGCGCCGACTTCCCGCAGCTTCGCCCACCCCGCGTCATAGAAGCCTAGACCAAGTCGCGGAATGACCGTCTGATTGGCAGCGAAGATCGGGTCGGGTGCGGCGTAGACCTTCGCGCTGTTCTGGAACGTGGTGTGTCCGAACGCGATGTCGCCATCCACGGAGTGATAGCCGCCGGCGTACTCGATGTTCGCCGTGAGCCGGAGCTTCTTCCACAACGTGACCGTGTTGTTGATGCTTCCCCACCAGGTGGGAGAGGAGTTGCCCCAGAAGACGCGCGGCGCTGTGCTGCAGGCTTGCGGCGCATCGCCGTTTTCACTCTCGCAGAGCACGTTGGCGAGCCGACCACTGGCATCGAATCCTGCACTGGCGATGCGATTGAAGAAGATGCCGCCCACCGGGTAGCCGACGCGGGCATTCTGCAACTCGATGCCGCCAAGGTCCTGCACGATATTCTGGGCGGTCGCGTGATTCACGTTCAGTTCATATCCCAGATTCGCACGCTGTAGCACGTTGACGTTCACGCCAAGTTCGTTACCCCAGTTGCGAATCTTGCCGAGGTTGCGAACCGTCGATCCGGGGAAGCCACTCGACGGCAGGTTCGGCGTCAACACGATCCCGTCCGTCGTGTGCTTGTCGAAACGGGTATACGCCACCGTAACCCGGTCGCTGAACAGACCGAGGTCGAAGCCGAGTTCGAGTTCCGAGCCACGCTCGGGCTTGAGCTGCGGGTTGCCGAACGAGCTGGGCGTGACGACGGGCACGCCGCCCGGACCAGTCTGGGGAGCGTACAGACGAAGTGCAGCGAAGACATCCGGCTGTTGACCCGCCTGCCCCCACGCCGTGCGCAGCTTGAGCGTGTTCACACGGTTCGCGAATCGCTGGAAGAATGCTTCCTCGTTCACCACCCACGACGCGCTCAGCTTCGGGTAGTACGCGGCCTTGAAATCCTTGCCGAAGGCGCTGTTGGCGTCGCCGCGGACCGCGCCCGTGAGAAAGAGCCGGTTGTTGAAGCCGAGCACCTCCTGCACGTAGTAGCCGAGCGTCTTGTTCTCGAGGAACGTTTCGCCGGAGACGCTGCTGGCGGCACCGCCGATCGTCGTGATGTCCGTCGTGGGAAAGTTGGACCCCACCGCGGTGATCTGATTGATCCGCTTCTGGTAGTACTGCATGCCCGTAGAGGTCGCCGTCGTCATCCCGAACAGCGTGCGCTTGGCAGTGGCCGATACATCGACCGTGTTGAGGATGGTGGTCAGTGCCTCGAGCGTCTTCTCACCGCCGCTCCGTGCACCGAAGAAATTCACCGCACCGGAGGGCACGCGCGGGAAGAGGATCTGGTTAGTCGTCTGTCCGTTGTCATGTCCGGCCTTGGCCTGCGTGGACAGCCACGAGAAGGGCTGATATGCGAACTGCACGCCGCCGGTGAACCGCGCGTTCTTCATGCGCGAATCTACCTGCGCGGCGGTGGATGGCAGCGCATAGCGCCACCCCTTCGACGTCGCGCTCAACAGCGACGGCGAACTCCAGACCATCATGTCCCAGATGCCGAATTGGTCCGCCGCCTGCGCGTAGCGTGTGTTGCTCTGATTGTAGTTGAGGTTCGCGTCGAACTTCATCTTGGCATTCGGGGACACGGACAGGTTGGCGCGGCCGCCGGCGCTGCGCTGCCAGTTGTAGTCCACGACACCGACGTTCGACTGACGATCAGCGGAGGCGAAGTAGCGCACCAGTGGCGTGCCTCCGCTGATGCTGGCGGCAATGGAGTTGAGCGGACCGGTAGTGAACAGCTCCTTGCCGGGATTCTGCTCGCGGTAGAGTCCGAACACGTTGAAACTGTCCACCTTCTGCGTGGTCGGGTTTATGCCGTAGGTCCAGCGGAAGCGATCTTCGGGGCTGTCCATGTAGTTCGCGCCGGCGCGATAGGTCACATCGAACTTCGGTGCGCCACTCTGGCCGCGCTTCGTGAGAATCTGAATCACGCCGTTCGATGCTTCCGTACCGTACAGCGTCGCCGCCGCAGGTCCCTTGATGATCTCGATCGATTCGATGTCTTCCGGATTGAAGTCGTTGAGCCGCGAGGCAGTTCGCCCTTGCCGGATGTTCGGTCCGCCGGCCGGATTGTTGTCTACGCGCACGCCGTCGACGTAGATGATCGGCTGGTTGGTCAGCGACAGGCTGGACGTACCGCGAATGCGAATCGCACTGCCGGCGCCCACCATGCCCGCAGCAGGCTGTACGACCACTCCGGCATCACGTTGGCCGAGCAGCTGCTGGATATTCGTGGCCGGCGATGTCTCGGCGATCTTGGACACGTTCACGCGACCGATCGCGTTGCCAAGCTCACGCACTTGCGTTCCGCCGGGAGTACCCGTGACGACCATCGCGTTCAGCGACAGCGGTCGGGCCTCCAGCGCAAAGTCCAGCGTCAGCGTCGCGCCGTCGGTGAGCGTCACGGGACGATCGACGGGCGTGTATCCGAGCGCGCGCACCTGAATGCGTACCGCACCTGCCGGGAGGTTCGCGAGTCGATAGCGCCCCTGCGCATCCGTCATTCCGCCAAGATTCGAACCGACGAGAATCACCTGCGCACCGACGACCGGCTTGCCGGATCCAAGTTCAGTGATGGTACCGGCGAGCACCGCGGTGCTCTGCATCGAGAGAAGCGCGGCGTCGTTGTTCGCGTCTGCAGCGAACATGCGACTCGCGCCTCCTCCCTCAAGGGGAGGACGGCCCGGTGCGAGCGGGGACGGCTTTGTCGCGACAGATGCGAGCAGTGCGAAAGCGACGACGTGCAACACGATCATGGCAACTCCCGTAAGTGGTGACTCAACGAGAAGCGCGACGGCTGCGGCAGGACCTTGCGCTCACAGGAGGGAGGTGAGCGTACCCGACGCGCTATCATAGCGCGCCGGTGGGACGAGAGGCAAGCATGACACGCAAGCGGGTCCGGAGCCCCGGATCACCGAATCCCGCAGTGGCGCAGGACGCGCGCTTTTGTATGTGAATGCGTACGTGCGCGCGCGCGACACGCGGCGCCGCACCAGGACACGTTCGCTTGCATGGTGCGACCAGCGCGCTCCATATTCGCGCGTTAGGACTGCATCACACGATAGGTCCCGATGTGAATTGCCCTCGCTTGAAGGAGAGGTTGCCATGCGGATTCAGGCTTCTTGCACCACTCGCAGGCTCGCGGTGCGTCTTCTTGCGCTCACCGTGTCGGCCACTGCCGTGCACGCGCAGGCGGCACCCGGCACGCTCGATCAACTCGCGACGCGCTCGCTGGCGAAGATCGATGGCGTGATGCGCACTCCCGGACTCAAGGCGCCGGTGGAAGTCCTGCGCGACAAGTGGGGCGTGGCGCACATCTATGCGAAGAACACCGACGATCTCTTCTTCGCGCAGGGATTCGTGCAGGCACAGGATCGCCTATGGCAGTTGGAAATGTGGCGTCGTGTAGGCGATGGCACGCTGGCCGAGGTGATAGGCCCTTCCGCGGTTGCGCGTGATCGGCAGGCACGCTTGCTCATGTATCGTGGTGCGTTCGATGAGTCCGAGTTCACCAGCTATCATCCGGACGGACGTCGCATCCTCGATGCGTTCGCGCGCGGAGTAAACGCGTTCATCGACGCGAGCGCCAACAACCTGCCGGTGGAGTTCAAGCTCACCGGCATCAAGCCGCAGAAGTGGACGGCACGCACGCCACTGCTCCGGCGCACCACCATCGGCGCCGCACTCGGTGAGTTACGCACCGCTCGCAGCGTCGCGGAACTTGGCATCGACGAATGGAATCGTCGCAATCGGCCGACGCCATATCGCGTGCTCACGGTACCCAAGGGACTGGACCTCAGCCTGATCACACCGGCGGTGATTGCGGCGGCGAGTGCGGGTGCAGATCCCAGTGCCGCCCGCGGCGCGATGCCTGCGCCTGCGCTCTTGTCTCAGTACAGTGCGATGGTGGGTGCCGGCTCGAGCGAAGACGCCGGCGGATTCGAAGACTCACCAGGCAGCAACAACTGGGTCATCAGCGGCGCGAAGTCGAAGTCGGGTAAGGTGATGCTGTCGGGTGATCCTCATCGCCAGGTTACGAATCCGTCGCTGCGCTATCTCGTGCACCTGAACGCGCCCGGCTGGACGGCCACGGGCGCTACGGAGCCGATGTTGCCGGGTGTGATGATCGGGCACAACGCGAACGTTGCGTGGGCGCTCACGATCGTCGGCACCGATCAGGGCGATGTGTTCGTCAACGAGGTGAACCCCGCCAATCGCAACCAGACCCGGTGGAAAGGTGCGTGGGAAGACATGCGCATCGTGACTGATACGATTCGCGTGAAGGGCGCGTCGCCGCAGATCGTGCAGCTCAAGTTCAGTCGGCACGGCCCGGTCTTTTACGAAGACACCGTCCGACATGTCAACTTCGCGTATCGCGCGGTGGACAATGAAGCGGGATCCGCGGGCTATCTGAGTGCGCTGACATTCAACCAGTCCAAGAATTGCAAGGACTTCCTCGACGAAGCGTTGAAGCGCTACAAGGCGCCCACCGAGAATCTCGTGTGCGGCGACGATGGCGGAAACATTGGCTGGCTGGCGGCCGCGCTGTCGCCAAAGCGCGACGGCGCATGGGATGGACGACTGCCAGTGCCGGGAAATGGCGATTTCCAATGGAGCGGGTTTCGCAACGACCTGCCCCGCGAGTACAACCCCGCGCGCGGATTCATTGCGACGGCCAACCACGACATTCACCCGCCCGGCTTCGATCCGCCGCTCTTCTTCAAGACGGGTGACTTCTGGCGCTTCGAACGGCTGAACGCAAAGCTCTCGGCGGGAACGGCGTTCACCATCGAAGACTTTCTGCGCCTGCAGCATGATACGTACTACGGACCAGCGTCGGTGACACAGGAGTTTGCACGCGGCTGGACCGGCAGCACCCCGGAGCTCGAGCAGGCGCGCGCACTGGTCGCGGACTGGGATCGGCAGTTCGACCGCGCCAGCGTGGCGGCGGCGGTCTACGATGCGTGGAATCGTCGCCTCACCGCACGCGCCGTGACGGCCGACAAGCCCAAGGCCGTGCGCGACTCCCTGGCGCAACTCGCCATGCGCGAGGCGCTCGACACACTGGCCGCCACACAACGGTTGCCGTGGAACAAGGTGAACTGGGGCAAGGTCAATCGCAGCGAGTTTCCCCATTCGCTCGTGAAGGCGTATGACATTCCAGCCATCGAACGCCGTGGCGCCGCAGGCACCGTCGCGGCATTCGGTGCCACCGTGCGCTATGTCATCGACTTCGCAGACCTGGATCAGACGATGCAGACCAACACTCCGGGACAGTCGGGGCAGCCCGGCAGTCCGTACTACGGCAACCTCACGGAGATGTACGCCAACGCCACGTACTTCCCGCAGCCGTGGACACGCAAGGCCGTGGACGCCGTGGTTGCGCATCGACTGACGCTCTCACCGGGTGGCGGCAAATGAACGCGCGGGCGTCACGCGCAATGCTGCGCGCGCTGTCCTTCGCGCTGATCGCGGCGCCACTGTCCATGGCAGTGGCGCAGGAGTCGGTCTCACCGACGCGATCGCACCGACCGGAAGTGCCGGGTGTGCACGGACTCGTTACAACAGGGGGTCAGCCGCTGGCCGCGATGGCGGGCGCGCGGATTCTCATGAAGGGTGGCAACGCCATCGATGCCGCCGTGGCAGTACTCTCCACGTTGAACGTGGTCGATCCGGCAATGTCGGGTATGGGTGGCAACGGGTTCATGACCTTCTACCACAAGAAATCCGGCAAGGTCTATTCGCTGAACATGACGGGCGCTGCACCACGAGCGTTGATCGCGAAGGAAATGACGGCACAAACGCTCAACGAAGGAGTAAAGGCCGGGATCGTGCCCGGACTGTTCGGTGGATGGGTGGCGATGCTCGACCGGTTTGGCACCATGCGTCTTTCGGCAGTGCTTGAGCCGGCCATCGACTACGCCGGCAACGGTCACCCAATCGACAAGGGCGTGGTGCGCAACATCGCGACCCGTAAGGAGTACTTCGCGTCCACGCCCACGAGCGCGGCGGTCTTCCTCCCCGGCGGACAGGTGCCGGAAGTCGGGGCCGTCTATCGCAACGCGAATCTTGCCGCGACACTGAAGAAAGTAAGCGACGCCGAGCGCGCCGCCATGCGACGTGGTGCCTCGCGCTCGGCTGCGCTCCGGGCCGCGCATGATCGTTTTTACAAAGGCGACATCGCGCAGGAAATGGCGCGCTTCTTCCGGGAGAATGGCGGCTTGCTCACCGCCGCCGATTTCGCTGCGTACGCCCCGATCTGGACGGAGCCCGTCCATACGAACTATCGCGGCTACGACGTCTACACGAGTCCGAGTACATCGCGCGGCGGCATCGAAGTGGCGATGCAACTCAACCTGCTCGAGGGCTTCGACGTGTCCGCGCTGCGGCAGGACAGTCCACAGCTCGAGCACTTGCTCATCGAGTCGATCAAGGTTGCCAAGTCGGACATCTACAAATTCGTCGCAGACCCCAAGTTCACGTCGATACCGCTCGCCGGCATGCTCTCCAAGAGCTACGCTGCCGAGCGGCGGCGACTCATGGATCCGGCCAAGGCGATCGCGTTTCCCGCGGCGGGCGCACCCGGTCCCGTGCCCGCATCGCAAGGCGCAAACCCCGGCAATCCGACGTTCGACAATGAGGTACTCGATGGTCACACCACCAGCTTTTCCGTAGTGGACAGCGAGGGAAACGCGGTGGTCATCACGCCGACGTTGGGCAGCCTCTTCGGCACCGGCATGGTGGTGGGGAGCACCGGATTTCTGCTCAACAACGGCATGCGGATCGGGTCCACGTCTCCGTATCCGGAAGACGTGAACTACGTGCGCGCCGGGCAGATTCCCATCCTGAACAATTCGCCGATCGTCGTGCTCAAGGACGGCAAGTTGCTGCTCACACTCGGCAGCCCGGGCGGCGAGACCATCGGGCAAACGCAGTTTCAGACGCTGGTGAATCTGCTCGACTTCAAGATGCCGATGCAGGAAGCCATCGAAGCGCCGCGGTTCTCGATCAGTGCGAACCCGAACTTCTATCGCGCGGGTTCGGCCGTGACGGTTCGCATCGAGGGGCGCTTTCCGGCGGCCACGCTGGAGGCGCTACGTTCGCGCGGGCATACGCTCGAGGTCATGCCCGGATTCGGTTCGGTGGGCAACATGCAGGGAATTCTGGTGAACCTGAAGACCGGTACCATGACCGCCGGCGCAGATCCCCGCTCGAACGGGTACGCGATCGGTTGGTGACGGGCGTTCCGCGCGTGACTACGCGCGCGCGGAATGCTTCGCCAGCCGCAGGAGCAGGTGTCGCTGCACGTCGGGCCATTCGCTCGCGAGGATACTGAACATCACCGTGTCGCGTACGCTGCCATCGCGACGCGACTGGTGATGCCGGATGGTGCCGTCATGTTTCGCGCCCAGCGCTGCGATGGCGCGCTGGGATGCGAAGTTGAAGTGGTCCGTGCGCAGTCCAACCACCGCGCACTCCAGTGCATTGAACGCGTGCGTGAGCAGCAGCAGTTTGCACGCCGTGTTCACGTGACTGCGCTGCCACTGTGCTCCGTACCATGTCCAGCCGATCTCCACGCGGTCCACCGCCGGCACCATGTCGTGGTAGCGCGTCGTACCGACGATCTCGCCTGACGCGACGTCGCGTACCGCCCACGGCAGCATGTGTCCGTCGCGCTGGCCGGCGAGCGCCGTCTCGATGTACTGCATCGTCTGCCCCGGCTCCGGCACCGAGGTGAACCAGAGCTTCCACAACGCTCCATCCGCGGCAGCGGCGGCCAATCCGTCGTGATGCGCGATCGTGAGCGGCTCGAGGCGAACGCCGAACCCTTCGAGGACCAGCGGTGATGCAGCGATCATGGCGCGCTCGGTGAAAAGGGTGATGGCGCGAAGCGTAGCCAATCAAAACGACAGTTTCGTAATCCGTCCACCCATCCCCACCGCCCACCCCGCGCGGGCCGACGCAAAGCCCACCGACCAATAGTTCATCGTGTCGATAGTCGTCCACGTCAGCCCCTCGTCGTGGCTGACCACCGCGCCGGCCGGCCCCACCGCCACCACCGTCTGCGTGCGGGCGCCCGGCACGTATACGCCGCCCCAAATGCCGCGGGCGAGTGTGGGGCTCGCGCGCGGCGTCCAGCGCTGGCCGCCGTCGTCCGACGTGGCGATGAGCACATCGCCGGCGGCCGCGCTGTTGCCGCCGCCGAACACCATGCCGTGCTGCGCGTCGCGAAAGGCGACCGATTGCGGGCCCGAGCCGGCGCGCGTGGTGAGCGGGAGTGTGTCTACCGTCCAGCTCTGTCCATAGTCTCCCGTGTGCAGCAGGCGGGCGCGCTCGGCGTTGCTGGCCACAATCCACGCCCGTCCACCGGCGCCCGTGGTCAGGCAGGTACCGCTTGCCGCAAAGCTTCCTTCCTGCGGTTGCGCGGCCGGGAGCGAGGTGGGCGGTATGCGCGTCCAGTGCGCGCCCCCGTCGTTGGTGCGGAGCATGGCGATTTTGCCGTCCACCGCGTCGCCGATCGCGAGGCCGCGGTTGGCGTCCCAGAAGTCCATGCAGTCAAAGAATCCTTTCGGATCGTCGTTCACGAACTGCGCCTGCCACGACGCGCCGCCGTTCACGGTTTTGTAGATGCGCGACTGCGGCCCGTCGCCGATGCTCAGCAGGTACGCCGTCTCGGCATCTACCGCATACACATCGCGAAACTGCAGCGAATCGGCCCCCGGCACGCGCCCCGTTTGCCACGTGGTCCCGCCGTTGACCGTGCGCACCCAGGTGCCGAGTGACCCGCTGGCCCAGACCACGCGCTCGTTGACCGGGTGGACGGCGATGAGGAGGGCGGTGGTGCCGCTGGTTTGGGCGGTGGGGGTGGGGGCGGGTTGGGCGGGGGCGGGTTGAGTGGAGGCTGCGCTCGCGATGAGCAAGAGGAGCGCGGGGAGGAGGCGGGGGAGGGGCATCATCTGGTCAATCCCGGTGAGTATTCAGGACAGGTTACTACAGTTTGTAGTATCTCGTCCCTCACCAGGGGTCGCGCCTTCGCTGGTGAGTGCGGTCATGGAACGAGACTGCTCGGCGGCAGGTCGCGCGAATCCCGCAGGGTGAGCGAGCGGTCGCGCGGGACCAGCACCACATCGACGCCGAGGCTGGCGAGCACGTCCAGAACTTGGGCCAGGTTGACGCCGCGCGAGGCGCGCTCCAGGTCGCGGAGCAGGTCGCGGCTTACTCCTGACCGAGCAGCAGCCGCTTCGCGGGCCACCCGGCGCTCGCCTCGAACCCAGCGCACGACTTGGCCAAACTCCGCCGCCGTGGCGACCAGCGCGCCTCGCGTTGTTGCGTCAGCTGGCGTCGGGTGCAGTATCGGTCGTGGTATGGGGGAGACGGTACGCGCCATGAACCCTCATGGTTCTCATTACTGGTTGAGAACGAACGCTAACGTCTTCCACCTTGCATTACAACTCAATTATGATCGCTAATTTTACAGCATTTAACGGTTATATATAACCTATTATTCAGAATCTCCCCAAGGTTACACCTGTAACACGTGGTGAAACTGATGGTTGCCGGAGCGCTGAGCGTCATCGCCCTCTGTCCGCCGAGCCTGCAACGATTCCCTACCCGATCGTCCAGTCTGTCGAGTAAGTGCGCGCTCCACCAAGGGCGATGGCGGCAGCGATGCCCGAACGAATGAGCGGCTTCTGCACCGCATCGAACTCCTCGCCGGGTAGATCGCCGAAACTCATCAGCTGCTCGAGGCTATCAGTAAGCCCCTCGGCCGCAACAAGCAGGTTCCTCCCGCAATCGAGAATTGCGAGCTCCCCGGTGTCGTCGCGATCGGAAGCTGCACAGCGTCCAAGCCACGCGATCCGGTCTCCCCCGCACACCCGCCACACATTCGGGCTATCCACGACGTCCTCGGGCGTCCATCCCGCATCCAGTTTCGCTTTCATCCGATAGGCTTCCGCATCTGATACCTCTGTCGGATGCAGAGTGAACCAACTCGGGAAGTCCACGGGTCTGTTGCTCACAAGTACGTGTTCACCGTCTCGCATGTACCAGTAGTCGACAAAGCGAAAATCCGTCTCTCAATGCATCAGCCCAGGCGCGCGGAGCCAAAGCAGAACATCACCCTCTCTGCATGACCAACGCTGCGTGAAGTCCCGACCAGCGACAATGACGTTCATACCTGGTGCGCGCCTCCCAACGGCAACTCATTCAACTCCGCCCGCGCCTCTCTCCACGCCGGATAGTACCGATCGAGCACGGCGATAAACCGCGGTCCATGCGTCGGCTCAATCAAATGCGCCATCTCGTGCGCGATCACGTACTCCAGCAGGTCCTTCGGCTTTTTCACCAGCTCGGTGTTCAGCCGAATCGTCCGCGCGGCGTGGCTGCACCCTCCCCAGCGCGTCTTCATCCGCTGCAGAAAGTAGCGCGACACGTTCAGGCCAAGCGTGCGCTCCCACTTGGCCACGAGCGCAGGCACCGCATCGTGCAGCAGCTGCAAATGCCACGCGTGCATCACGGCGCGGCGTTGCTCGGGTGTACTCCCCGGGCGCACCGACAACGTGATGCGACGATGATCGCGCGTCACCGTCGGCTTGGCTTCCCTCTCCGCCACCACCAGCAGATACCGCCGCCCCCACACGTAGTGGCTCTCGCGCGTCACGTATCGGCGCGGTGCCTCGCGAGCCTGCCCGCGCAGCTTCGTACGCTGATCGCGTATCCACGGCAGCTTGGTCACCGCATACGCACGCGCGACATCGAGACGCGTACCCACTGGCGCAACCAGCGTCACCCGACCGTCGGGTGGATGCACTGCGAGATGAACGTTCTTCACCGCACGTCGCGTGAGTTCAACCGTTACGTCACCAAGCTCGATAGTGGTCACCGTATGCATGCGGCTCAGTAGCCCGGCTGGTTTTTCACGATCTCGAACACCGCCACGGTCGCGTCTTTGTCGCGGTCGAGCAGCGGATACAGTGCGTTCTTCACCTTCGCCTCGCGCGCGTGGTCCCCGCGCCAACCGGCCGGCGCCTGCTCGCGAATGGCGCGGTCCAGCCGCAGCGCAAATTGCGCAAGCGCCTCTTCCGGCGTGGGATAGCGAAACGTGGTGGCTGGCACTGTGGGGAGATTGTTGAACAGCACCGCCGCCTCCGGGTTGCCGTACAGAGCTGCCGGCATTCCGTGGGCGATGTCTCGCTTCACGAGGCGGCTTGCGAGTTCCTCCGCCTGCCGCAGAAACACCTTGTAGTCTGCCGAGTCCTGTTGGCTCTGCGCGATGAGATCATGAAGCAGCGCCGACATCTGTTCGTAAAATCGCGGGTCTGTCAGCTGATCGCGGATGATCACTTTCCGCACGTTGTTGATGATGGTCTCGGCGACAGCCCGCGTTGAGAGCGTCCCCTTCGCGTTGATATTTCGCGCGATCACATCGTGAATGCCGCTGTCCACGATCATCTCCACCAGCGACAGCGAACCCGCCTCCCCCAACACCGTGGCCGGCTCGGCTTGCACGTACATATCGAGCATATGGCGCATGTCCGCCTCGAACGGCTTGATGTCCAGCTCTTCGCCCGAATACTTCTTGACGGCGGCCCTGATGTCGGCGTGATGTTGCACGTCCGCCTTGATCGCCGCGGCCGTTGCTGCGTCGTAGCCGAGTGCCGACAGGACTGTCGCAACCTCGCTATATGCGCGCGCAAACGCTGCAGTCGCCTTGTAATAGGCAATGCGCAAAGGCTCAGTGCCAGCGAGCGCGTCGGGGTCCGCGGCATGACCGCAGAAGTAGTGCAGGTACTGCTCCACCTCCTGCGGCTGCGGCACCGGTTCGCAGAGCCGGATGACTACTTCGCGCGCTTCTTCCAATTGGCGGCGTCCTTCCTCACGCCAATCATTAAGGCGCACATTGCCATCATCGCCCGACCCATCGTCTACATCGAGTTCGTCGGAGCTGTAGACGGCAATCGCCTGCTGCACCTCACCGAACAGCTCCTTGAAATCCACGATCTGCCCAAACGGCTTGTCGTCGCCGTCGAGACGATTGGTACGACAAATCGCCTGGAACAGATTGTGATCGCGCAGCTCGTGGTCGAGATAGATGTACGTGCAACTGGGCGCATCGAACCCGGTGAGCAGTTTGCTCACCACGATGAGCAATTTGGTATTTGCCGGCTCTTCGATGAAACGGCGCTTGATCTCCGATTCGTACTGCGACGTGGACTGATCTTTCCCGAGCACGTGCTTGGTGTACGTGTCGAACTTGTATCGCTCGTCGCTGTTCGCGGGCTCGCGCGAGATCGCGTTGTGATTCGGCTCGTACGATGTCACAATGCCGACGTACTGGCTGAACGACGTATTCTGAAACAGGCGGTAGTAGTGACAGGCATCTCGAATAGACGCCGACACCAGCATGGCGGTGCCACGATCCGCATTCAGTCTCGGCTTGAGTGCAAAGTCCTCGATGATACTGGCGATGATGCGATCCTTGCGCTCCTTGGAACTCAGGAGCTCTTCCATCTTCGCCCAACGCTTCTTGAGCACGGCCTTCTGGTAGTTGTTAAGCGTGGCCGTCTTCGTCTCGAACCACTCGTCTACTTTTTGTGGTGACGTGAGACGCTGGGGCACGTTGCGCGCTTCGTACTTGAAGTCAAGCACCACCTGGTCGGCCACGGCCTCGCGCACTTTGTACGTGTGGATATACGTACCGAACACGTCGCGGGTGAGCTGCTTATCTGTGCGCAGCAGCGGCGTACCGGTGAAGCCAATGAACAGCGCGCCCTCAAGCCAGCGCTTCATCTGGCGATTGAGATTTCCACCCTGTGTGCGATGACACTCGTCCACGAACACGTAAAAGTTGCCGTGACGCGGTGGTGGCGGCCCTTCGAGATCTGACGGGTCGAACTTGTGCACCAGCGCGCAGAACACGCGCGGCGTGGGGCTTGCCAGATTGCTCACGAGTTGCGCACGCGTGTTTACGCGCACGTCGCGGGCAGTGCTGCTCACCACACCTGCGTTCTTGAGCACACCAGTAATCTGCTTGTCGAGCTCATCGCGGTCCGTGACGATGAGAATGCGCGCCGTGGCATCGTGTTCCAGCAGCCACTTGGCAAGCAGCACCATGAGGATGCTTTTACCACTGCCCTGTGTATGCCAAATCACGCCGCCTTCCCGTTGGGCGATGCGCGCTTGCGCGGCCTTCACGCCAAAATACTGATGCTGGCGCGGCACCTTCTTGCGGCCGGCGTCGAAGATCACGAAGTGCCGCACGAGGTCGAGCAGGCGTTCCTTTTCGCACAACTGCGCGAGCGGGCGGTCCAGCAATGCGCCTGCGTCCACCGATGATCCAGCGGCGGCCGGCGCTTCGTCTTTCCACTGCACGAAGAACTGCTCGGGCGTACCGACGGTCCCGTAACGCAGCCCCTGCGCATCGCTGCCGGCCAGCAGAAACTGCGCGCCCGTGAAGAAGCGCTCGTTGAAGATCGGCTCTTGATTGGTGATGAGCTGACGCACGCCATCGGCAGCTTCCACCGAGCTCCGCTTGAGTTCGAGCATCGCCATCGCAATGCCGTTCACATACAGCACAATGTCCGGACGCCGTTCATGCTCACCGGTCAGCGTCACCTCCTCGGCCAGCGCGAAATCGTTGGCGGCCGCGTCGTCCCACTCCACGAAGTGCACTGTGTCGTGCGGCGCGCCGACCGTCACCTGCACCTTGGCCCCATACCGCAGCAGCGTGTACGTGCGCAGGTTCGCCTGGTACAGCGAGGTGCCCGCCACGTCGGCCGCCGTTTCCAACTGCAGCAGGGCCGCACTGATGTGCGCTGCGCCGTAGCCGCAACGGACGAGGTGCTCGCGCAAGAGATCCGGCTCGATGTGCCGATTCCGTGCGCGGGATTCCCAGTTGCCGAGGTAGCGGTAGCCGAGTTGATCGCGAAAGAGCGCGACAACGCGGTTCTGGGTGTTGCGTTCCGAGCGGCCGGTGTCGCTCACGGTTGGCCGTCCTGAGAGCCAAGCGCTGCGAGAGCGGCAGCGCCCTTTGCGGTGAGGCGATAGCGCTGGAGGCGGCTGTTGGGTTTATCGGGAATGGTCATTTCGACCCAATCACCGTCTATCGCGGGTTTCAGATAGGCCTCCGAAAAATGCATGCGGTCCTGTAGTCCCATCCGCTCCATTAGCGCACTTCTGCTCATCTCTCCGTTCACAGACGACAGGAGGGCCGCGACTTGCGGGGTGACTTGCGGGGTGACTTGCGGGGTGACTTGTGGGGTGACTTGTGGGGTCGCTTGCGCGGTGACTTGCCCGGTGATGCCCAAGATGACGTTTGAGGTGCCCACCACCGGTGGACGCCGCACCACCACCCGGAACTGGTTGGCCTCGGGCTCGTCGAGCAATTCGATAGACCGCCACAACCCCAAGGCGCGCGGGATACCGCTGCCAAGGCCGCGGTAGGGCAGCAGCTGTACCGCATGATCAGTCAGCGTTGGGTTACGGCGATTGGTCGCGCCACGCCGGATCGCGTCGGTGCTCAGGCTGTCGGGGAGGTGCCCCGGACTGATGATCTCTACGCGATCCGCAAACACCATCAGACGGATGGACGCGCTCGTGAAGTAGTCGCGGTGAATGAGAGCGTTCACTAGCAGTTCTTCGAGCGCGGGTTCCGGAATCTCAAGTTCACCCAGGCTATTGAACCCCTGCTCGCCCTGCACATGATGCAGGTTGCGGCGAATGAACGCGAAGGCACGCAAGAACTGCTCGGGCAACGTGCCATCGATGTCCTCGCTATCGAGATACCGCGTGTCGTGCAGCACGGTACCTGGAAACGCGACCGACTTGATCACGAACGCCGGCCGGAAGCGCTGGGGCCGTTCGGCGAACAGCATCACACCGGCAAGATTGAGCTCGCGCCCGTCGCCGAGCCCGATGTTCTGCAGCACTTGATCGAGCGGTTGACCGGTCGCGGTGATGGCCTGCCCGTACCGGCGTTGGAAGTAGTCGCCGAATGCTTTCAGGTCGAGATTTGCCGACGAACTGCCACCCACCGGCACGACGTCGGCGTAAATGAGCTCGGCGCGCTGGAACATGCGCTGTATCTCTTCGCGCGCGGTCACGTGGCGCTTGTAGGCGCCCTGCTTCACCCAGATGCGACCGACGTTGTCCATGTACGGCTTGGCCAAACCATCGGGCACGGTTACTACGATCACCACCCCCGTGCTCGTGGACACGTTCTCGGTGATGGGATGCACCGGTGGTCGCACGTGCTGCGACGATGCGTTGCCGATCAGCTGATTGATGCGCTGCACGGCGCGTGCATCAAGACCGGCGATTGTGCCATCGTCGCTTGCACCGATGACCAAGCGCCCACCGCCGCTGTTGGCGAACGCCGCCAGTTCGGCGGCCAAACTGTCCGCGTTGGTGACGTCGAGTTTGAACTGATGTCGGCTGTCTTCGCCGCGAACCACCAGCTGTTGCAGCTCGGCTTCGGTCACAGTGACACGCGTGAGTTGAACGCTGGCGTGAATTCGCATCGATGCGCGCACTGGTCACATTGCTCGCGGAACGCGCGCACGACGCTGGAGGCTACGATCATACGAGACGCGTGCGGCCGGTTAGTAGCTCCTGCATCATCGCCTGCTTGATGTCGCGGGTTTTGTTGCGACGGGCTTCGAGTGCGGAGAGCTCGGCGTCCATGTCGGAGAGGACAGTTGCGATGGCGGTTTGTTCGGCGATTGTAATCGGTACCCGTATTGTGAAGGCCTTGAGCCAACGAAACTCGACGCTCTCGACAGTCGTGCCGGCCTTCAAGCAGCTCGAAAGAATTCGCTCTCCACTTCCGGTTAAGGCGTGGAGCAAGAATTTTGCGCAGTAAGTCTGCGCTGGAATCAAGGCCTTGATGTCCTGATTGATTGCCATCGGGACGACGTTCATCGCAACCGGAAGATACTTCCGTAGAATGCCGCTCCGAGTGACGATGACTATGGACTTTGAGGGAACCATCGTGGTTGTCCGCTCTTTGACCGCATTAGCAGTGATCGAGAATCCGGTGCTCGCTAGTAGCGCCGATTTGACGTCTCCCGAGGAAATCCAAGGTATGTGGCCATTCTGCCAGTAGGTCGGATTCGACATTGACGGCGTCATGCCCCCTCTCCAGTCGCCCAGCTCATCGAGCCGCTTCACCACCCACTCCCCATGGAAGCCGGGAAGGCGGATCTGGCCGGTGAGCAGCTGCTGCATGGCGGCCTGCTTGAGGTCGCGCTTCTTGGCGATGAGTCGCGTTAGTCCATCCAGTAGCGCATCCACATCGCTCAACGCCGCGGCGATGGCGCGCTGTTCGGAGATAGGTGGGAACGGAATCGAAAGCCTGCGGATCAACCCCGTATTGAGGTTCGGCTGTCCGTTGCCGGTAGCCACAACCATGCGGAGATGCTTCGTGCGCGTGTTTATGTAGTGACATACGAAGGCTCGATCTCCACGTTCCTGATCGATGACCGCTGCGATACCGTCGTTCGCGCAGCATGCTATATCGAGAAGCTTCGCCACGCCGAGTGTCGCACCGCTGTTGGCAATGATAAGTGTCCCTTTCGACAAGGTGCGGCTGCGCTTTGAACCTTCCTCTGTCAGGAATCCAAACGTTGCAACGATCTTGAGCTGATGCGCAGGGACGTTCGTTAGCGCGGCAACCGTCAACCAAGGAATGAAGTCACCGTTGAAATATCTCGGGTCGCCAGCCGGACGTGGCGAGCCTCCACGAACGACAGTGCCCAAGGAGCCAATACGCTCGACCTCCCAATCCTTCGGAATGACCCCCACCTCCGTCTGCTTGAACCCCGGTCTCAGATCCACGCCACCCCCATTCTCGTCAGATGCTCGTTCACTCGCTTCCCGAGCGACGCAGCATCCTCAACAAGCGCGGACAGCGGCGTCGCATACCGCTCCGCCAACTCACGAATGCGCCCCGTCAACTTCTGCGACACCCGATCCAACTCGCCCTGCACCGCCGCCGACACCCGCGCCATCCACTTGTCGTCCACCACCAGCGACTTGATCTCGGCCTCGGTGAGCGAGGCGTACCTACCGTATGCAAGTGCGTCGAGCGCGGCATCCTGCTCTCTAACCGTCCGCTTCAACGCAGTTTCGCTTTCCGAGTGCTCCAGCCATCGACGAAGCACAGCCGCCTCGTCCTTCGCGTCCTTGTCGCCCTTGATCTCTTTCAAGCGCGCGTTGATCTCAGCTTTGGCGATCTTCTCAAGTGCGCCGAGAAACCCCTCCTCGCCGCCGTGTTCTTCTTCCAGCTCGGCGAGCGCCGCTGCCGCCGCGTCCAGTTCAGCCTGCGTCGCGTCAAGTGCGGCTTGCTCTTTCGCGAAGTACCGCGCGACTATGAGCGGCTTCGGTACCAAGTCACAGGCCCATCCCTTGTCCTTCGCTCTCCCCTTCTTGTCCGTCTCCACAATGCGCGCCGGTCTGGCCACCCAGCCGTCCGCCGCAATGAGATACGCATCGTCCTGCATGCTCTCAACCCAATAGTCCATGAGATGCTGGTACACGTCGTAGGCATCAAGCAGCGGCGCCACTTTAAACGCGTGCAACAGCTCCTCCGCAATCGCGTCGATCAGTACCTTGGGGTGGCCATGCTGATCGAACGCCGTCAGCCGCTGCGTGGCCGCGCCACGCCAACGCGTAAACTGCCGTGTGGCCTGTTGCTGAAACGCTGTGAACTCAACGTGGCCGAGTATCGCCTGCTTTACCTCGCCAATGGGCTGCGTGAGGCGCGCGTAGCCGCTACGTCCGGCTGACTCGAACAACGCCGCGCGCACGGTGGGCATGACCTGCCAATACGCGCCGAGTGCATCGAGGTCGCGTTCAGGGATGCCGCCGCGCAAATGACCGTCGATGTCCTGGAGATCTTCCGGCGTGGTGGAATCGATGTAGCGCGGCAGGTTGAGATTGAAATCGTTTTTGGCGTCGGCAATTTCGCTGAACGGTACCAGTCGCGCGTAACGCGGCACGTCTACCTGCTTGGTGAACGCATCCACCATGCGATGAATGTCCTGCGCACGCAGACGATTCTTGTTGCCGTCTTTGATGAAGCCCTTGCTGGCGTCGATCATGAACACGCCCGTGCGCGCCGCCGCATTCTCCTTGTCGAGCACCAGAATGCATGCCGGAATACCGGTGCCGTAGAACAGGTTGGCGGGCAGGCCGATGATGCCTTTCAGAAAGCCGGAGCGTACTAGCTTTTCGCGAATCGCACCTTCGGCGTTGCCACGAAAGAGCACGCCGTGCGGCAAAATGCACGCGCCTTTTCCGGTACTCTTGAGCGAGCGGATAATGTGCAGCAGAAATGCGTAGTCACCCTGCTTGGCCGGCGGTACGCCCCACGCGAAGCGATGCCACGGGTCATGCTCGGGGGTGAGCCCGACACTCCACGTCTTAACCGAAAACGGCGGATTGGCCACCACGTAGTCGTAACGTCGCAGTTGATCGCCATCGAGAAAGCGAGGGTTCGCTAGCGTGTTTCCCGGACGGATGTTGGCCGTTGGGAAATCGTGCAAAATCATGTTCATGCGCGCGAGACCGGCGGTGGTGCCGTCCATCTCCTGCCCTTCAAGCGTGATCTGCTTACCCGCCTGCGCGGCCACCTTCAGCAGCAACGAGCCCGACCCGCAGGTGGGGTCGTACGCCGTGGTCGAGGCGCGCGTGTTGTCGGGCCCAATGCCGATCACCTGCGCAATCACGCGGCTCACCTCAGCTGGCGTGTAAAACTGCCCCTTGCTCTTGCCACTCTCGGTGGCAAAGTGCCGCATGAGATACTCATACGCGTCGCCCAGCAAATCATCCTGCTCGGCGCGATGCTGCGAGAAATCCAGCTCCGGCTTCTCAAAGATGGCGATGAGGTCTGACAGTCGGTCCACCATCTCCTTGCCGTCCCCAAGCTTCGACTTGTCATTGAAGTCGGGGAAATCGCTGCGGGCGAGGCTGCGCGCATTCGCATCGACAAGCGGTTGCAGCACCTCGGTGTTGATGCGGTCGCCGATGTTGGGGTGCCCCTTCATGGCCACCATGTCGGCAAACGTTGCACCCGTCGGAATCACCACCGCCGGCTCCAGGTCGGTGCTGTTCGCGTACTTGTCGCTTACGTATTTGATGAACAGCATGAACAGGACGTAGTCCTTGTACAGGCTGGCATCCATGCCCCCGCGAAGTGCGTCGCAGGAGGCCCAGAGGGAAGCGTAGAGGTCGGACTTCTTGAGGGGCACGATTTCGATTCTGGATGCGGGAGTTTCGGGCGAGCGGCAATACTCAGTTCAACAGCGTCAGCAGGTCTTCTGCAAGCAGCGCGACGGACGCACTGACGTTCGCGGGATCACCTACCAGTTCCTCCGCCCGGCCTGCCATGATCGATCCGACCGCGTCCGGCCCTGTTGCAAAAAGCTGCGCAAGGTGCGCCAGTGCTTGATCGGTGACTGCGCCGCAGAAGGCGTGGTTCCTCAAACGGTGCAACGTATCCGCCAACGGCCTGCTGTCGATCGCGACGAGTAGTCGGTAGACGTCGTGCGCATCCTTGTCCACGAGCCGGTTCGGGGACTGCTGTCGATCACCGAGCTTGTGCAGCTTCGCGACCAGCAGCGCCGCCGGCCCGGCTACGTTGATTTCGATGGTGCGGGTGTCGGTTGGGTCGAGCGCTGAAATCCGCATTGGGGCGTGATCGACAACGGCGGCTTCAAGGCCTCGCGCACGCCGCGTGGCGCGGTCGCTGTGCGGAGGAATGTTCCCGCTTCGGCGACTCCCCGGTCCCGCGAGTTGGTCAGGTACCATCAGGTCTACCGGAATACCGTCTGGCGAAAGCCAACTGCCGGGTTGCGACTCCGTTGGATCGTGCGTGAAGCCCGCGCCACGCATGACATGCTCCAACAGCGGCTCGTCGCGCAATTGGCTGGTGTCGATCGCGAGGTCGGAATCCTTGGTGGACTCCGCGAGCGCGACGATGGCGCTGCCAGTGTGGAGATAGATGGCTTGCGCGCCGATGAGCACCAACGCAGAGCGGTGGTCGGCGAGGGCATCCAGTGCGTCCAACAGCGCGCGGCGCGCGGCTACCAGCACGTCAGCGGCGCCAGGCTGGCTCATTTCGCTCCATCCACTCCATGAGGGCCACTGCTTCATTCGGATTGCGACCGGGTCCGCTCAACAAATCCACGGCCACCTGGCTGAGCGCGGCGTACACCAGCCCGTTCAGCTCGCGCACTCGCTCGAATGGCACGTCGTAGTCTCCGGCCGCCAGCACGACGTTGGCACCAGTCTTCGTCGGCCGCAATTCCATGGCGCTTGCAGCAGCATCGATGTCTCGGACATAGAGCATGGCAAGTCTGGCAGGCGCAAACGGCGCGACGGCTTCCGCGGCCATCGACCCTGTGATGACATACTCGAGGTCGCGCTGATTTCGCAGGCGCTCGCTCAACACGGAGAGGCCCCGCGGCTCGATGAAGGTCGCAACACTGTTCGCCTGCGCGAAGCCATAGTCGCGGCTCCAGAGCTCGAGGATCGCCCGCCATTGACTTCCATTAATCGGACCACGCTCGGCGCGCTCCACGAGCCGCTGCTCCGCGAGGAAGTCGATGACACGGTACGTGGCACCGGTGGACGCACCCGCGCGGGTCGCCAACTCGCGCACGCTGTAGGGCGGGGCGAAATCGATGAGGGCGCGGGCCACGCGGGCCGCCGGCGGCCCCTTCAGTGTGCCCCGTGGCCGACCGGGACCACGCCACGGATCGCGATCGGCGCCCCTGTCGCGGAGCAGCATGGCCGGACTGTCAGAGGTCAGGTACAGGTTTCCCGTGACGTCGATATACCCAGCACCTGCCTCGACTATCCGCTCGCGGGTCGCCGGCGCGAGGTATCGCGCCACAATGACGAGCAGCGGACCTGGTACGGTGTCGCTCATCTCCTGGCCTAGCCGTTCGAGCATGGAGGGGACATCCCTGGTGGCGACCAACCGCTTCGCCTCCAGCAACGCCGTCACCTCGCGACCGTCCGGCGCTCTGATGCGGAGCTGGGCGTCGGCCTCGCGGTCTCGGCCCAGCATTGTCGTCTCCAGCGTCCACGTACGCGGCAGGTAGCCCCGCAGCGCCTCAAGCGCGGCGCGCAGAACATCGGCGTCTCGCTCGACTGTCGATGATTCGGGGAATTCCATGTTTCGCCTGCCAGCGGAATGAATGTATTTCGTGAAGTTAGTTTATCCATTCATCGTCTATATGTCAATTTCCGCTGCGTGCGGAATGTGTTAATTTCGTGAAATATGTCAATTTCGCAGCGTGGAACAGATGATGTCGAGCGAATATGATAATATCGACATATTCAGTTGTCGTGTCGCGATCATCGACACATACTTGTATTATGTCGAAGTATGTTGAAACTATCGACATGATATTCGCAACGTGGGTGCCGAACAAACCTTACAACGCCCTCCCCGACCTGCCGCCGCGCACGGACGTGGAGACGAAGGTCGTCCTCAAGCGGTGCATTACGGCCCGCGCCGCCGTCGCCGAACTCAGGCAGGCCGCCCTGCTCTTTCCGAATCAGGCGGCGCTCTTGGGCACGTTGCCGCTGCTCGAAGCAGGGGCCAGTTCTGAAATCGAGAACATCGTCACGACTGCGGATCGGTTGTTCCAGCACGTCAACGATGAAGCACACGCCGATACCGCGACCAAAGAGGCGCTGCGCTACCGCTACGCGCTTCTTGACGGCTACCGCGCCCTCTCGGCGTACCCGCTCACGACCCGCACCGCCGAAGTGATCTGCAGCCGTATCAAGGGCGTTGAGATGACGGTACGGCGTCTGCCCGGCACCGGGCTCGGCAATTCCGTGACGAACGAGGTGGTGTACACCCCGCCGGACGGGGAGTCTGTGCTGCGCGAGAAACTCGCGAACTGGGAGCGCTTCATGCACGAGGCAACGGATCTCGATCCGCTGATCCGCATGGCGATCGCGCACTACCAGTTCGAGGCGATCCATCCGTTCACCGACGGGAACGGAAGAACCGGGCGTGTGCTCAACAGTCTGTTCCTCATCGAGCAGGAGCTGCTGACGCTACCGATTCTGTACCTCAGTCGGTACATCAACACCAACCGCTCGGAGTACTATCGCCGGCTGCGACGTGTCACCAGCCATGGCGACTGGGAGGCGTGGCTGCTGTATATGCTGCGCGGCGTCGAAGAAACCGCGCGATGGACAACCGCCAAGATCAGTGCGATACGGGAGCTTCAGGCGCACACGGTCGCGTACGTGAAAAGGAAGCTGCCCAAGATCTACAGTCGCGAGATGCTCGAACTGATCTTTGAACTCCCCCACTGCCGCATCAACAACCTTACCACGCGCGGCATCGCCAAGCGACAGACCGCGTCGGTGTACCTCAAGCAGCTCACGTCCATCGGTGTGCTGACAGAACGTGCCGTCGCGAAAGAGAAGCTGTTCATTCATCCGAAGCTGATGCGGCTGCTGACGGAGGACGGGAACGACTTTGTACCGTATCAGAGTGAAGAGGGGCAGTAGGGTTCCAGATGCACAAACGCGCCCCGTTCAATCAGAACGGGGCGCGTTTCATGTCGATCAACCTGCTCTGTCCCTACTCAAGGCGCCGGTCGGAATCGAACCGACGGTGGGAGATTTGCAGTCTCCTGCCTTACCACTTGGCGACGGCGCCGCTTGCTGGTACTGCTACCACCACTCAGCCGACCAGTATAGCCCACCGGCCCCCTATATGGTAGCGACGCCAGAAAGCGCTCGTCTTGACGATGTCTGTTGGAACGAGTAGTATTCATGAATGAACACCGACACGGCCTCCTCCACCCTCCGCGCCCTCCGCACCGCAGCCGCTCTCCTCGACCGCGAACTCGCCCGCGCCCTGGACCCGCACGGCCTCACCGCCGCCCAGTACGCGGTCCTTCATGTAATGGGTGAGGTGCGCCACCCGGCCGACGCGATGGCCTGTTCGGAGCTCGGCCGGCGTCTCACGGGTGTCGCGCCAGATGTCACACGGTTGCTGGACAGGCTCGAAAGTGGCGGCTTAGTGGCGCGTGAACGGGATCTGAAAGATCGCCGCGTGGTCCACACCCGCATCACACCAGAAGGGCGAGCCGCCCTCGAACGCGCACGACCCGACGTGGAACGCGCCGAACACGACCTCCTGGCCGCGCTCTCCGCAAACGACCAGCACACGCTCGCCCACCTGCTCGCCGCCCTGCAGTCGGCGCCGGTCGCACGCTGACCGGGAACGAAGTCGCACGCAATAATCATTGTTTCAACGACATTAGTCACACCAAAAGGAAACTACTAAGATGACTGCAACCCATATCACCACCGAATCCACCACGGAATCCGCGCTCGACCTCACGGTCACAAGCGCCGCCGACGCCGCCCTCACCCGCCGCTCGGTGCGTCGCTTCACGGACGAAACGGTGTCCGACGACCTCATCACGGAACTGCTCCGCCTCACCGGCCGCGCCCCGTCCGCGTTCAACGTGCAGCCGTGGCGGTTCGTCGTGGTGCGCGACCCTGCCCTGCGCGCCCAACTGTTCGCCGCCGCCTACAACCAGCAGCAGATCGTCAGCGCGCCGGTGGTGATCGCGATGTACTCGGACATGGACGATTTCCTCGCCCAGCCGCACGAAGTGGTGAACCCGGGACTCCCCGCCCCCAAGTTCGCCGACACGGTGGCGATGCTCAACCGCACCTTTGGCGGCATGACGCCGGAAGTCCGCGCAGCGTGGGGGAACGCACAAGCGAACATCGCGCTTGGATACATGTTGCTGTTGGCCAAAACGATCGGCCTCGACACGTCCCCGATGCTCGGCTTCCAGCCGGAACAGGTCAAGTCGCTGCTGGACATTCCGGCATCGGCCACGATCACGGCGCTGATTGCGTTGGGGAATGGCGCCGAGGAAGGTTTCGTCTCACATCGCCACGAGCCGTCGCGGATCACCACGTTCCGCTAGCCTCGGAGGCGCTCTCCTGGACCCGGTCTCGATGACCTCCACGCGCCTCCCGCTCTTCCCGCTCGGTCTGGTACTCTTTCCCGGAGTACCAGTCCCGCTGCATCTGTTCGAGCCGCGCTACCGCCAGTTGCTGGCCGACGTGCAAAAGACAGACAAGCGCTTCGGCATCATCTGCGGTATCAACGGCGTGTCGGAGCGCGAACTGCCAGTCGGCCGCGCAGGCTGCGTGGCGGAAATCACGGACGTCGAAACGCTCCCCGACGGTCGCTCCAACATCATTGTAGTGGGGCGCGAACGCTTCGCGATTGAACGCATTGTCACCGACGACGAGGCACCGTACCTGGTGGCCGACGTCACCACGCTCCCCGACAGCGGAGACTCATCGCCGGTAATGATGGCGGTGCTGGCCGACGACGTAGGCTCACACTTCCGGCGCGTGGTGAAAGCAGTGCGCACGCTCAACAACGAAGCGGCGACGGCATTCCCCACGCTCCCCGACGATCCGGCGCAGTTGGCCTGGTCGGTCGCGGCGATGATCGACGTGGATCTGGAGGCGAGACAGCGACTGCTCGCGGAACGGTCGCCGTCGGCGCGGTTGGAGCAGATCAATGCGGTATTGCGGAATGCGTTGCCGGACCTCGAATTGCGGGCGGCGATGCACGCGCGGTGAGTTCTCGGTTACTATGGGTTGTTTCGGGTTGCGGGTCTTCGGGGGCGAGTGGTAGGTGGGACACTTTCCGGGAATGGACAATGCGTCGTGGACTGATTGTTGGGGTGGGGTTGGTGCAGGCGTTGCTCACGTCGCAGGCGACAGCTCAGAAAATCACGCCGCGGTTTGCGTGGCCGGCGAATACGGTCGCGGAGATCAGTGGCGGTGGGTACTCGATCACGGAGCGCAACGGGCAGCGGGATTCGACGTCGCGAGCGACGACGTCCACGCTCGACGTGCGTGCGCATCCGGATGGGTTTCTGATCACGTCGGGGCCGACATCGGGCGCCATGATCGATCTTGGCGCCACGACGGAAGGAGCGTCGATGGAGGCGTTGCTGCGGGCGCGGTCGAGCTACATCGTCGACCGCGAAGGAACGTTCCTGCGCCTCGATGACATCGATGCCGTCAAGCGGCGCGCCGACTCGGCGATGGCGCCGATGCTGGAGCGTATGAGCGGCATGTCGCCCGGACTCGCGCAATCGATGCGCGAGGCGAATTCGGAGGCCACGCTCAACGCGGGGGCGCGTTACGGATGGCAACAGCTGGTGGGCAGCATCTTCGGCCGATCGTGGGCGCTCGGCGACAGTCTGCGCAGCAGCTTTCAGCAGCCCATGCCGGGTGCGCCTGGCGCCAGTTTGGTCCAACTGCTCACCGTGACCTACACGGGGGTGATCGCCTGCCCAGCCGAGAGTGGCGCACGTACCTGCTGGCAGTTCGATTCGCGCACGGAAATGGACATGTCAGCAGTGCGTGTGTCGGTGAGGCGCATGTTGGCCGACATGGGCATGACCGATCCGAACGCCGCCGACCAGGTCCCAATTCCCGAAACGACGATGAAGGGCAGCATCGTCGTGGATGCCGCCACCGGACGACCGCTGCAAGTGACCTCGAGTGCCTCGTCACGCATGAACGCGATGGCGGCGGGCATGGACCTGAGTTTCAGCACGCGGTATCAGTCCACGGTCAGCTACCGTTGGCGCCCGCTCGACTGAACTACGTCCCAATCCGCGTGAGCCTGGGCCGCTGCAGCGCGCGCGCACCCAGTGCCACGGCAAGCACCACCACGGCGGC
>JBBQSM010000045.1:0-27387 GCA_038234895.1 Gemmatimonadales bacterium
CCAAGCCCCATGTCCAACAACGGCATCTTCGATCTCAGCGGCAAAGTCGCAGCCATCATTGGCGGAGCGTCAGGTATTGGCGAAGCGGTCACGCTCGGCGCCGTGCGCATGGGCGCGACGGTTATCTGCCTCGACGTGAAGCAGGATGCGGCGGCTGCAACAGCGTCCAAGGCCGGCGGCGCGACGGAATCCGGTGTCATCGATATCACGAAGCGTGCATCGGTCGATGCGGCGCTCGACGCGATCGTGGCAAAGCACGGCGCCCTCGACATCGTCATCTGCACGCCGAGTATCAACGTGCGTAAGAAGATCCTCGACTACGAAGACGAGGAATTGCAGCGCGTCCTGAACGTCAACATCACCGGAAACTTCAACGTGCTGCGATCGGCGGGGCGCATCATGACGGCGCAACGGCGCGGCAGCATCGTGCTCTTCTCGTCCATCCGCTCACTGGTCGTGGAGCCGGGCCAGTCGGTGTACTCTGCTACCAAGGCGAGCATTCTGCAGTTGGCCCGTGGTGCGGCGTGCGAGTACGGGCCATACGGTGTGCGCGTGAACTGTATCGGTCCGGGCGTGGTGGAAACGCCACTCACCGCACCGATCAAGGCCAATGCCGACTGGTACAACGCGTACGCCTCCAAGAATGCGTTCAACCGCTGGGCGCAGCCCGAGGAGATGGTCGGGCCGACGCTGTTCCTCGCGTCGGATGCCGCGAGCTATGTCACCGGCACCATCATCTACGTCGACGGCGGCTGGCTCGCCCAGGATGGTCGCTTCACGCCGCCGGGCATGTGACGCACGCGATCGGGTGGGGACGCTGATGACAGCGTTACAGCGCACGTTGCGCATTGCGGTGATCGCCGGCGACGGGATCGGCATGGAAGTCATTCCCGCCGGCATCGCATTGCTGCAGCGCGCAGTTGCGCAGGAGTCGTGCGCGCTCGAGTTCACCGAGTTTCCGTGGGGATGCGAGTACTACCTGCGCACCGGTCGCATGATGAGCGCCGATGCGCTCGATCGGCTGCAGGAGTACGACGCCATCTATCTCGGAGCCATTGGTGCACCCGGCGTACCTGATCACGTGTCGGTATGGGAGTTGATACTGCCCATCCGCCAACGCTTCGATCAGTATGTGAATCTGCGTCCCATGCGCTTGCTCCCCGGCATCCCGGGACCGCTCGCAGGACGGACGCCGGCGGACATCGACATGCTGTGCGTCCGTGAGAACTCCGAGGGCGAGTACGCGGGCCTCGGCGGGCGCATGCACCAAGGCACGCCGCACGAAGTCGCCGAGCAAACAGGGTTGTTCACGCGACGCGGTGTTGATCGCATTGCCAAGTACGCATTCGAACTTGCTGCGCAACGCCCGCGCAAGCTGCTGGCCAGTGCGACCAAGTCGAATGCGCTGCAGCATTCCATGGTGCTGTGGGACGAGGCCGTGGAAGCGATGGCGCGTCACTATCCCGACGTCGAGTGCCGCAAGTATCACGTCGATGCATTGGCAGCACGCATGGTCACGCATCCTCAGACTCTCGATGTGATTGTCGGCTCGAATCTGTTTGGCGATATCCTCACCGATCTCGGCGCGGCGATTTCAGGGAGTCTGGGCGTTGCTCCCGGTGCCAACATCAACCCGGAGCGACTGCATCCGTCGATGTTCGAGCCAATTCACGGTTCGGCGCCGGACATTGCGGGGCAGGGGATTGCCAATCCAATCGCCGCCATCTGGGCCGGCGCGATGATGCTCGATCATCTTGGCTTGCGCGACGTGCATGATCGTATTGTGCGCGCGATCGAGCGGGTGGTGGCAGAGGGAGGGCCGCGGACGCCGGATATTGGCGGTACGGCCACGACACAGGAGGTGGCGGACGCGATCGGGGATGCGCTGGAGTGACCGGCATAGCGCGCGATGAACGACCGCCGACACCGCCCGACGTGTCCGCCTTCCTCGCCGCCGCCGTCGTGCCGCACGACGCGCCGCATGTCACCGGTGCTCTCGAAAACGCTCTGGAACTCCTTGCTCAGTGGCCGGCGATTGCGTACGCCAACGTGTTCACCGCCGCTGTACTCGGTGACCACGGCGCCATAGGGCGGATGCTGGCGGCAGATCCGACGCTGGCGACTTCGAAAGGCGGCCCGTACGAATGGGATGCGCTCACGCACCTGTGCTTTTCCCGGTTTCTGCGGCTCGATCCGGAACGCCGCCATGTATTCGTGCTCACTGCGCGTCTGCTGCTGGCGTGGCGCGCCATGCCGAGCTGACGCAATTGCTTTTGGAGCGTGGGGCGGACCCGAATGATGAGGAGACGCCATATCACGTACCGGAAAGCTACGACAACACCAGACTCTCACTGCTGATCGCGAGTGGTCGGCTGACCCCGGACAGCTTGGCGACGATGCTGCTGCGCAAGGCCGACTGGCACGACGTTGAGGGTATGCGCTTGCTGCTTGCGCACGGTGCGGATCCCAACCGGCCCACCGTGTGGAAATTCACGGCGCTGCAGCAAGCGGTGCGGCGTGATAACGAACTGTCGTGCATCGTGTCGTTGCTCGACGCGGGCGGAGATCCGGTGTTGACGCATGACCCCGAGCAACCGTCTGCGCGCAGCATCGCGGCCTGTCGCGGTCGCGGAGATGTGCTTGCGGTGTTCGCGCGGCGCGGCGTGGCCCCTGACAGCGATCCGTACCTGGCGCTGCTCGCGGCCTGCGCCATGGATGACGGTGCAGCGATTGACGCGATAACGGCGAGTGAACCCGCGCTTCGTGCCCGCGTGCTCGCGAACGGCGGCGATCTGCTGGCGAAGTTTGCCGGCAACGGTAACACACGTGGGGTCGAACAGCTGCTCGATCTGGGCGTGTCTGTCACGGCGCGTTACCTGCACGGTGACGGGTACTTCGGCGTGGCCGCCTACAGCACCGCACTGCATGTGGCGGCGTGGCGCGCGCGACACGATACGGTTGCGTCGTTGCTTGCGCGCGGTGCCGACGTACACGCGCGCGACGCGCGGGACTGTACGGCGCTGATGCTCGCCGTGCGTGCCTGCGTTGACTCGTACTGGACCGCGCGACGCGAGACGACGTCCATTGGCGCGTTGCTCGCAGCCGGCGCCAATGCCAGCGACATCCGGCTGCCCACCGGCTATGATGATGCCGACGCGCTGCTGCAATCGTGGCGGCGGTAGACTACTCGCTCGTCGCCGCGCACTGGTCAAATGAGGTGAGCAACGGTGGTGTGTTCGCGTCCTGATATTCGATCAACACGTACACGAGGTTCAGGCATCCCCAGCCATTGTAAGAAGCGCGAAAGCCGGTGCCGGCGCCGGCCGTGAGCAGTTTGACGTTGAACGTGGGGTGATTCATGTAGTAGCTGATCTGCGAGACCCGCCGTTCGAGCGAATCGTTCCGTTCGCGCGCGGGGTACAGGTCGAAGCGGTACACATCGAGTCGATCGGACGTCTTCCAGCCGAGGGCTGTCCGGCGCGACTCGAATCGGAGCGCAGCTTCACTCGCGCCCACCGAGGCCGGACCGCGGGACGGCGCGGCGGCAACAGCGTCCGGTCCGGTGGCGTAGCGTCGCATCGCGGTAACGTCGCCGGTGAGAAACGCCTGCTTGAGCCGGTTGGAATTAGTCAGTCGCTCCAGCAGTCGAATGGTCGTGTCCCGGGCAGCCGTCGCGATACCTGCGGCGAGTGACGCCGCATCGCGTGCTGCTTCGGCACGACCGCGCAGCGCGTCGGCGGTACGTTCCTGTCGCCACGCCGACCACATACCTATGAGCAACACAGGCACCAACAGTGCCAAGAGGGTCAACAGTCGCTTGCGGTTCTGTAGTGCGATGACTTCCGCGCGAAGTCGCGCCTCGCGGTCGCGTTGTGTGCGTGCTTCGAACTCCCGTTCGGAAATGGCACGTTGCTCTGCGGCGAGGCGCGTGGTCTCTTCGCGCCACGCCGTCTCGCTCGCCCGCAAAAACTCCATGGCGCGATTGAACTCACCCGGCCGACCGTAACGCTCGGCCCACGCGACTGTTGGCTTCCGCTCTCGTTCCCAGAGCAGTGCACGATCGAGATCCGGCGAGCGCCACAGCGCCGCGCTGTCCGGCCACAGTTGCGCCGTGTCCTTGAGCCGACGATACAACGCCGACGACGATGCCTCTCGATCAAGCCAGCCGCGGAGTGTACGCCACTGCCGGATGAACGCTTCGTGTGAGATATCCACGATCGTTTCCGGCTCGAGCGCTGCAGGCCAACCCGGCATCAGAAACGTGCGGCTGTTGAACCGGAATGCATTGATGACACGCGTCATCAGCTCGGCGTCGACCGCTGCCGAGGCACATAGCGTGCGGAAGTCGGTGGGCCGGCGGGTCTCGCGGGAGTTACGACCGCTCGCGGTCAACTGACAGAACAGCGATGCCGCGGTGTCGGTCGCACCGGGAATCGCCGTCAACTCGGCCAGCGCCTGATCCGCGTGCTGCGAGAGGGCTCCTGCCATGCCGCCGATGCGAAGGTAGTGTTGGATGTCGATCGGCGCGTCGAGCACGCCGTCGTCATGCCAGGCATCCCACGTGCGCATGAGCGCATGCTGCATGATCGGTAAGACGTCGGGATCTTCTCCGGCGTCGTTGAGCAGGCGCTGCGTCAGCCTGGGCGTGATCGTGGCACCGCTCACCGCAATCGGTCCCTCGATTGTGGCCCGACGCATGTCGCGTGTCAGGCGCGGAATGAGATACTGCGCGTCGTTCAGCATCTCCGGCAGGTCGCGAAACCGTGCGCAGTCACCCAGAAAGTCGGATCGCATGGTAAGCACAACGTGGATCGGCAACGCAGTCTGCCGCACGGCTTCGAGCAGCAGGTTCACGAAGGCCGCGTTGTCGTCGAAGCGCGGCACATCGACCGTTGGGTCGCCGCCAAACCGGAACAGCTCCTCGAACTGGTCGACGACCACCAACAGGTTCTCGTGCGGCGCCAGACGCGCCTGACGGCAGGCGTCCACCAGGCCAAGGCCGCTGCGCCGCAGCACCGCTTCGAGCAGGGAGACGCGGAGCTGCGGGTCCACCTCGCTGCTGCCCACCACATCAGGATCCGCAAGCGCGGCGGCGAGATTGCGGATCGCGTTGCCACCGGGGCGCATGATGGCCATCCGCCAGAACGACCCGGCGCTCGCCAGGAATCCACCTTCGAGCATCGGCAGCAACCCCGCGCGAACGAGCGACGATTTCCCGCTGCCGGAGGTGCCCACCACCGCGACGAACCGACGGCGTGCGAGTCGTTGCACGATCGCGGTGGCCTGCTCGTCGCGACCGAAGTAAAGGTGCGTTTCGTGTGACTCGAATGGACGCAGTCCCGGGAACGGATTCGCGAGGACGTTCGCGGCGGGCACGTCGGGACGCTCGGTCATTGTCACCGCAGCAACCGTTCGAGTTCTGTCGTGGCACTGAGTCCGCGCAGTACCACCACGCCAGCGGGCACGTCGAAGTCGAGCTTCGCGGCGCTGTCAGGCGGAGCAACGACGACGAAACGTCCGGCAAAGGGATGCGTGCGTCCCCATCCCGGCGCTTGCTGCGCTTCGCGCAGTTTGCTGCGCACCCATGCCTCGCGTGACTTGCCCCATACCACGACCACCACATCATTTGCAACAAGGTTCGCCTTGTTTTCCTCCAGTAGTTCTTCCGGCGTACCCTCCACCGACGGACGCACCACGTCAAAGCCGAGTTGCGCGAGCGCCTGTTGTAGCGGCTTGGCGTCTGCCCGATCGATCGGATCGCACACGAGATAGAGTCCGCGCACGGCGTTGGGATCCACCGTCGGCAATGCTGCCGTGATCGTTCGCGCACGATCGGGCTTTCGCAATCGCTCCACCAGCAGCGTCCGCAGCTGCTCAAGGGAGGCGCGCACGAACTCGGCGCGATCTGCGGCGAACTCCGCCTCTTCCAACGCGGCGACGAAGTCTCGCTGCCGATCTTCGGTGATCTCGCCGAGTGTTTTGGCGGGGGGCGACCAGAACACACTGCGAAAGTTCGGCGCGGAGTGCGCGCGCGCCAGCTCTGCCTGCAACTCCACACTCGACTTTTCCGTCCCCTCCGGGACGGCACCATACCGCACGCCGATCAGGTGCACCGACAAGACGCACCGCTCAAGATCAGCCTGCACGGATTTCGTCAGGCCATCGAGGTCTTCGGGAAACTCCTGTTCGGGGAGGACGCGAAATCCCCGGTCTTCGAGTTCGCGCTGCACCACGTCCCGGGTATCGCGCATGTCGCTGGAGGTGCGCGCGAGGTACACCGCACGTTGCGTGGCGTCCGGCGCTGCGCTGGCGCGTGCGGCATCCGCCTGACCACTGTCGCCAGCCGACGGTGGCGCAGCGTCGAGCATGCGCTTGATCGCCAAGGCGATATCGTCGGCACGCTGCCAGTAGAGACCGGCCATGTCGGGATCGAGCAGCACATCGCGATCGACGCCGGAGTCGTCCTTGTAAAACAGTTCGAAGCCCACCGTGCGATCAATTTCCAGGGCGAGTGCTGGCACGCCGGCGAACTTGCGCAGGTCGGCGCGGTCGATCGCCCGACGGTAGACCTTCACGATGCGACTGAGCTTGTCCACGTGCAGATCGCCGCTGGCAATCCGACGCTGCCCAAATGACTGGAACTCAAGCTTGCAGTATGCGGACGCGAGGTAGTGCTGCGAGAGCACCGTGACGAAAATCGCGGACCGGTCGAGCTGTTGTTCGATCTGCGCGTCGAACAGTTCATTGCCGGCGAGCCGGCTCTTGTCACGCCACAATTCCACCCGACCGGGCCCAATGCGTTGACCAATGGATTCGCGCAACGCCGTTTCGAACTCCTCGACCCAGCGCCGGTTCTGCGGGCCGTACGGTTCGTCGTCACGATGCGAATAGCTCAGAAAGACCTGCTGCATAGTCATGGCCGAGTCTGGGACCGGCTCCCGCCGGTGTCAAGCAGCGACACCAGACGGGTCCGGCTCCTTCGTGTCTCGCCGCGCGGCAACGTCCTCAACACTACATGCGCGGTCGCGTGCTGCGCGGCACCTTGCCACAGTTGGACGGCCAGTTCGCCGGCCACGTACCCGGCGACCGGTCACGTTTGATGAACTCCGGATCTTCCGACGCGAGATAGGCCATCATCGCCGCCAGCGTCGCGTTGTGCTTCTGATCATCCCACACGACCTTGTCGTAGGAATCGCGGTTGGTGTGCCACGTGTAGGCGTTGTAGTTCCAACTCACCGCGCCCATGCCGAACGATGGCGTACCAAAGCAGGCGAACACCGCGCCGTCCGTGCCGCCGGGATTGCCGGTGGGAATGTCGTTGAAGCTCCACGACACCACGTTTGGGCTCAGACTGTCGGTGTAAAAGCCTGGCAGCTTGGCGTACCACGCCTTGAGATGCCGACCGATGTCGGTCAGCCCTGACGATGAGAGCGACTGCACTCGACCGGTGCCGTTGTCCTGATTGAACAGCGCCTGCAGCCCCTTCATGACTTCGGGATGATCTTCGGTGAACGCCGTCGATCCGTTCAGTCCTTGCTCCTCGCTCGCCCAGTGGCCGACGAGGATCGTGCGCTTGGGCTTGGGATACGCTGCCTTGAGAATGCGCATCGCTTCCATTGCCATCAGTGTGCCGGTGCCGTTGTCCGTCGCGCCCGATGCACCGTCCCACGAGTCAAAGTGCGCTGACAGAATCACGTACTCGTCGGGCTTCTCGCTCCCCTTGATGGTGGCGATGGTGTTGAACACCGGCTGCTCGCCCAGCAACTCCGCGTCGAGCGACAAGTTCACGACGGGCTTCTGATTGTTCTCCGCGAGACGGAACACCAAACCGTAGTCTTCGCACGAGAGCGTCACCGCAGGCGCCACGGTGTTGTACGTCTCGAAAATCTCGATCACGCCCCATCCGCCCGAGCCCTGTGTGCCAAAGCCGCCGCGACCACCGCCGGCTGCTGCGGCGAGGCTCGCTGCGGGTCCACCACCACGCTCACTCGCGCCACCGCCGGCCAATCCGCCGCGGCCACCGCCACCACCGGCACCACCGCGACCGCCACCGACGGGGAATGCGCCACCCGGCGGCGCGAACGGGTTCGTAAACCCGCTCAACTTGTTGCGTGAGGTGATCATGCCCACGACACCAGCCTTTTCCAACCGCATGCCAAGGGAGCCCGTGCCAAGGCCGAGCGCGTAGCCGGTACCACGATAGAGCTTGCTACTGTCGGGACGCATGTTCGGCCCGGTGATCAGCGTCCAGTCACGCTGCGTCATGGCGACGGCCGTATCCATGCGTGCCTTCGATTCCGGCGTCGCCCAACGGTTCCAGTCTTCCGACGGACGACAGGTCGGAAAGGCCGGTGAGAGCATCACGATCTTGCCCTTGGCCTTCGGCAACCACGCCACGAATTCGGTGCTGTCGGTGAACATGGGAAGCACGATCGCTTCGGCCTTCACCTGTTTGCCACCTGTGCCCGGGCTCCACGCCAACATCGTGCCTTCCAGCGAACGCACGCGTGGCGACACGAGATCGATATGCGACACACCGCGACGCCAACCGCGCCACGTGCCGTAGTTCTCACGCTTCGCCTCGATCCCCCACGACTTGTACTGACTGATGGCCCAGTCGCTCGCCGCCTTCGAGCCCGGACTGGCCGTCAGACGCGGACCGAGCGAGTCGAACAACGTTTGGCCAAGTCGCTGCACCTGTGAGCTGTCCATGCCGAGTCGCCAGATGCGTTGTATCGTGGCGTCGTCGGTGGGAAACTGGGTGCGTTGTGCGGCGAGCGTCGTTGCAGCGGTGGCGACGAATACGCCGGCAACCGTAAGCCTGCGAAGAGATGTCATGGGAAGCGCGAGGAATTGAGGATGGATACTGCGGGCGCCCACTCGATCGCTCGTTCGAGCGCCTCCACCAGGCCGCCGTCATCGACATGCCCAACCACGAACGTGGCGATCTCATGCAGCTCCGGTTCGGCGTTCTGCATCGCGACGGGATGACCGACAATGCGCATCGGCGGCGCGTCGTTGCCGCCGTCGCCGACGAACATCACGTGGTCGAGCGGGATGCCATACGACGACGCAATGGTCCGCACGGCCGTCGCCTTGGTCACGCCAGCGGGCGTCATGTTGACGAACGTGGTGTCCGGCATGACGGGCGACGTGGACGGCGACATCTCGAGACCGGGATGCGGCTCGGCGAGCACCTCCGCCGCGTCGTGGTCGGCCAGCAGCCATTGTGCACGCACGTACGGGCCGGGCAATCCGGCGAGCGGCCGTGGTTCGAAGGGAACGCCCAACAGCGCTGCGTGCGCACGCACTCGCGACGAATTGTTGACGACCGCAAACCGATCGTCGGTGTACAGCTCGAGCACGCGGCCGCTGCGCTCGGCGCGATCCAGTAACAACGCGACCACCTCGTCGGAGAGCTGCGCCGATTGAGATGTCGCCGTGCCCAGATGCAACACGCTCGCGCCATTTTGAAAGCTGTGCCAGCCGTTTGCGTCGAGACGACTCGCGTACTCGCGCGCGAGCCCAAACGCTGGACGACCGGAGCAGATGGCCAGGTGCACACCGGCCTCACGAGCACGCGTGGCCGCGCTCCATATTGCCGGGTGCACCACGCCGTTTGTGCCCACCAAGGTGCCGTCTACATCGATGCAGACCAAACGGACGGGTGCACCGGACACCGGCGTTACTTGCCGACCGACAGATCGCCGCAGGCGACGATTTTCCCCATGTTCGCGCTCGATTCGTGCACGTTCACGTAATAGCTGCCGGTGTCGGGCACGGCGATCGCCAACGTGGCCTTGGACGACGACGCTCCCTTCGCATCGCCCGCCAGCGGCGTATACGCCCGACCACCGCCGAGTACGCCACCGCCCTTGGCGCAGCTGCCGATGTGTACATGCCACGGCCGCGTGGTGCTCGCCACATCGCCGGTGAGCGAGACATCCACGACTGTGGTGTTGGCGTCCGCGCCGGACACCATGGTCGCGTTGCCGTGGATGGCAGACCCGTCCTTGCCCATTACCATGCCGCTCCACGACGCGCGTGTGACCAGACCGTATGCCAGCGACGATGAGAGCGCGACCAGCACGGTGGCGCTTGCGATTGCAGATGTCTTCATGAGTGTCTCCAAAGGGGAAGCGGAGAGAATCGCTCGCGAGGCGGCATGACGCAACGGTGCGGCGGCGCATTTGGCCGTGGTCCCGGTATCTGGTCATGGTGGTCCCGCAGCGCCGCCGCTTGACGGCTGCTATCAGATTCATTAGCGTCCGTCGTTCGATTTCCACTTCTACGAGACTCCGATGGACCACGTGCGCCACATGTTGCTCATCACCCAGTCGCCGGTTACCCGGCGCATCCGCGAGGTGCGTGTTGTCGCGGGCGTGATGACGCGTGCCATCGAAGCAGGGCAGCTCGGGTAGCAGCCGCGAATTTCTCGCCGCTCCCCGCGGATCGACGCCCCGCCTGCTTCGTGACTCAGCAGGCGGGGCGTTCTTCATATTGATCCGCTTGAGGTCCAGTTGACCCATACATCCGAACACGCTGTCGCAGCGCCCATCGCTGTGCGTTGGTGGCACGATCTCCGCGATGCGGCGCGCGGCACGACGCACGATTACACGCAGGGCACAATCGGCCGCTCGATTTTTCTGCTGGCCGTTCCGATGGTGCTCGAGATGGTGATGGAAAGTCTGTTCGCCGTCTCCGATGTCTTTTTCGTCTCGCGACTCGGGTCGGCGGCGGTGGCCACCGTCGGGCTGACCGAGTCGATGATGATCATCGTGTATACGCTCGCGATGGGGCTCGCGATCGCCGCGGCTGCGGTGGTTGCGCGTCGTATTGGCGAGCACGATTCAGACGCCGCCGCCGTGGCCACGGTGCAGGCGATCATACTCGGTACTGTGGTGTCGGGAACGATCGCACTGCTTGGCGCTGTCTTTGCCGAAGAGCTGCTGACGCTCATGGGCGCCGATGCGGCGGTGTTGGCCACCGGCGTACCGTTCGCGCGCGTCATGCTCGGCGGCAGCTTCACCGCCTTTCTGTTGTTCATCATCAATGCGACGCTGCGTGGTGCCGGTGACGCGGCGGTGGCCATGCGGGTACTCACGCTCGCCAACGGCATCAACATTGTGTTAGGACCGCTGCTGATTTTCGGCGTGGGGCCCTTGCCGGAGCTGGGCGTGACCGGTGCCGCCATTGCGACCACGATCGGCCGTGGCGTGGGCGTGCTGTTTGCGCTCAGCAGGCTGTTGCGTGGCACCGGGCATCTGACGTTGCGGCCGCGGCATTTGCGGCTGGAACGAGCAACCATTACGCGCATGCTGGCCATGTCGCGCAACGGCACATTTCAGGTGCTGGTGGGTTCGTTGAATTGGATCATCCTCGTTCGCATTATGTCCACGTTTGGCAGCGTGGCCATGGCTGGGTATACGATTGCTATTCGCCTGGTGATCTTTGCGCTGCTGCCGGCGTGGGGTTTGAGCAACGCGGCCGCGACCATGGTCGGACAGGCGCTCGGTGCGGGCAATCCGGATCGTGCCGAGCAGTCGGTGTGGGTGGCGGCGCGATACAACGTGATGTTTCTGGGGGTGATGGCGGCCGTCCTCTTTGCCGGTGCGCGCGTGCTGACAAGCGGCTTCACGTCCGATCCTGGCGTTGCCGACGTAGCCGTGTACGGCCTCCGAACGATTGCGTTGGGCTTTCCCGCCTTTGCATTCGGAATGGTGCTCACGCAGTCGTTCAACGGCGCTGGCGAAACCGCCACGCCCACGTGGATCAATATCGGCGTGTTTTGGTGCTTCGAAACGCCGATCGCGTGGGCGTTGGGGATGCACTCGGCGTTGGGCTGGCGCGCCGTCTTTGTCTCGGTGCTGCTGGCGTACACCCTGCTCGCGGGGGTGAGTACCGTACTTTTTCGGCGTGGGCGCTGGCGCGGGCGGTCGGTATAGTTCAGGCAACGCAGCGCGCGCCGAGCCGTTTGTCCGTTGCCTGCGCGCCACGTATCTCCACACGAGCACCCACCCTGATCTTTCCGGAGCGGACCGATGAAGACGATGTTGCTGCTGTTGTTCGTGAGCCTGTTTGCCGCTACCGGTGTGGTATCGGCGCAGTCGATTGCCGGCGATTGGGACGGCGCGATCAACACGCCTGGTGGCGCGCGGCCGATGAAGCTGGTGTTCGTGCAGGACGGCGAAAAGCTCACCGGCACCGTGAAGCGCGAGGCGGGTGACGTGCCGTTGCAGGGCACCGTAAAGGGCGCCGTTGTGGAGTTCAGCTATACCGTGAATTACAACGGCAACGCGCTGGTGCTGTCGGTCTCGGCCAAGCTGGACGGCGACGCGATGAAGGGGACCGTGAGCTTTGGCGGGCAGGCCGAGGACGAGTTCACGGCCACGCGTGCAAAGAAGCCTCTCGAGCCTGCAGAGGCGATGGCGACTGGGGAAGTGCACGGTGTAGTGGTGACGCGACGCTAACGGTGCTTCTCGTGTGAAGTGCGGTTAGAGGAAGGGAGTGGGGCCGCGCGCGAGTTGTTCGGACCGTTACGGACTGAGCGCTCGCGCGCTGGCGTTGGTGCGTGGGTTGGCGCGCTCGCTATGGCGGGAGACGTTAGGCTGCGAGCGACGTTGTAGAATCGCGGCTGGCGGAAATTGCATTGTGTGCACAAGCTGCTGGGAGGGAGGAGTTGAATCCCCGCACGCCAATCGTGTTGGTGGCGTTCCTCTGCGAGATGGGGCGGTGTATCGTGGTTGTGGGTGGTGCGGGTGGCGGGATCATGCGCGTTAGCAAGGCAAGTTCAGGTTGCTCTCAGTACGTGTACCCGAAAATGATTCCCATCTCGTCCTTACTCGTGAGCCCGAAGGTCACCGTCTGTGACGTCACGTTGTTGTACGTGATCACCGACACGAGCGCATCGCCACGTTCGAGCACGATCGGCGCCGTGAGATTGGTGAACGCCGGATGTTCCCAATCGGTGTTGGTGTACGCGGTCGACTCGACGCCATTCGCACGTCGCACACGGATCTCGAACCGTTCGCCGAGCGAGTGCATATGGGAGCTGAGCGCGAGTACGGTCATGCGCACGTTGGTGGGAAACACCTTGGTGAGCGTCGTGCGAACACCCGGCGGCAGGACGATATCGGTATTGCCGAGATTGAGCGTGCGCGCAATCGTTTGCACCTGCGCGCGATCGGCCGTGTACAGATTGGCGAACGCTTCCCCGGGCAACTCGGCGGGCGACCGATTCACGTAGTGCACGTTGAAATCGAGCGCTGCGTTCGGCGGCAACCGTAGCGCGACGCCTGGCGGAAAGCGGTAGTCGAAGTCCGGAGTCATTGCGCCGCCAAAGAAGACGTGACAGGCCATGGGCAGCATGTTGATGATGTTTGGCGAGCCATCACGATTACGGATATCGCGAACGGTGTTGGGCACCGGACGGATGTTGCAGGGGAACGCGCGGTTCGACTCGTCAAACGTATGAAGCAGCAGGTGATGACTGCCCGGTCGCATGCGGGACTCGATGCGCGTGACGAGCAGCTCCGCCGGATTGCCGAGTTGCCGATAAACGAACAGCTCTCGTTCCACTCCCGGCATCACGGCGAAGCTGTCGACCTTGAGTTGCAGCCCGTTTTGCGGCGGTGGAGCGAGCGCGACGAACGAGGCGGCTTGCGTTCGGTTGTCGCGCAACACGAGCGTGTCGGCGACATGTCCGGTCCGTGGGGCGCCGGCCTCGATCCAACGACGCACGTACTCCAACTGTCCGGCGGTGACGCCCTGCGTGGTACCCATCGGCATCAAGTTGCCGTAGTCGCGACTGTGGTGCCCGGGAATCCACGCCAGCTTGTGAAAGAGCAGCGAGCTGTCCGCGCGGAATGGCTTCACACGCATCACGTGGTCCGCCCTGGCGATCTGTTGGAGCGAGGGTACGCCCACCAGCTGCTGGTACGATGAGTCCGCCGAGAGTACCAGCCCCGATTGACGTGCACTCGCACTGCCTGCGGCGTGGCACGCGGCGCACGACGGATTGAGAATGTCGCGCTGAATGCGCGCGAACGACCCATCCATGGCGCTCGCTGGCGGCGTTGCGTTGGAGTTTGCCGGCGCTCCATCGGAGCAGCCGATAATCGACGTCAATGCGGCTGCCAACACGAGCCGAGGCACTCGGCTCGCGCGCACGGTCGTACAGGTCAGTAGAGTCGGAGACGGTGCGCGCAATGGACGGTCGGATTGAGGAGACGAAGGCGGTACCGAAACTTGGACAACGGGAGGCGGACACGTTAGCGGTGCTGGCGGCGATCTGTGCGGTGGCGTGCCTTGGCTTGCGGTGAGGCAGGTGAACCCGTTCATCAGGCTGCTAGCGTAAGCGCAATGGCCGTCGTACGTTCGACCCGCTCACTCGTTCCGGCGCGTGCGAAACTCGGCCGCATGCCACTCCCCTGCGAGGCGTCATCGAATGGCGAAACAGAGCACCCCAGAGCAACAGACGCGTTCACGCATCGGAACTGCGCGCATCTCCGCACTCGTTGGACTCGCTGCCGTCGGCGTGCTTGGACTCGTCGTGGTCACGCAGCGCGAACCACTCGTCGCGCAGACTGCCACGCCCGTCTTCACCAAAGACGTGGCGCCGATTCTCTACAAAAACTGCACGACCTGCCATCGAGTCGGTGGACTCGGTCCGTCTTCGCTGATGGAGTACGACAGCGCGAAAGCGAACGCCAGCGAGATAAAAGACGCTGTCAAGACGGGCTTCATGCCGCCATGGCACGCCGAATCACCGCACGGGACGTTTCTCAACGATCGGCGACTCTCCGATCTCGAGAAGCAGACGATCGTGCGCTGGATCGATGGCGGCGCGAAACGCGGTGACATGAAGCAGATGCCGCCCGCGCCCGTCTACCCGAGTAGTTGGGAGATGGGTACGCCGGATGCCATCGTGACGATGCCGGAAGAGTTTGTTGTGCCAGCGTCCGGCACTATCGAGTATCAGTACTTCGAAGCGCCCACCAACTTCACTGAAGACAAGTGGGTGCAGTCGCTTGAGATTCTGCCGGGCGCGCGCGCGGTAGTGCATCACGTGCTCGTCTTTGCGAAGGTGCCGCCACCGCCAGGTTCGGCAGCGCCCACCCCACCGCCTGCGGGCACCCCGCGGCCAGTTCCACTCTTCGCACCGAAACCGCAGTTCGCAATTCCAGACGATCCGCCGCGCCAGGACACGCGACACGCACCGCCGGGCCAGCTCGGATCGCTCATCGGCACGACGGCACCCGGCACCAACATTCTGACGTTCCCCGCGGGCACCGCGCTGCGGGTGCGCGCCGGTACGGTGCTCGTCTTCCAGATGCATTACACCGCGCACGGACACGAGGCGACGGATCGTACGAGTGTGGGTTTCCGTTTCGCAAAGGAGATGCCCGACGAAGAGATTCGCGCCGGCAACTTCGTCAACGGCGCGATGGTGTTGCCGGCCGGACGGAAAGATATCATGATCAGCTCGGAGCTCGAGCCGACGCAAACGGTGCGCATCTGGGCACTCTTTCCGCACACGCATTTGCGCGGCACGCGCTGGAAGTACACGCTCGACAAGCCGGACGGCAGCTCCGATGTCGTGCTCGATGTGCCGCGCTACGACTTCAACTGGCAGACGTACTACTTCTTCGCCAAGCCATTTGATATGCCGGCTGGAAGCAAGTTGAAATCGTTCGCGTGGTACGACAACTCCGCGACCAGCAAACACAATCCTGACGCCACCAAAGACGTGAAGTGGGGCGACCAGACATGGGAGGAGATGCAGTACACGGGCTTCCTCTACAGCGTGCCGAGTCGTCGTCTGCGTCCCGCCGCGCCCTGACGCACTCGGGGCCCCCGTAGCACGGTTTACCGCGACGCCACGAGCAACCTCAGCCGTGGCGTCGTGCACAATGTCCCACGCCGATTGCGTCCCTCTCATGCGCCCGACAACGTCTGCTCGATGCCAGTCGAACGATTTCCCCGGCATCCTCGGACGTACGTGCGACCCGCCGTGCCTTCCGCCGCGCCGACGCACCTCGGGGGTGGTCTGGTCTGCGGTCCTGGCTGCGGGCCAGTGCCCGCAGGGACCAATCAGACGCGCGGTGGGACTGATGCGCACGCCGGAGGAACTGGTCGGCCACCTGCGCGCCGACATTCCGCCACAGGCCGTACTCGCGCGCGAAGCGATTGTCGTAGACTGTCTATAGGCGTTGCAGATCGTCCGGAACTAATCGAATGAGCGGCGACGCCGTCCGCCGTCGGGGGTTGTGGACGCCGCGCGCCGCCGGTGCCGCATCTGGCGTTCGCGCTTCGGGACCGAGGAGCGCTGGGCAGAGGCTCGAGTCGCATGCAGACGGTCACCGTCCTGTTGTTCGACGGGAGTGCGTTGGTTGCATGGGCGTTGCTGTGCGGCGCTTTCACAGCAAGTGACGGTCCCGCGCACTGAAATCTGTTCAGCCGCGTCCGGTGTGTGCCGTGTCGTCGACACCACGACGACTGGTGCGCGGTTCCACGAGTCGTTGACAAAAGACTACGTTAGCACTGGTAGCCTGGCGATTGCACGTCAGGATTTCGGCATGTGCCGCTCCGTTCACGACTCATTGATGATGAGGGTTCCTGCATCTCACCGATCACATGCGGGTGGAGTTGGAGCGCCGACTGGCGCAGACCGCGGCAGGGCGGCACATCGATCCAGCATTCCGGGATCTCCCCGTCGGAGATCGCGTCGCGCTGCTCGGTCTGGGCGCGGCTGCGGTCGTTGGCACGCTGGTCCTGCAGGCAAATTGAATGGGGGAAGCTACCACGAGCCCTCCTTCCGTCGATCCATCGCTCGCGGAAACGTTACCGCTCACACGCGCCGACCGGCGATGGGGATTCATTGATGTCGTGAGTGTGAAGTCGGGACTCGCCATTGCAACGTGGGCGTTCCTCTTCGGAGGAGCCACGGCGCAGTACGTCGGGTTTGTGGATGGCATCCTGACGCTGTTGGCCGGCAACATGATTGGCGTGGCGATCTTGCTCTTTGCGCTGGTGATTCCATCCAGCAAGTGGGGCACTGAGTTCTTCATCCACCAACGATCGGTCTATGGTCCGCTCGGCACGTTGATTTTCGTGCTCGTAGCCGTAGTAGGAACTATCTTTGCCTGGGCAGCTATTCTGGCCACGATGATCGGAAAGTCTGCCGTGGAAATGGTTCGAACCGTGGGGCAGGATGCACCGCTCGGGAGCTCGGCGATGCAGACCGTCGTGTCGCTGGCGATGCTGGTGCTCGCGTGGGCGATCCTGATGCGTGGAAGTGAAGGGGTGCGATGGCTGAACCGAATTGCCGCGCCCGGAACGCGCCGCCAACATTATGATGGCGGTCGAACTGAACATCGCGTGCGGAATCAGTTGGGGTGCGCTGGCGGCCAATCTCGCCCGGTACGCCAAGACACAGCGGGCCGCGGTGTGGGGCAGTCTCGTTGCCTACGTCCCCGTAAACGTGCTCGCCGCTACTGTCGGACTTACCTCCGCGCTCGCGCTTGGAAGCGCCGACCCGGTGACGTGGATGGTTCCAATGGTGGGACCTGCGGCCGGGGTGCTTTTGCTGACGCTGTTAGGCGTCGCCAATCTCAGTAGCCTGGTCAGCATGGGGCAGGGCAATAGTCAGACACTCGTCCAGCACCTCGGCGCTCGACTGCAGGCGCTTGGCTGGCCGCGCTTCACGTTCGCCTTCTTCAGCGGAGTGGCAATCATCGTTTTGCTGGCGTCCGATGCGCTCTATGATCGTTTCTACACGCTCATCGCCTTTAGCGAGGCAGTGTATGCCCCGCTCTGCGGCATTGCATTGGCAGATCGCACGATATTGCGAAACAATCATGTGGACGTGCGCGCCCTGTACGACACGGGAACGCGCGGTCCCTATGCATACTGGGGAGGTATCAACTTCGCAGCGTTCGGTGCGATGCTGGCTGGCGGCGTCGTGTACCTACAGCTGCTTGACCCGCTCGTGATGGTCGGTACGCCGACCTTTACTCGGCTTTCGGCTACCGTTCCCGCAGCGTTCGTGTCGTTCATCGCGCACGCGCTACTCACACGATGGCTCGTGATTCCCGCAGGAAAGGGTGGTTATGCCCGTGCTGCCGCCATCCGACTTCCCGATCATCAGCATCCTAAATGAACGGGCAATGACAGGTACCCAACCACCTCGTCCGCCGGCCGGTGCTGGTGGGGCTGAACCGCGCTCCACCAACGCGGCTCAAGTTCAACGCGCCTGTTTGTTCCAGCCTACGTTCGACATCGAAACGGCGAGCTCCCGGCGAAAAACCAGCACGCGCGTGAGAAGGATCGTGGCCCAGTACAGATTCATGCCCACGACAACGATCGGGAGAAACAAGAACGGGGCGCCGGCCACGAGGCACACGATGAGCACGAACGCGTGCGTGCCGAAGCAGAGCGCAGAATTGGCGACCATGAGGTTCCGGTGGTCGAACCACGCGTCGTTCGCCGGATGCAGCGGATCTGCGGGCAGACCGGAGAGCCCGCGCGGCCAATTGTCGAATCGGGCGATCAAGCGATCCTGCCAGCCGAACCAGACGTCGTAGACGCTGGCCAGCACCGCCACGATGCCGCTGTCCGCTTCCGCTCGTTCGTCAAGACGGCTGGTCAGTGACGCGCCCGATCGCCTCGCGTAGTGAAGCTGGTGGTAGTTCAAATACGAACACTGGAGAAAGAGCGACAGCCACGCGGTCACTGCGAAGCACAGCGTGACCGGCAGCGACACGCCCGATAGAAATCCCCGATAGGCGCAAGCGGCGATCCACGCCGTAAAGACGACGCCGTCACCAATCGTGTCCATGAAACGGCCAAGCCGGTGACCGGTACCGGTGAGCCGAGCAAGCGCGCCGTCGCAGGCATCGAACAGATCCTTCGCGTGCACCAGGATCGCAGCGAGGAGGAAGCCGGGTACCGTTCGCGCGTGCACGATCATGTAGGCCGCGGCGAGTCCCGCTCCGATCGACGACAGCGTCGCCACTTCGTGGCGTACGCGCAGGCGGTACAACGCGAATAGCACCCGCTCGTAATAAAAAATCCAGAGCACGCTGATGTTGAAGTAGCGTCGCTCGGATGGCAGTTTGTGAGAGGAAGCAGTCTCTGCAGAGACTGGCATTGCAGCCAGGACGCTCAAGGGGATGGCCTTCGAAGGGGACGGTCAGGTCATGGTTATTCCATGCCAGGTACGTCACAATCTATCCAAATGGTGTTGTCAGGCCTACCCGCTACTGGACTTGTCCAACCCGCGAGATCGTTCACCCGTCATCAAACTGCACCACCACGCTCCCGCGCTTGCGTCCGCTGTCCACGCGGGCATGCGCCTGCGCGATCTCCATAAACGGAACGCAGCGATCAATCACTGGGGTAAAGGCACCCTCCGCCGCGATGCGCACAATTGTGCGCAAATCTTCGATGCGCTCGGCGGTCGGCCCCGCGACAACGTGGTGACTGGTTGTGAGAGTGACCCACGGAGCGCGCAGCATCTCTGGAAGAGTGGCCAGCACCAGCAGCAAGCGCCCGCCTTTGCACAGCGCGTGCTTTGCGCGTGCGTACGGTGCGTTTCCCACGGTGTCAACGATCACATCATACCGCGCGCCCTCCGCGGCAAAGTCGGTCTGCCGGTAGTCGATCACGCGCACCGCGCCGAGCGAAGACAGCAGCTCGGCGTTGTACGCACTGCTCACCACAGTCACGGTAGCACCGGCGTGAACCGCTAACTGCAGCATCGCGGACCCAACCGCGCCCGACGCGCCGTTGATTAGCACGCGGTCGCCCGCACGAAGCTTTGCGCGCCGGAAAAAATCGAGCGCGGTCGTGCCACCGAACGCGAGCGCGGCGGCGTGTTCGTACGAGAGCTGCGGCGGCTTCTTCACTATCGCGCTCTGCTCCGGGACGCAGCAATACTCGGCGTGCGCGCCGAGCTTGAGGCCTGGAAACGCCACCACCGCGTCGCCGAAGGAGAAGCGTCGTACTGCACTGCCAACCGCCACAACGTCCCCGGAGAGTTCGCTCCCGAGAATTGTTTTCCTTGGCGCACGTACTCCGAACGCAAATCGACCGATCGTGCCGAAGCCGTATGGCATGGTCAGACTGCGCATGCGCCAATCCGCTGAAGAGACCGTTGTCGCACGCACGCGAATGAGAACATCTGTGGGGCCGGGCGCCGGGAGTTCCACAGATTCGATCCGCACGCATTCCGGCGGGCCGTAGCTCCGACACACTGCGGCGTTCATGGCTTGGGTTTGCGGGTGAGCGGCGCCGTGAAGCCGATGCGCCAGGCGAGTACGTTCGCCGTCGAGCGTTTCACATCGAAGTCGAGCGTGCCGTCGGCGTTGTCGGTGACCCCGCCATTGATGAGATAGTCGCGCCGTCCGTGTCCCTGGTAGGACACACTAACGTCGAAGGCGACGCCACGACGAACCGGCAGCGAAAGCCCCGCGCCCGAGCGCCACGCGAATCCCGCGTCGGCGAAGTGTTCATCGGCCGCCACGAAGTCGGGGAGGAGTCCTCCGCCAAGACCGGAAAAGGTGGACAGACGACTGGCCCCCACCAAACCGTGCGCGTAGACACGCGCCGGGCCCAGCGGGAGTGAAAGTTCGGGGCCGATGCCGGCGGAGAGAATCCCGTTGGCGGTGGTGACGTTCACCGCCACCCGACAGGCCGGCGTCGTGGCAAGACAGGTGCGCTGGCTCTCATGTCCGTAGTTCAAATATCCCCCCTCAAATCGCAGCGAAAGCAGTCCGTACGGATCGATTCTCAGGCGAACGTGCGCCGTCGCGCCGGCGGCCTGGCCCACGTTTCTGCGGAACGCGCCGGTAGGCCGACCGATATCGGCAGCGGCGCCTGCGTACCAGCGGGGAATGGTAGGCCTTGCCGGCTCGTTCGCGGCCGGCACGACAGGAGGGGTGGCCGCAGCCTCTTGAGCCAACACGGGGCCCGAGCCGGCGAGCGTGCCGAAGAGCAGGGAGAGAGCGGAGCGGGGAAAGACCGGGCGCATAACGGGGTCCTGGATGAGGGTGTCGGTGCTTACAGTGTAAGGGTATACGTACGCTGTAAATATCAGGTTTCATCGACGTATGCGGTCGCTTGCCTTACAGTGTCAGTTCACGTTATCTCATGCCATGCCCACTGCCCGCCGGTCTCCACTCACCCGTGAACGCGTGCTGCGCGCCGCCGTACGGCTTGCCGACAAACACGGGCTTGATGCGCTTTCCATGCGTCGGCTCGCGGCGACACTGAAGGTGGAGGCGATGTCGTTGTACAATCACGTCGCCAATAAAGACGATATACTCGACGGCATCGTGGACTTGATCATCGGCGAGATCACGCTGCCCACGCCCGGCGGCGACTGGAAGGCAGCGATGCGTACGCGTGCCACCTCCGCCCACACCGTATTGCTCGCGCATCCGTGGGCTGCGCTGCTCATCGTATCGCGCATGAATGTCGGGCCCAACATGTTCCGCTACATCGAAGCGACTATCAGCACGCTACGACAGGCCGGGCTTTCGTGGGCACACACCGACCGCGCGTGGAACGCCATGGACAGCTACATCTACGGATTCACAGTGCAACTCCAGAACTTTCCCGTGGAACCGGACGAATACGCGTCGGCTGCGGCGGGCTTCTTGCCGATGCTCCCCGCGGCGCAATATCCCGTGTTGCACGAGATGACGACGCTCGTGGCCAACGGAACGCACGACGGCACGCACGATTTTTCCTTCGGCCTCGAGCTCATTCTTGACGGGCTGGATCGGATGGTCGCGCGGCCGCGCAGCTGAAACGCTGCGGACCGCTTGGCACGAGTCCGTTGCGATCGTCGGAAGAGCACACACTGTGTTTTCACATTGAACTACCAAAAATTGTACCCAACATGTAATCCCGGCTGCCCGTAGAAAAATCTTGGCCATCGATCGTCAACCTGTTTAAACGAATCAGGCATTCGTGATTGATAGGGGCGATGGGTTATTGCAATTGAAGGTTGAAAGAACATTCTATCCTTGAAGAGCTTCAAGTGATAGCCAACGGAATACGTGTTGAAGATCTGAAAGCCATCGTCGATCCTATTTCCGTCCTCATTTGCAAAAGTCTGGAACGCAGGCATGACGTCAACTTGCGCAAAAAGCCTCTTCCGTAAGAACCGTTGATAATTGAGTGAAACTCCTCGTTCGCGAATGTAGCCTGGAAATCCTTCTCCTTCGGCTTCAAACGAGTTTCCATAGGGAATGCCAATTGGCCAGCCGTATTTCCAAGTTTTTAGTTCAAGGGAAATCACGTCCTTTCCGGTTATGCGATAGCCCAGGTTCACATAAACCATTTCAGGCGGATTGTTGTCAGGGACAAGATTTGCCAGCATGAACAACGTGCTGCCGACAAAGTACCTTTTAAAAGTGCTGTCTTGTTTGGCGTATTGTGCGTGAACCTTTGCAGGGATTGCGACCAGTAGGATCAGGGCGAACAATTGAAGCTTCGTCCGCGTATCCTTCTTGCTTGGTGATGGTTGAATGGCCACAGCAGTGCCATCCGCCGCTTGCGGTGTGAGCCTGCCGCAGGCGCGGGCCGCGTACGAAGGGAGCCCGGCGAGGGCGGCTTGGGAATGTCGCATGGGGATTGACCGAGAGAGGGGTACGCCATGAACTTACAGCGTATGGCACAAACTTACAGTGTAAGGCGCTATCGGTCAACAGCGACCGACTGCGTGCCTCACCCTGGCAGTACCCGCCGTGCCACCCGCACGTCCTCCCGCTCCGCTTCGTGGGCGCTGGCATCGCGTAAGCAAAAACGGGAGCCTCGCGAACGAGACCCCCGTTTGATTTCGTGACGACGCGGCGATCAACGACGCGCTACCCGCCGTTGCTTGGCCGTTGTTTAGCCGTGGCGATGACGACGGGCGACGAACCCCATCGCGAGCAGTCCGGCTCCCATCAATGCGTATGTCGACGGCTCCGGTACGGTCTGCACAGGAAGCGTGCGCGTGATCATGACGTTGTCGAGAATGGGGCCGACGTTGTCATTTCCTGAGGTGCCGAAGGCCACGGACACCTGCCCGGAATTCACAAAGGTGAAGCCAAAGCTGGAAGAGATCCACGGATCGCTTGGGGCGAGTAGGCCGGCGGCGTACGAGTAGTTGGGCGAGAAGTTGCCGCTGCCGACGCTGGCGAGGAGCCCGGTGCCGAAGCTGTTAACAAAGGGCGTTGCTGCACCGAAAGCGAAGAATACGGTGAATGGGTCAGACGACCCGCCACGCTGGTTGCCACTCACGTCAAAGTTGAGCGTGAACGTGTCGCCGGCGCCGAAGAAGAAGGTCTGCGTGCCGATGACTCCAGACGCGGATCGTGAACCGTCCAAATCGACGCACGACCCACTGCCGCCGACGCAACTGATGCCATAGTCGCCGGACTTGATGATGTCGACTGTGCCGGACAGGACGGTGAAGTTCGGAAAGCTGGCGAAATTGAGCGACGAGTTGCCTCCGTTCAAACCAGTGAACGTGTCATTCAACAGGACCTGCGCGCCGGCCGAATTCGCGGCGAAGAGCGAGGCGAGGGCGAGGAGACGGAGTCTGGACATGATGGTGACCGCTGGAGTCATAGTTGGTCGAACGGGCGTTGCGTGAGCAAACCGATGCCAGAGGAGAGCGCACGTTTCAGGCCGCGGCCACTGCGGTGCTATTGCGCTGCGTGGGCTCTGCGAGCGCGATTCGGGATAGCGCGCAACCAGTCGGACGCGATATCTGTGGCCAGAGTCGTGGCGCTTGCGCCGAGCGCTCTGATGCTTTCACACCACAGTGTTGATGACGTAGACGGGGAGCGACACCGCCGTCAGCCAACGATGTGCTGTCACGGAACTGCGACGCCGAGCATGGACGGGCGGATCCCAGCGCACACCGCGAGCGGCCGATGCCGTTGCTCAACCTGACGATTGACAAAGCCTTGACCACAATGGAACCGCAATCAGCGGCTAGTTCGGAACGCGCCGGAACGTCGACGCCCCGCCTATTCCAACATTGAATCCGAGCAGAGCGTCGTCGAAAAGTCGAGATCAAAACGCAGCGTCGTGGTGTCAGCCAAGGAAATTCACATCCACGCAAACGTTTGCAAATCAGTCGCAAGCGTATCCGAATTGCGCGGTGCCAAAGAGCACGTAGTCCTCGACGATGGAAGCATCACGTTTGGCGCAATGGGAATGGTGGCGCGCTCACGAGTCGCTTACGGCTTGAGCGTGCGTTCCAGAAAGGCAACCACCTTCGGCCAGGCATCACCACGCGCCGTGGCATTGGCCGCTGCCGATCCGCCCCCTCGCGCGTCCACGCGGAGTTCCGTCGAGCCTCCGGCGAGATCATGACCGGCATCTGGATAGACCAGTAACTCCGTCGGCCGACCAGCCGCATTGCGGCGATCTGCGACGTTGCGGGCCATGCGTCCGGAGTTCCACAACCTGTCCTCGTCGCCGGCGATGAGGAGCATCGGCCCGATGAAATGCTCAACAGGAATTCTCGCGCTGGCTTCCAGGCCGGGATGCTCGGCGCGGCCGTTCTCATGGATGGAGCGCAGATTTGCCTTGTCGCCCGCCAGTAAGCCCTCGGTAAATCCCTTGTACGGCATGAACGGGAGCGGCTTGCCGCCGAACGAGAATGATGACCTGGTGCCTTCATGATCGACCGTTTCCATCCCCCACCCTTCCCAGACAACGTCCGAAGGAGTGTAGGCAACCACGGACGTGATCCACGGGTAGCGACTCGCGGCAATCAGCGCAAACTCCGACCCCTTCGACCCGCCAAAGAGCGCGATCCGCTCTGTGTCCAGACCGGTGATGCCGGACAGTGTCGTTCTGAGATCCGCGAGTTGGTCGACGCGAATATCGACGAAGCTTCCGGGCAACTCCGGATATTGGGGCGGAGGCGCAAACTGCCCCCAATTTGGTGAGTAGTAGGGCAGGCTGACCGCCGCATACCCAAGCTGAGCCAAGACTGGCCCAAAGCGTCGTCCTGCTTCATCCCCACCTTCGGCACCCGCAAGAATGATCACGATCGGGCGCTTGGAAGGGCCCGATCCGGTGTAGACTTTTGCACGGGGGACGCCCGGAATGGCCAGTTCAATGATTGCTGCATTCGCTGCGTGAGCTTGCGCTGCAGCTGTTGAGGCCAAGTCCGGAGCGGCAAGCAGAGCCAGTACCATCGTGATGGCGTCGAACGATCGCCCAGGGAATTTCATCGCTGTCCTTGTGAAGGTCCTGCTCGCGTACGGCCGGCGCTGCTAGGTGGTTTCACGCGAACGGCGGTAACCGACAGATCGACGCACTGCAGCCAAACGGGTGTCCGATGCGCTCGATATGTCCACGGCACAAGGTTGCAGACCACGTGATTCAGCACTCGGAACAAGGCAGTCAATACCATGCGTTTTATCTCACCGAGCATGACTTCACGTCGCACACCAACGAGCGGCTTGTACTCTTCCGCTACATCGAATGCTGTACAACCCGCGCCGGTGTCACTCCACCCGTGAGCAACGCGCACCACTGGCCGTCGAGAAGCAGCACGCGGTACAATCCGTCGCAGCATGAGCCCCATCCCAACGGCTCTCCTGAAGCGGTGCAAGTTTAAGTTCAGTCGGCGCATTCCTCGCGACGGCGCAGGTGGCCAGCCTCGCGGACAACGAGCCACTGTACCGGTACCAGTACGGTCCAGCAGCGGTGCAGGCCCCGGAAGTTTGGAACACGGGGATTACGGGAAAAGGCGTTCGCGTCGCGGTGCTCGATGGCGGGTTGTACAACGTGCACCCCGATCTCGCCGCCGGCGTGGACGCGGCAGCATCGGCGTCGTTCACCACGGGCGCCTATAACACGGACGTCGGCTCGTTCTGGCATGGGACGCATGTGGCAGGCATCATTGGCGCACGTGACAACAGCGTCGGCCTGATCGGCATTGCCCCAGGCGCCACGCTCATCGGCGTCAAGGTGCTTCACGCCGGCAGCGGTCCATTCAGCGCGATTCTCAGCGGGATCGTGTATGCCGCCAAGCCGCTCAGCGAGGGCGGTGCCGGTGCGCAGGTGATCAACATGAGCCTCGGCGCCTACATCGAGAACGGCAAGGACAAGGAGATCAAGGCCGAGCTTCGCGAGCTGACCACCGCAATTGACCGCGCCATGCGCTATGCGAACGCGCAGGGCACAACGGTGATCGTCGCGGCCGGTAACGATGCCTCGAATCTTGATGCCAACAAAGTGGACGTCGTCCTTCCGGCCATGTCGGCCCGCGTCATCGGCGTGTCGGCAACGGCACCGCTCGGCTGGGCCTATGGCAACATGGATTTCGGTCGTCAGGCGTCGTACACGAACACCGGCAAGGCGGTGGTGAATCTCGCTGCGCCCGGCGGTGATTTCGCGTGGCCGACGAACGAGAACTGCACCCTGTTCGGACTTGTCCGGCCCTGCTGGGTATTCGACATGTATCTCAGCACGTCGAGGGCCGGCTACAGCTGGGCTGCCGGAACGAGTATGGCGACGCCGGTTGTCGCGGGTGTTGCAGCACTCATCATCGACGCAAACGGCGGGACACTAAACCCTGCGCAAGTGCGGGCCAAGTTGCAGCAGGGCGCGATCGATCTCGGCAAGCCGGGCTTCGATGCCGTCTACGGACAGGGCTTCGTGAACGCGCTCGGATCGATGCGTTAAACAAGATCGACCTGCCGTTCGGTTCGCGGCAGGACAACCAAGTCATCAGGATCGACGCAGCCCCACGAGGTCAAACCTCGCGGGGCTGTTTCGCATTGTAATTGTCAGTACGGCCTTCGCGGCTTCGCCTCATGCCGCAGCGTGGTCGCGTCGATGCTGACCTGCCTGTGGTTGCGCGACCGCTGACCTTCCGCCAGGCGATGAAGCTCCGCGCGCATGGCCGCACTTCTGCGCATCACACACCCACCGAGCGTGGTGCGTGGTGCGTGGTGCGTGGTGCGTAGTGCGCCCTCGCCACCGCACCACACGCACATGCACCGCACATGCACCGCATATGCACCGCGCATGCAGTCCACATGCACCGCCCAGGCAACGATTTGCACCGCGTGCGAAATGAATCATGCCGCCGGTGGCAAGCCTTCGGTGAACGTGTGAAACCTTGCTCGTGGCGTGTCAGTTTCGGCATGACGTCCCGCGCATTGTTCCGTCCAGTGATACACATGCCACTGCTGAAACATGCGCCACCGGGCACCACTGTCACGTCGCGCCTCTGCTCCCTCGATCCCCGACTGATCATGTATACGCCTCCCACGTCCGCCCGTCCGCGCTTCGCCGTCGCCCGCCGCGCCATCGCGACGCGCCTCGCCGTCATCGCTGCCGCCGCCGTCGTCCTCGGCGCCTGCG
>JBBQSM010000046.1:0-27011 GCA_038234895.1 Gemmatimonadales bacterium
GCGATTTCCTGCGACTCGCCCTCACCCAGCTCTTCGAGAAGCAACTCGCGGATGGAGTCCGGCATGCCACGCTGCAGTTCCAGGCGCACCACCTCGCCAAACCGTCGCTGAAACACTTGTTGCTCGATCGTTTCCAGCAGGTCCTCGGGCTGATCCATTTGCCCGAGGTCGAGGTCGGAGTAGCGCGTGATTCGGAAGGTGAACCACCGCTCCACGTCCATGCCGCCGAACAACGCGCGCAGGTTCGCGCCGATCAACTGCTCGAGAGGCACATAGCAGTTGGCCCGACCGATCGGCACCCACCGCGGCAGCGAGCGTGGTACCTTCACGCGCGCGAAATGCTCCTGACCCGTAACCGGATCGCGAATCTCCACTGCCAGCGAGAGCGACAAGTTGGAGATGTACGGAAACGGATGGCCCGGATCGACCGCAAGCGGCGTCAGGACCGGAAAGACCTCCGCCTCGAAAAACAACGACAGCTGCGCCGACTCGTCCGCAGTGAGTTCATCCATGCGCACCAGTTTGACGCCGTGCTCCTCGAGGGCCGGCAACAACTGTTCGTGCAGCGCCACACGCCGCCGCTCCAACAGCTCTTCGATGCGCGCGCGCGCCGCGGTGAGCTGATCCGACGGAGCGAGCGGGTCCGGCTGATACTGCGGCGCGCCCGAAGCCACCTTGCGGCGCAATCCGGCCAACCGGACCATATAGAACTCGTCCAGATTGGTGCTGAAAATCGCGAGGAACTTCAGGCGCTCGAGCAGCGGCACGCGTGGATCGAGCGCTTCCTCGAGCACCCGCGCGTTGAATTCGAGCCAACTCAGCTCGCGGTTCAGATACGGGAGCGACAATGACGACAGCGGAGCCATGCGGATTCCGGGCAACGAGGCGCGTCGCGCCCGGCCACCGGTCAGAGGGTTACCATCGCGGCAAGCAACTTGTAGGACAAGCCGGCCATCAGCGCCGAGGCGGGGATCGTAACCACCCACGCCCAAACAATACGACTAGCCAACCCCCAGCGCACCGCAGAGAGGCGATTGGTGGCGCCGACGCCCACGATCGAACCGGTGATGGTGTGGGTGGTGCTGACCGGAATGCCGAACTTGGTCGCCGCCAGAATGACCAGCGCGCCACCCGTTTCCGCGCAAAATCCGCCCACGGGTTTGAGCTTGGTGATGCGCGTGCCCATTGTGTGCACGATACGCCAGCCACCCGACAACGTTCCAAGCGAGATCATCGTGTACGCCGCCAGCTCCACCCAGAGCGGAATCGTCGACATGTCGGGCACGTAGAACATCCGCATCCAGCCGGTTTGCGCTTCGAACAATGCGCTCGACGACACCAGCAGCGCCACGATGATGCCCATGGTCTTCTGTGCGTCATTGCCACCGTGCGCGATCGAGAGCAGCGCGGAGCTGGTCAACTGAGCGACACGGAAGAACTTATCGACTCGCGCATTACTCGCGTTTCTGAACGCGTTGAGCACGAATACCATGAGCAGAAATCCCATGAGCATGCCCAGTGCCGGTGATAGCACGATGGCAGACAGGGTCTCGATCCATTTGGGCCCCCACAGCAGCGCGCTCCAGCCAGCCTTGGCGACGGCGGCGCCGGCGTAGCCGCCGATCAGCGCGTGCGACGAGCTGGAGGGAATCCCGTAGTACCAGGTGATCAGATTCCAGATGATCGCGCCCAGCAATCCACCCAGGATCACGCCCGGATCGACGATGCTCATGTCGATGAAGCCGCCGCCGAACGCCTTCGCCACCGCGGTTCCGACGAAGAACAACGCCGAGAAGTTGAAGAACGCCGCCCAGATGACTGCGGCAACCGGACTGAGGACACGCGTGCCGACGATCGTCGCGATCGAATTCGCGGAATCGTGAAACCCGTTGATGAAGTCGAACGCCAACGCCACCAGAACGATGAACAGAACGAAGTAGACCACGGTTCGATCAGCTGTTCTTGAGCGCGATACTTTCGAGCACGTTCGACACGTCGTCGCATTCGTCGATCGCATGCTCGAGCGCGTCAAATATCTCCTTCCATTTGAGCACTTCGATGGCCGGCTCGTCGTGCGTGAAGAGCGCGCCCACATTTTCCACGTACAACACGTCGCCTTCTTCTTCGAGCAGCTTGATGGCTCGGCTATGCTCGACCATGCGCTGGCGCTTGGTCACGTCGGACACCGACTCCAAAATCTCCTTGCTGGCGCGGACGATCACGTCGGCCATCTTCACGGCGCCCGGCCTCGACTCGGTCACCCGGAACATCACCACGCGACGGGCCGCCCCGTTGACGATGTCGATCACATTGTCCAGCCGCTTGGCCAGCACGTGAATGTCCTCGCGATCAAGCGGCGTAACGAAGCTGGTGTCGATGCGCTGGTTGATCAGGTGGACGATCGCATCACCGTCCGTCTCCACCTTCTTGATCTCGGCCGCGATGCGCGCCGAGTCGGCCGGCTGCTCCAGCAACGAGCGCAGGAGCGAGGCCGCGCTGCCGATGTGTACGGCGAGTTGGCGGAAGTGATCGAAAAACGTTTCGTCTTTGGAGAAAAGCTTCACGGTGAACCAGTGGCTGAGAGAGATGCTCGATAGTCCGCGCGACCAGCGGCGCGGTGACCAGACCGCGTGTCGCGCCGACCTCGGGAATGAAGCGTCAGCTGCGGGCAGTCAGGAACAGTGACACGCGTAACGATTGCGTCACCAGACCACTTCGCGCCATTGGCAATTTCAGCGATTTACAGCGCGGTTTGCCGAGAATGGTTCATGACCAAACGACTTTGGCATCGCCACCCACGGCGCGCCGACGGACAAGATCGGCATTCTCAAACCAGCGTACGAGCACGAGCCCCGCGACGAAGCCACCGATGTGCGCCCACACCGCCACACCGCCACTGATCTCGCGGCGCAGCATACTGAGTTCCGGCAGCCCGCTGAGCAGCTGGCTGCCAAACCACAAGACCAGCACGGCCCACGCCGGAAAACGCAGGAAGAAGAACGGCGGAATAAACGTTCGCACACGCACCGATGGATAGAGCAACAAATAGGCGCCCATGACGCCAGAAATCGCGCCCGACGCGCCCACCGTCGGGACCGGCGAGGTCGGATCGATTGCCACATGCGACGCGGCCGCGATGACTCCGGTCAGCAGATAGAACGCCAGGAAGCGTCCGCGTCCCATGCTGTCCTCCACATTGTTACCAAAGACCCACAAATACAGCGAGTTGCCGATGATATGCGCCCAGCTCCCGTGCAGAAACATCGACGTCACCGGCGTGAGATAGTTGACCGGCAGGTCATCCACCACACAGGCCATGCCACGCCCCAGCGGAATGGCGGTGCCCAACGGCGACATCCGCGTCAGCTCGCCCGGCACCATCCCGAGATTGCACGTGCTCGCCGCCAGCACGCCCAGCTCCAGACCCGCCCCCTGCACCAAAATCCAGCTCCCCCAGATGAGGACGAGCAACGCGATGGTCATCACAGGGCGGCGCAGCGTCGGATTCTCGTCGCTGATCGGAAACATCGGGCTCCTGGAAGACGTGTCGAATAGGCAGACTGCCAACGAGGCACACCAAAACTACTCAAAAACAGGCCGACTCCGCCGTCAAGGCAGGGTAACTTCGGCCCACCCCTTGCCATATCACATGTCGAACGACGGCCAGTCGGTCGTCTTCGACGTCTTATCGCCACAACAGAGGAATCAATGGCAGAGAAAGTTATCGGTATCGACCTCGGCACCACCAACTCGGTCGTCAGCGTGCTCGAGGGTGGCGATCCGGTCGTGATTCCGAACGCCGAAGGCGGACGGACCACGCCGTCTGTGGTCGGATTTACCAAGGATGGGGAACGGCTCGTCGGGCAGATCGCCCGTCGTCAAGCCATCACCAACCCCCAGAACACGATCTTCTCGATCAAGCGCTTCATGGGCCGCCGTACGTCGGAAGCTCAGAGCGAGCAGTCGCGCGTCCCGTACAAGATCGTCGCCGGCCCCAACGACGTGGCCAGCGTGGAAGTGGGTGGCAAGCGCTACACGCCCCCCGAAGTTTCCGCGATGATTCTGCAGAAGATGAAGCAGACCGCCGAAGACTACCTCGGCCACCCGGTCACCAAGGCCGTTATCACCGTACCCGCGTATTTCAACGACGCGCAGCGCCAGGCCACCAAGGACGCGGGCAAGATTGCCGGCCTCGACGTGCTCCGCATCATCAATGAGCCCACCGCCGCCGCGCTCGCCTACGGTCTCGACAAAAACAAGAAGAAGGACGAAAAGGTTGCCGTGTTCGACCTGGGCGGCGGCACGTACGACATCTCCGTGCTCGAGCTCTACGACGTCGACGGCACGCGTCAGTTTGAAGTGAAGTCCACCAACGGCGACACGCATTTGGGCGGCGATGACTTCGACCAGCGCGTGATGGATTGGCTGGTCGCGGAATTCAAGCGCGATCAGGCGATCGATCTGAGCAAGGACCCGATGGCCATCCAGCGTCTCAAGGAAGCCGCGGAAAAGGCCAAGATGGAGCTGTCGAGCGCCAACAGCACCGACATCAACCTGCCTTTTATCACGGCCGATCAGTCGGGCCCTAAGCATCTCAACTACTCGCTCACGCGCTCCAAGTTCGAGCAGCTGGTGGACGATCTCATTCAGCGCACCCTCGAGCCCATGAAGCAGGCGCTCAAGGATGCGGGCATGGAGCCCGGCGAAGTCGACGAGATCATTCTCGTCGGTGGATCCACTCGCATTCCGAAAATCCAGGAAGTCGTCAAGAAGTTCTTCGGCAAGGAGCCCAACAAGGGCGTGAATCCCGACGAAGTCGTGGCCGTGGGCGCGGCCATTCAGGGCGCGGTGCTTACAGGCGAACAGAAGGACGTGTTACTGCTCGACGTGACACCGCTGTCACTCGGCATTGAGACGCTCGGTGGCGTGATGACCGTGCTGATTCCGCGCAACACGACCATCCCGACCAAGAAGGCAGAAACCTTTTCCACCGCCGACGACAACCAGACGACGGTCGAAATTCACGTGCTGCAGGGCGAGCGCGATCTGGCGGTCTATAACCGCACGATCGGCAAGTTCCAGCTCACGGGCATTCCGCCCGCCGCGCGCGGCATGCCGCAGGTCGAAGTCACGTTCGACATCGATGCCAACGGCATTCTGCACGTAACGGCGCGCGACAAGGCGTCGGGCAAGGAGCAGAAGATCCGCATCGAAGCGTCCAGCGGCCTCTCCGATGGCGACATCGACAAGATGGTCAAGGATGCCGAGAAGAATGCGACCGAAGACAAGAAGCGTCGCGAGGAGATCGAGATCCGCAACCGACTCGATTCGCAGACGTACGAAGTGGAGAAGAACGTGAAGGAATGGGGAGAGAAGGTGTCCGCCCCGCTCAAGGAACGGATCGACGCGTCGATCGAGCGGGCCCGCAAGGCGCTCCGCGGCGACGATATCAACGAGATCCGCGCCGCGCAGGAAGAACTGACCAAAGCCTACAGCGAAGCCGGTCAGGCGTTCTATCAGCAGCAGGCGGCCGAGAACGAAAGCGCCGCTCCTGGCGCTGAGGGCGCGCCGTCGGCCGAGGCGGACAGCGCCAAGGCGGATGAAGTCGTCGAAGCCGACTACGAAATCGTCGACGACAAGAAGTAATGACGGACTGGAATGCCCCGGACGGAAACAGTCCGGGGCATTTTGGTGTCTAATTCCGTCGAGCACCTCGAATCACTCGACCCCAGAACGGTAGACTGACATGGCTGCACGATTTTCACGGTTCCGCTTTGCAACGGTCGCTGTCGTCAGCTTCGCCGGCGGCGTGTACTTTGCCTCCGGGATGGACCTGACGCGCTTCGCGTGGGCGCAGAACGCCGGCGCGACCCGCCCGGTCGCCGCGCGCGGCCCCGGTGCCCCAGAGGGCACCAGCTCATTTGCGGACGTCGCCGAACGGGTGACGCCCACCGTCGTGGCAGTTAATACCACGCGCAATTCCCGCCCCTCGCAGAACCGCATGCGCGGTCGCACACCGCAGGGGATGGAAGACTTTCTCGAACAGTTCGGCCAGCAGCCGCAGCAGCGCGTCCAGCGCGGCGAAGGCTCTGGCTTCATTCTGAGCACCGACGGCTACATCGTCACCAACAACCACGTGGTCGCCGACGCCGATCAGGTCAACGTGACGCTCTCCGACGGTCGGATCTTCAAGGCACGAGTCATCGGGACGGACTCCACGACCGACGTGGCCGTGGTCAAGATCGACGCCAAATCGCTGCCCACGCTCCCCATCGGCAACGATGAGATCGTGCGCATCGGCGATTGGGTGTTGGCCGTCGGCAACCCCCTCGGCCTCGACTTCACGGTGACCGCGGGGATCGTGTCGGCGAAGGGACGCGGTCAGGAAATCCAGCTGCCGAACGCGGGCGGCATGGCCATCTCCGACTTCATTCAAACCGACGCAGCAATCAATCCGGGCAACTCGGGCGGTCCGCTCATCAACCTGCGCGGTGAAGTGATCGGCCTCAACTCGGCCATCGCCAGTCAGACCGGTTACTACTCGGGCTACGGCTTCGCCATTCCGATCACGCTCGTCAAGTCGGTGACCGACGCGTTGATCAAGGACGGCCGTGTCCGGCTGCCGGCCATGGGCATCCAGATTCAGGCGCTCAACGCCGACGACGCCGGCATTAATGGCCTCGAGCGCTCGACCGGCGTCAAAGTGGGCGGCTACTCGCTCGGCGAGCGTAGCCCGGCCAAGGCCGCCGGCATCGAGCCTGGCGACGTGATCGTCTCGGTCGATGGCAAGCCGGTCGACCGGGTGAGCGCGCTTCAGCGGGTGGTGCGTTCCCGGAAAGTCGGTGAAACGGTGCCAGTCGAAGTTCTGCGCTACGGGCAGAAGAAGTCGTTCAAGGTGAAGCTCGTGGAAGCCGAAGAGTTGGCGGGTCTGGCGGCTGCACCCACGGCGGCTCCCACGATAGTGGCGCCGGCTGCCGGCAAACTTGGCATCACCGTGGAACCGCTCAACCCGACCATGGCGACGCAGATGGGCATCTCCGCTGATCGCGGCGTTCGCGTAGTGGATGTGACCCAGGACGGGCCGTCGGCGGAGAAGCTGGAAAGCAGCTACGACCTGATCCTCGAGGTGCTATACCCGACGCCCAAGCGGTCGCTCAAGAGCGTCAGCGATCTGCAGAACGTCGTCGCCGGGCTCAAGGACGGAGACTATGTGAGCTTCCTGGTGCAGTCGCTGCGTCCGGGCGCCGGCACTCGCGTCGTTAACATCCGCATCGGTAGCTGATCACCCGCGGGTGCATCGCGGGTTGGTGGTCCCACGCGCGGCATCGTTGCACACGATGCCGCGCGTTTTGCGTTGGACCGGGGGCTGTGCGCGCCGCGGCTGCGGACTGTGCGCGGGGTGACTACCTTGGAGGCCGTAGGACGCGGACGTGGCGAAATTGGTAGACGCACCAGCCTTAGGAGCTGGCGGGGCAACCCATCCCGGTTCGAGTCCGGGCGTTCGCATTTCAGAGCGTATTCACATGTTGGCTGCGAAGAGCTATTCGCTGAATATTTCTCGCAAGGTGCGGCGGCGGATCACGCGCACTGCCGTTCCATCAAAGACCGTTGTGACCTCCACGATCGATATTTTCGCCAGCGTGGTGCCACACGGAATGTTGTCACGGAGCGGCGTGGTCCAGAGATGACGCGGCGCTGAGGCGACCTTGATGATTTGCGGATCACGCTCCTGTCCGCAGCGCACACGCGTCGCATACGCGCGAAAGAACGAGTCGAATGCCTGAAGCTGCACTGAGTCGCCTCGTGGACGTGCACGTGCTGCTTCCAGTGCGATGACCCGAGTGGGAGTGGGAGCTGTTACGAGTGATTCGGCGAGTGCCCGATCATTGGTAACCCCCATGGCCCCGGTCAGGCGCACGTATGGCGACATCGCGGAGAATGTGCCGAGCACGAGCGCATCGGAGTACGGCCTGAAGGTGCCGGCGGGAAGATCGTACACGCGTCCACCGGCGTCTGCGCCTTCGAAGCGGAGCGAATACGTCAGCGGTGTATCAAACCATGTCAGGTTCTCTGTGCGAACCCATGCTGGCGCTGCCACGATCAGCACCACGGAGAGCACGAGTCGTGATCTCGTGAAGAAGTCAGGACTCGCCAGTGGTGAGCGGCGCAGCAGCAATGCAAGCAACATTGCCTCGACGAGCATCCACTTCCAGAAGAAGATCCCCGTCATGGCGAAGGCGGCCACGTGAAAAATGAACGCGGCTAGGAGGAACGCCATGAGCGACCGTCGCTTCCAGAGGAGCAGCACCGCCCCACATTCCAGCGCCATCGTGCCGAGCATGAGCGGAGTTGCGAGCCAGTCCATGCCTGCCACGGCGCGGGCGATCGGCGCGCTGGCGACACCCTGCAGCCATCCGTTCGCGTATGCCGCCGGGAGCAACAGCGCTATGTGCGGATAGCTGAACCACTCGCTGCGAAGCTTGCCCAGCCCCGATACCCAGTAGGTGGTGGCCAGCAGACAGCACCAGGTGAACAGGAACACGGCACTGTGTCGACGTCCACTCACGATGCACACGAGAAAAAACGCGCCGAAGAGCACCACCCCGTGCATCAGGACGCCCATCTCCGTCCATGTAGTGAACCCAAGTGGCACCACGAACTGGCCGGCGACTGCGGTCGCAGCAATCGCGAACGGAACGACCGCCACCGGGCGCGCGAGGAAGGCGAGCCACAACACGAACAGGAGTATTCTGTCCGCCGCGTGCAGTTGGTCGAAGTACAGGTTCCGTGGGTACAGCGTGAGCGTCCACGTAATGACGCCGGAGAGTGCGGCGACGACCAACCGTAGGTGCGCCCCGTGTTCGAGTTGATCCCAACGGATGAACAACGCCGCGAGTCGCGACCGCGCAAGGCGGGCCGACTTCGTACGGACGGTCGCAAGGGCCACGAACATTCCAAGTACAACCAGGGTCACGAACCACGGCACCCGCGATGCCAGGAGCATCCAACGACCGGGAAGCTCGTCGAGGAACATGGTGCCCTCGTAAGCGGTCGGCGGCAGCGCCGCGAGTGAGGCGATCGCTTTGTCCGAGACACGGAATGCGATGACCGTCGCAATGACCATGGCGGCGAAGGCGGCAGTCGTTGGCGTCGGAGGCGCCTTGTCACACCCGATGGCGCGTGGCATACGCATCGCACAAACTACGACAATGCTCGGATCGCGGGGAGGCAACGTAGCCAGTGTGCCCCTCTTCTTCAGCTCGCGACTCTCCTGACCGGCAACGCGTCCGCCACGGTTGACCCTCTCGTTGGCGCTGCACAGGCGGGAGATTCCCGGGACGTTTCGTGGTGAAAGCGCTTTCAGCACATGGCTGCAGCGCGTCGCGGTCAACGTCATGCTGCTCGAGAAGCGCACCCGCCAACGCCGCGTGCAGCGCGTGGCGATCGCGTCGGAACTGCTGTCCGCGACGGGTGACGGAGACGCTCCGCCTTCTGCCATGTCCGACGCCACCGCGTCCACAGCCGAGCTTCGCCTACAGCTCGATCTCGTAGCAGCCGTTGCCCGCCTATCTGACGGACGCATCGAGACGATCGGCGGAACCGTCACATTTGGTCGTGGCGTACTGTCCGGTATGCAACTCGACGTGCATGTGCACTCGGGCGACATCGACCTTTCGGTGCCCGCGGCGCGCAGTCCCGCGCTCGACCTGTCGAGCCGTGCGGGGGCCACTATGCTGTCGGCGCTGCGGCAGTCACCTGTCAATTGACGTATCATCGCCCGCTCGTTCAAGGGGCGCATCGACGTCACGACGCGCTGAACGCACCGCAGATCGAACGGACAGCACGTCGCAATGCACGCGCTGTGTGGGAGCGGCACCGAAAGAACGCAGCGCAAGACGCCTGTTGTGTGCGACCCCCGTCCTTTCCCGTCACTCGATCCGGAGCTTTACATGCGACATCTGCCGTTGCTCACCTCTGCTCTGCTCCTCGCCACCGCTGCGATTGTCTGGCGGGCCCTGTTACCTGCGCACCTCGGGGCTGCCGTACAAGCGATCGCTCACACGAAGCCGGAGTTCGCGACCACGGAGCGCCTGCCGGTCAGCCTTCTCGACGCCGAGCGCCTTGCATTCACGCGGGTGAGCGACACCGCGCGCGTGGATACGGCGGCGACGGAGATTCGTTGGAAGCGCACGAAGTTTGGCGGACGCGGCGCGCACAGCGGCATACTGCGCGTGCGGAGCGGGTAAATCGATGTGCGTGGCATGCAACTGCGCGCCGGTCGGATTCTGCTGGACATGCTATCCATCGCCATGACCGACATGCCGCGCAGTGAGCGTGTGCCGAGTCGCAAGGTCACGGACCACATGATAGGTGAGGAGTCCTTCGCGGTGACGCGCGTTCCGACAGCGGAGTTCACGATCGATCGCAGCGAACACGTAGGCGCCAACTTGTTTCGCGTCAACGGGCCACTGACACTCCGCGGCGTGACGAAGCCGGTCACGTTCGACATGACGCTCTGGCGCTACGAACCGACGGCGCTGCGCGCCACCGCACGCCTCACAATCGATCGAATGCAATGGGGTGTGGCCTTCCGCGGGTCGCGTCTGACGAACGACCTGGTGGACGACGACGTGCAGCTCGAGCTCGACATCACGGCGCGGCAGGGTGCACCGTACCGCACCGGTCGCGCGCGAGTGCGTGCGCGCTATTCATGCTGCTGCGACCCGCAGTTGTGTGTGCACACTCGGGTCCGGATGATCCGGCGTGTCAGCCCCCGCAGCCTGCACGCAGTGCCGCGCTGATAAGTCGCGAGCGGATCGCACCGCTCAGCGAGCTGGGCGAACGCATGCGCATGGTGCTGCGCTTCGCCGACAAACAGGGTACGCAACACGCGGGATTCTCGGTGTATGCCTATCACCCCAACGCCCAGGGAGAACACCCGGTTGGTGCTGGTGAAAGTGGATGCGATCGCTGGCACGGCGCGCTGCATGCGTTCGCGCGAACCGAAGCGAAAGGGACGATCGTGCTGGAGACGATACGCCCGGGCCCCCATCCAGGGCGCACGGACCCCGAGCACGTGCACGCGGTGGTTCAGTTCCGCGGAGCGCGAGACATCTATCTCAACGCGCTGGTGTTCGACGACGATCCGCGTGTCACGCCGGCATTTCGTGGATCGGAGCGGGACGCCAGGACCACTGGCATCACGCGTGCGCAACGCGTCAGCACAGGCACGTGTCAGGTGCAGCAGACGTTTCGCTTCGCGCGCCCGGGCAGCTAGCAACTCGCGGCGAGCGTGGTCCGTAGACCAGAGGCGCAGGACGGATGGTGCGCGACTGCGCGCGCCGTTCAGTCTGGTTGCACAAACGCTGTTGGCCTCTCAAGCTCTGAGCACGACGCGGGACGACATGTCTCGTATGAGCCGTGGCGTGCGTCGAGAATGTCCACGCGTACATGGAGGGATGATCCATGCAATTGTCGCAATTGTCATCACGCCGGTGGGTCCGGTCCGGCACCGCCGCGTTCCTCGCGCTGGCGATAAGCACCGCCCCGCGACCGGCGAATGCCCAAGGCACTGGTTGGCTGATGGAGGGCTGCATCGCCAAGGCTTCGAGCGCGCTGCCCGGCGATGTGTGCTTTCAAAGTCTCTGGACGTGGCGCACGGTGCCGTCCACGGCTGGTCGCTTTCTCACCAACTTTTCGGTCAGCTACCCGAACCAGCCGACGAATCAGTACAACGAGATTGTGCTGCCCAGTGGCGTACGATTGAGCATTTTCCCCGAGTTCGTCTTTTTCACCACCGACGGGCGCACGCTGAACACGATCAACGATGGCGACTACTACGGCGGCCCGATCGATTTCGTGCCCGCCGCGATCACCGGAAAGTACGACATCCTGGGTGCCGACCCGCAGTATCTGCCCGAGGCACCCTTCCGCTTCACGCTGGTGAGCGTGGTTCCCGAGCCGCAGACCTACGCGCTGGTGGCGATCGGGTTGCTCGCCATCGGCGTGGCCGGTCGGCGCCGTCGCTCCCGCAGGCGATGACGGCAACCGGGAGATGCGACGGCTGGCAACGAGGCATCGCGAGGGGCGGCATCGGGCCGCGCCGTGCTCGTCGCGAAGGTGTCAACCCTGATTGACAGTTCGACGGTCGGGCGGCAGCTTCAATGGGCGCGGTCGAGAGTGAAATATCAACGTGCGCTGTCGCGTTGGAACTCTTGACCGCGCTCATCGTTTCAGGCAGCAGGCGGTGCGGCGTGTCGCGGAGGTTCTGCGACGCGTTCTGCCATCTGCTGCAACATTTTCGGCGTCTCATGCTGAGATCGCCCTCCGTTCAGATCGAGTGCCCTGCATGATCTTTCCGTTGACGCGGATGCCAGCCGTTACATGATCCAGCGAGATCATGGCGATGACGCACTCCAGTGCGAGCGGATTACCCGGGTGCATGCCCGCACATTCTCGCTGGCCAGTCGGCTGCTCCCCGCCGACAAGCGCCGGGCGGCGTATGCGCTGTACGCGTTCTGTCGCATCGCCGACGATCTGGTCGATCAGGCCGATCACGACAACGTCGAAACGCTCGCCGCACAGCTCAAAGAATACGAACAGCAGTTGCAGGCCGCGATCGCAGGGCAGCCCAGCGGTCCGATCTTCCGCGAGGTGGCGTGGGTGTCCCGCGCCTACAATGTGCCCCCGGCTCCGCTGTTCGAACTGCTTGGCGGGGTGGCCCGTGACCTCGAGGCCAGTGAGTACGAGACGTGGAGCGCCCTCGAGACCTATTGCGAAGGTGTGGCCAGTTCGGTCGGTGAGATGTGCACGCACGTCTTCGGGGTGCCTGGCGGACCGCCCATGCGCGAGCGCGCCGTCAAGTACGCCCGCACCCTCGGCGTCGCGATGCAGCTCACCAATATTCTCCGGGACGTGGGCGAGGACGCCAAGCGCGGCCGCTGCTATCTCCCTGCCGAGGATCTGGCGCGATTCGGGTTGACCGCTCGCGAGGTGCTGACCAATCCGCGGCTGGCACAGGACCCGCGCTGGGTTCCCATGATGGCCTACGAAGTCAGTCGCGCCCGGGCGTTGTACGATGCGGCCACGCCCGGCATTGCCATGTTGGCTCCCGACGCGCAGCGATGTGCCGCCGCGTGCGCAACGGGGTACGCAGGAATTCTCACCGCCATCGAAGCACAGCAGTACGACACGATCTCTACGCGCGCCCGACTGGGCCGTCTGGCTCGGGTCGGCATCCTGTGGGACGCGTGGCGGTATCGCGCCGCGCCGCTCGATCTTGAATCCATCGAGCACGGTCCACGCATTGTGTGGGAACCGAATCAGCCGGTGAATCCGGAGACGTTCGTACGCCTCGCCTGAGCTTGCCCATGAGCACCTTCCTGTTCGCCCCGTTACCACTCGACGCCTCAACGGACATGACGGCGTCTACGCGCGCCGCACTGCTGCGCGTCGCCACGATTTCGCTGCTGGTGCACGCCGTCCTCAGCGCGTTCTCCGCCTTTGCGTTCGCCACCTTTCTTGCCCCGCCGCAACCGGCATGGCTGATGACGCCGGTGAATCTCAAGGTGTATGCCATCGGAATGGCCTTCGGCGGACAAACCACGGTGGTGCTGGGCGCAATGGCAGGTGTGGCGTTCCTCGCCTATTGCATCGGTATGCGAAAGGCGCTGGTTGTCTTTGCTGTCAGTTTCATTTTGTCGTTGGGCTCGGAACTCACCGGCACCGGCACGGGGTTGCCCTTCGGTGCCTACGGCTACTCGGACCTGCTCGGCTACAAGATTGCGTCGTTGGTGCCGTTCAATATTCCGACGTCGTGGTTCTACATGCTCGTCGCGTCGCTGGCCATCTGCGGGCGTATTCTCCCATCCACCGACGACAGCAAGTCGAAGTGGTGGTGGGCGTTGGTCGGCGGCACTGTGCTGACCGCGTGGGACGTGTCCATGGACCCGGCGATGGTGAAAACCAACCACTGGATGTGGTTTGTACCCGACCTCGGCAACGAGTCGGCGTTCACGCAGTTCATCGGCACGCCGTTCTTCTTTGGCATGCCGCTCACCAACTGGCTCGGCTGGCTACTCACCGGCATTCTGGTGGCGCGCGCCATGTTGGCCCTCGTGCCGCCGTCGGTGTGGGCGCGGAAGGTGTCGCCGCACCGTCTCCCCCTCGTCTTATACGGCGTGAATGGCCTCCTGCCGATCGCCATCTGCCTCGGACAGGACATGGTGCTGGCCGGCGTGCTTGGCCTCATTGCGATGGCGATTCCGCTCATCGCGGCCCTCCGCGCCGAACGACGCAATCCCATCCTCGCCGGCCGTCCGCGAGGCATGGGTGACGTTGCCGTCGCCGGCGACTGAACTCCGCGCGATGCCTCTCAACGCGCTGCGGTACTGAGCGCGTCGACACACCGGTAAACGAATGGACGCCCTCGCGTCGCTGCTGCGCTCAGACGCGCTTCCCTTGGCCATTCTGGGGATGATCGTGCTCGAGAGCGTCTTGCTGCTTGGCTGGTACAAGAAGACCGGGCATGGGCCGCGTCCGGCACTCACGATCTCGTTTCTTGGCGCCGGTTTCGCGTTAATGGCCGCCCTGTATTTCCATCGGCGTGACGACGGATCGACGTGGGGGTTTGCCCTCGCGATGTTCGCGGCGTTGCTCCTTCACGTATGGCACGTCGCGCAACTTGCGCGGCGCTGACGTCATAGCATCATCATAACGCAGCAACTCAGAGGCTTCCATGCGCATTGTCGTCATCGGCAGTGGATTCGGTGGCATCGCCGCCGCCATCCGGCTGCAGGCTCAGGGGCACAACGTCACGATCCTCGAGAAGCTCGACAAAGCGGGTGGGCGCGCCTACGTCTTTGAGCAGGACGGCTTCACCTACGACGCCGGCCCCACGATCATCACCGCGCCGTGGCTGATCAACGAGCTGTTCGAGCTGGCGGGCCGCCGCACCGAAGACTACGTCACGCTGAAGCTGCTCGATCCGTTTTACAACATTCGCTTCGAAGACGGCTCCGTATTTCACTACAATGCCGACCGCGAAGCGCTGATCGGACAGGTGCGCGAATTCTCGCCGGACGATGTCGACGGGTACCTGCGATTCGTGGAGAGCGGCGAGGAGATCTTCAAGGCGGGCATGGCGCTGATCGACAAGCCGTTCCATAAGCCGCTGTCAATGCTCAAAGTCGCCCCCGATCTGATGCGCCTGCGCGCCGATCGCTCGGTGGCCGCCTACGCCGCCGGCTTCATGAAGGACGAGCGGCTCCGTCAGGTGTTCTCGTTTCATCCGCTGCTCGTGGGAGGCAATCCGTTCCGCGCCTCATCCATCTACGCGCTGATTCACACGCTCGAGCAGCAGTGGGGCGTCTGGTTTGCCATGGGCGGGACCGGTGCGCTGGTGCGCGGGCTCGTGCGGCTGTTCGAAGATCTGGGCGGCACGATCCGCTACGAAAGCGAAGTCAGCGAGATCACCATGCAAGCCGGCAATAGGCGGGTGTCCGGCGTGCGACTGGTAGACGGCGAAACGCTTGCGGCCGACACGGTGGTCTGCAACGGCGATGTCGCGCAGGCCTATCGCACACTCGTTCCCGCCGCGGCACGCCCCTCCATGAGCGATGCGAAGATCGCGCGCTACCGTTACTCGATGTCGCTGTTCGTGATCTACTTCGGCACCGATCGCCAGTACGAGAACATAGCGCACCATGAAATCCTCATGGGCCCGCGCTACAAGGAGCTGCTCGAGGACATTTTCGAGCGGAAGATTCTCGCCGACGATTTCTCCCTGTATCTGCACCGCCCTACGGCGACGGACCCGTCCCTCGCCCCCCCCGGACACGACTGCTGGTACGTGCTGTCGCCGGTGCCGCATCTCGGCGGCAACGTGGACTGGGAGGCCGTCGGACAGCGCTATCGTGATCGCATCATGGGCTACCTCGAAGAGCGGTACCTGCCCGACCTGTCCAAGCACATTGTGTCCGAGCGCCGTATCGATCCGCGGTACTTCGAGCGGTCGCTCAACAGCTACCTCGGCAGCGCCTTCGGCCCCGAGCCCACGCTCACCCAGTCCGCGTACCTGCGCCCGCACAACATCAGCCCGGACATCTCGAACCTGTACTTCTGTGGCGCCGGGACGCATCCGGGGGCCGGACTGCCGGGCGTGATTTCGAGCGGGAAGATCGTCGCCGATATGATCGGCGCCGCCGCATCCGGCCGCCGAACCGTTAAGTCCGAGCCTGCGCTGGTGTGAGGGCCTACCTCCCCCCATTAGCTTTCTCGCATGAACATTTCGATCACTCCTGCTGATGAGCAGACGGGCATCTCGCGCCGCCTGCAGATCTCGGTCCCACCCGAAACGGTGGCCGAATACGAGGACCAGGCGGCGCGGAAGTACGCGACGCAGGTGCGCCTCCCCGGTTTCCGCGTCGGCAAGGCGCCGCCGTCGATGGTTCGCAAGCGCTTCGCCGAGCAGATCCGGCAGGAAGCCATCGAACTCGTCGTCAACGAGGCATTCAAAGAGGCCGTCGAGCGCGAGAGCCTCAAGCTGGCATCGCAGCCGCACGTGCACGATCTCAAGTTCGAGCCGGGCAAGTCCCTGGAGTTCGAGCTGCACTGCGAACTGCGCCCCGAACTTGCGCTCAGCCAGCTTGACGGCTTCACTGTCACGCGTCGCGATGCGGCCGTGACGGATGAACTCATCGAAGAGCAGTTGGAGCGGTTGCGTGAGCAGAAGGCCGACTGGACGCCGGTGGAAGAAAAGCCCGCGCCGGGCGACATGGTCACCGTGATGCTCTCCACCGCGGACGCGACCGGTGCCCTGCCCGATTCCAAAGAGTATCGCTTGGTCCTTGGCGGTGGTCAGGCCGTGCCGGGCATCGAAGAGCTGATCATGGAAGCGAGCCAAGGCGAAACGATTGAGCGCGCCGTGAAGTGGCCGGACGATTTCCCCGACGAGTCGCAGCGTGGCGTGTCCAAGCTCGCGCGCGTCACGCTCACCGATGTGAAGCGCAAGTCCATGCCGGCCCTCGACGACGCGTTCGCGCGCGAGATCGGCGATTTCGACACGGTGGACATTCTTCGTGACGCCGTTCGCACAGACATGAGCGAGCAGGCCAAGCGTGAAGCCGAGGCTGATGTCCGCGGACAACTCGTCGATAAGATCGTCGAGGCCAACCCGTTCGACGTGCCGCAGAGCTGGGTCAGCCAGCTCGTTGACAGCTACATGCAGATGTACGGCGTGCCGGACACCGAAAAGCAGCGCTTCGCGCAGGAATTCCGCCCGATGGCTGAGCGTCAGGTGCGTCGTGACCTGATCATCGACACGTTGGCCGAGCGCGAGTCACTCACTGCGAGCGCGTCGGACGTCGATGCGCGCGTGGAGGAGCTGGCCAAGGCGCGGAACGCCGATCCGGGGCAGGTGTACGCGCAGCTCCAGAAGGCCGGACGCCTGCAGGAAATCGAGCGTGAACTGACTGAGACGCGTGTGTTCACGTGGCTCATGGAACGCAACCCCGTCAGCTCCAGCTGAGCCGACCGTCTTTCCCTGTTTCACCTGCATAGCGAGGAGTACCATGGCGCTGTACATGCCGTACATCATCGAGCGGTCCAGTCGTGGCGAGCGGACGTATGACATCTTCTCGCGTCTGCTCATGGATCGCATCGTGTTTTTGGGTTCGGCGATCAACGACGACGTCGCCAACGTCATCATTGCGCAGATGCTGTTCCTGGACGCGGATAATCCGGAAAAGCCGATCCATCTCTACATCAACTCGCCGGGCGGCAGCGTGTCGGCCGGTTTGGCGATGTATGACACCATGCAGTTCATCAAGGCGCCGGTGCACACGACGTGCATGGGCATGGCGGCCAGCATGGGCGCCTTCCTGCTCTGCGCCGGCGAGGCTGGCAAGCGCAGCGCGCTGCCGCACTCGCGCATCATGATCCATCAGCCGTCCCAGAACGGCGGCGGCGGATCGGCGTCGGACATCGAGATTCAAGCGCGCGAAATTCTGTATCTGCGCTCCAAGATGAACGAGCTGATGGCCAAGCACACGGGCCGCCCGGTCGAGCAGGTTGAGCGTGACACCGATCGCGACCGCTTCATGTCGGCGGAAGATGCCAGGGTTTATGGACTGGTCGACTTCGTCGTGTCCCATCAGGCCGAGTTGGTGGCCGCGCCCCGCTAGTCGGGAGTCGGACCACCGGGCGACACGAAGCGGCGGGGCCCGAGTGGTCCCGCCGCTTCGTTTTTCTGGCGGGCGACCGATACTCCTCAAGATCCCTCGCGTCGGCGCTACCGCCGCTCAAGGGGTCTTTTCGCTTGATTCTGTGCGCGAAAGCGGCTTAACTGTAGGTGACGGTTCAGGTTGACCGTTCCAGGCTGCTCCTGCGCGTCGCCTTCCGATCCGGACCGACATGTCCCACGACAAGCATCTCCGCTGCTCCTTCTGCGGCAAGTCCAAGGACGCCGTCCGAAAGTTCATTTCGGGCCCGTCGGTCTACATCTGCAACGAGTGCATTGCACTTTGCAATGAGATCCTGGCCGAGGACGAAGAGCGCGAAGTTGCGGAAGCCATCACGCAGGTCCCCACCCCTCGCGAGATCAAGGGGATTTTGGACCAGTACGTGATCGGGCAGGAACAGGCCAAGAAGGCGCTCTCCGTGGCGGTCTACAACCACTACAAGCGCATCAACGCCACGAGCAACGCGCGCGAAGACGACGTCGAGCTGGACAAGTCCAACATCTTGCTCATCGGCCCCACGGGCACCGGCAAAACACTGCTGGCGCAGACGCTCGCGCGCATCCTCGATGTGCCCTTCACGATTGCCGACGCCACCACGCTCACCGAGGCCGGCTACGTCGGCGAGGATGTCGAGAACATTCTCGTGCGTCTGCTGCAGGCGGGCGACTTCAATGTCGCCGAGTGCGAGCGCGGCATTGTGTACATCGACGAAATCGACAAGATCGCGCGCAAGTCGGAGAACCCGAGCATTACGCGAGACGTGTCGGGCGAAGGCGTGCAGCAGGCGCTGCTCAAGATCCTCGAGGGCACCGTTGCGTCGGTCCCGCCGCAGGGTGGCCGCAAGCATCCGCAGCAGGAATACATCCAGATCAACACCAAGGACATCCTGTTCATCTGCGGTGGCGCGTTCGACGGGCTTGAGAAGATCATCGAGTCGCGCACGGGCCGTCGGCAGATCGGCTACGCTGGAGAGAAGGGCGATCAGTCCAAGGTCACGGCCATTGCCAAGACGACGCCTAAAACTCCGTTTGCCGAAGTCGAACCGGACGACCTGCTGCGCTACGGCATCATCCCGGAACTCGTGGGCCGTTTGCCGGTGTGCGTGTCGCTCGAAGCGCTCGACGAAGATTCGCTGGTGCAGATTCTCAAAGAGCCCAAGAACGCACTGACCAAGCAGTATCAGCGTTTGTTCGACCTGGAAGACGTCAAGATCACCTTCGAGGAATCGGCGTTGCGCGCGGTGGCCAGCAAGGCGCTCAAGCGGGGCACCGGTGCGCGTGGACTTCGCGCGATTCTCGAGGAAACGCTACTCGACACCATGTTCGACCTCCCGGCGCGCGATGATGTGGTGGAGGTGAAGGTGACCGAAGCCTCCGTCAACACCGGCATATCGCCGCTCCTCGAAATCGCACCCAAGCGACAGAAGAAGGAAGCCTGATAGACCGTCTCGCCTCGAAGACCGGCAACGAACGACTGCCGGTCCTTCCGCTTCGCGACGTGGTGTTGTTCCCCCACGTCGCCATGCCGCTCTTGGTAGGTCGCGCCGCGTCGCTGGCGGCTGTCGCCGACGCCGCCGAGGGATCCAAGGAGCTGCTGCTCGTCACGCAGCGTAACGCCGAAACGCACACCCCCGGTGCATCAGATCTGCATCGTGTCGGTGTCATCGCACGCCTGCAGCAAGTCACGCGGCTCACTGGCGGCACCACCAAGATTCTGGTCGAAGGGCTGCGTCGCGTGCGGGTGCAGCGCTACTCCGCGTCGAAGCGCGGCCCCTTGCTCGAGGCGCGAGTGGCGCCTTTTCCGCTCGAGGTCGAGCGGGCCGCCGGCCGCCGCAGCATGCGTGGCCGCGAGGCCGACGAGTCGCGCGCCGCGGTGCGCCACGCGCTCTCGCTGTTCGAGGATTATGCCGGACTGCAGCGTCGCCTGCCCCCGGAGATTGTGGGCTTGCTGCAAGGCCTCGACGATGAGCAGCGAGTGGCCTTTGGCATTGCCGCGCATCTGCAAATCCCCATCGAGCAACGACAACAGCTGCTCGAAGCCACGACACTGCACGAACTGGCCGACCAGCTCGTGCAGCTGCTGGGCAGCGAACTCGAACTGCTCAAACTTGAAAAGAAGATCGACGAGCAGGTCCGCGGCTCGCTGTTCCAGAATCAGCGCGAGTTCTTTCTGCAGGAACAGCTGCGCGTCATTCACCGGGAGCTGGGGCAGGAAGACGGCGACGAAGTAGAGGAGTTCACCAAGCAGATGGCGCTGCGCGGACTCCCCGAGGCCGTGGCCACCCGTGCGCAGCGCGAGCTGCGCAAACTGAAACGCAGCGCCCCCATGTCCCCCGACGCCGCGGTGGCGCGCGGGTGGCTGGACTGGGTGACCGCATTGCCGTGGACCGCCCGGTCCGACGACACGATCGATCTGGCGCATGCGCGCACTGTGCTCGACGGCGATCACTTTGGTCTCGAAGAGGTCAAGGAGCGCATTCTCGATCACATTGCCGTGCTCGGCCGCGTGGGCAAGTTGCCGGGGCCCCTGCTCTGCCTCGTCGGTCCGCCCGGCGTGGGCAAGACATCACTCGGTCGCTCCATCGCGAATGCGCTGGGGCGCAAATTCGTGCGCATGGCGCTGGGCGGCGTGCGCGACGAGGCGGAAATCCGCGGGCACCGTCGTACGTACATCGGCGCACTGCCCGGGCGCATCATTCAGGCCATGCGTCGCGCAGAAACGGTCAATCCCGTCATCCTGCTGGACGAAGTGGACAAACTCGGCAGCGACTGGCGCGGTGATCCTGCGGCCGCGTTGCTGGAAGTGCTCGATCCCGAACAGCATCACGCCTTCAATGATCACTTCCTCGAAGTGGACTACGACCTGTCGCAGGTCCTGTTCATCACCACGGCGAATTCGTTGCAGTCCATCCCCGAAGCGCTGCGCGATCGGATGGAGATCATCCGGCTGCCGGGGTATCTCGAGCCGGAAAAGCTCTCGATTGCGCGACGCTTTCTGGTGCCGCGCCAGCTCGAGTCGCATGGCATCGCGCCGGCGCGCGTGACCATCGAGACGGACGTATTGCAGGCGATCATTCGCGGCTGGACGCGCGAGGCCGGCGTGCGCGATCTCGACCGCCGGTTGGCGCGCGTGGCACGCAAGCTGGCGCGCCGCGACGTGCCCGACGATGCCCCGATGACCGTCGCCGTGGACGAACTCACGGCGATGCTTGGCCCCGCGCCGCACGACCACGAAGATCCGGGACTGCACGATCGGGTGGGCGTGGCGTCCGGTTTGGCATACACGAGTGTGGGCGGCGACCTACTCGAAATCGAAGTGAGCATCGTGCCGGGACGTGGCCGGTTGCAACTCACCGGCACACTCGGCGATGTGATCAAGGAGTCGGCGGCGGCAGCGCTCAGCTACGTGCGTTCGCGTGCCAATGCGTTCGGACTGTCGGCCGATTTCTATCGCACGCGTGATATCCATGTACATCTGCCGGCGGGCGCGACGCCCAAGGATGGCCCATCGGCCGGTATTGCGCTGGCCACGGCGCTGACCAGTGCACTGACGGGTATTCCCGTGCGCGGTGATGTCGCGATGACCGGTGAAGTGACGCTGCGCGGTCGCGTGCTTCCAATCGGTGGGATCCGCGAAAAGGGCGTCGCGGCGCACCGTCATCGGGTCGCGCATGTGATCGTACCGCAAGGCAATGCCAAGGATCTCACGGAATTGCCGGAGGATGTGCGCACGCAGGTGACGTGGCATCCGGTTCGCACGATGGACGAAGTATTGGCCATCGCGCTGCGTGATCCACTGCCACAGCCGTTCGCCGAGTCAGTGACGGTGGTGGAGTCGATGGGGCGCCCCACATGAGCGCCGTCGATCCCCTGGTTATCAAGTCGATTGAATTTCTCGGACCGATGGCCGTGCGGGGCGGCTGGCGCCCGCCGGTGGATCTGCCCGAGGTCGCCTTTGCCGGACGCTCCAACGTGGGGAAGTCGTCGTTGCTCAACCGGCTGATGCGACGCAAGTCGTTTGCGCGCGTCAGCAACACGCCCGGACGCACCCGCGAGATCAACTTCTTCAAGGTCAACGACACGTTCGTGCTGGCCGACTTGCCCGGCTACGGTTACGCGCGCATTTCCAAGACGCGCAAGGCGGAGTGGCGGCCCCTGATCGAGGGGTACCTGTCGGAGAGTCCCGTGCTGAGCGGTGTGGTGCTGCTGCTGGACGTGCGACACGACCCGACCGACGACGATCGCACCATGCTCGAGTTTCTCGCCGAGGTCGGCGCGCCAACGATCGTCGCGGCGACCAAGGTCGACAAGCTCAAGACACATGAGGCGGTGGAGCGGGTACAAATACTCGCCGAGCATGTGGGGCTCGACCCGGACCAGATCGTGCCCTTCTCCGCCAAGACCGGACAGGGGCGCGATGAGCTGGCCACGGCGCTGGTGGAGCTGCTGGCAACGCCGGACTGGAGGGCGATCGAAGGATGAGCCACCTCGTCGCACGTTCGATGAGCCTGACCGCCTTGGTGGCGCTGGCGGCGTGCGTGCCGGCGTATGGCGTCCCGGCACAGGTGCCGCCCACCGGTGGTGCCACGGCCGTTGCAGACACGCTCGACCCCAACTATGTCCCGGCCGGGTTTGGCTCACTGCGACAAGACGACATCGCGGTGAAGGTCTCGCCATCGGGCGGTTTGCAGATTCGCGCGATCCCGCTCGACGAGCGTTTTCTGCGCCTGCTCAGTCCCGATTCGTACCGGACGCTGCGCGACCTGGCGGCGAGTAAAGAAAAGGAAGTCACGCGCGTGAAGGACCGGATGCGGCTGCCGTCGTACTCCATCTGGTACGTGAGTTTCTTTGCACTGGAGCAGGGCGAGACGCGCTTCTCACCCCAGGAATTCATCATCAGCAACGTCGGGCGCGACTTCCGCCCGATCGATATCGTGCCGATGACGCCGGGGTTTGGCGAGTACCGGCTCAAGCAGCGCGAAGTGCAATCGGCGCTGCTGATTTTCGACGGCCAGATCGACCTGAATCAACCGCTCACCGGCCAGATGGAGGCCACGCAAAGCGTGACCAACTGGAGTCAGGTGCTCGATCGCGTGGAGCGTGAGCGTGCGCTGGTGCGGTCGCGGGCGGCGTCGGCGGCGAAGAAGCCGGGCTGAGGAGTTCCCTGGCAGCTCCTGATTCATCGGGGCGGCCACGGCGGCAGCAACAGTTGGCCATCGCCATGCGGCGATCCGGTTCCCGGCAAAGCGCTTGCAACCGCCCGCGACCGGACGCATGTATGGGCGCCTGCCGCTCACCGTTCGCGTGTCGAAGTGGGGGTTCACCGTTGCCCGGGATACTTGTGCGCCTTCGATCGATGTGCGTGGCGTTACCGCGCGTGCTGTGGGTTGCGGTCGGCGTCATCGTGTTGACGTTCGTGGCGGTGGCGCCCGCCTCGCTTCGTGCGCAGCGCGGCACGTTGGCCGTGGACCTTGACCGGCCGCACTTCCACTTCACACCGCCCACCAACTGGACCAACGATCCCAACGGGATGGTTTGGTATCAGGGGGAGTGGCATCTGTTCTACCAGCACAACCCATTCGGCGATACGTGGGGGCACATGAGCTGGGGGCACGCCGTAAGCACGGATCTCGTGCACTGGACGCACCTGCCGGTGGCGCTCGCCGAGGACGGTGGCGTGATGATCTTCTCGGGGAGTGCCGTGGTGGACCGCACCAACAGCAGCGGGCTCTGCAGCGCGCATGGGGCGGACCGATCGTGTCTCGTGGCGATGTACACCGCGCATACGGAAACCAACCAGTCGCAACACCTCGCCTACAGCAACGATCGCAGTCGCACGTGGACCAAGTACGCCGGCAATCCCGTCCTCGATATTGGTGCGAAGGACTTTCGCGATCCCAAGGTCTTCTGGCACGCCGCCACCAGACGCTGGGTGATGGTGGTAGCGCTGGCCACCGAGAAAAAGCTGCGGCTGTACGCGTCGCCCGATCTTATACACTGGCAGCAGGTGAGTGAGTTTGGGCCGGCGGGTGCGAGCAACGGACTGTGGGAGTGTCCGGACCTGTTCGAACTGCCGGTGCAGGGTCGTCCGGGCGAAACGCGCTGGGTGCTGGTGGTCAACATCAATCCGGGTGCGCCGGCCGGCGGGTCCGGAGCGCAGTACTTCGTTGGACGCTTCGACGGCAGCACGTTCGTTCCCGACGACGCGCCGACGCGCACGCGTTGGGTGGACTACGGCAAGGACTTCTACGCCGCCGTGTCGTGGAGCGACGTGCCCGCGCGCGATGGGCGCCGCGTCTGGTTAGGCTGGATGTCCAACTGGGAGTATGCCAATCAGGAACCGACGTCGCCGTTTCGTGGAGCGATGACGATTCCGCGATCCCTCGCGCTCGTGGCGGACGGTCGCGATCACGTGCTGACGCAGACGCCGGTGGCGGAGCTGCGCGCACTGCGGGGCGCGCCGCGCACGCTCACGAATATGGTGATGCCGGATGGCGTGGACGTGCTGCGGGATGCACGCGTGCGCGGCGATGCGCTCGAACTGGAGGTGGACATCGTGCTGGGTTTGGCGCGTGCGGTGACGTGGGCGGTGCGACGAGGCGCCACAGAGGAAACGCTCGTGGGCTACGACGCGTCGAGCGGCAGCCTGTTCATCGACCGGACGCGTTCCGGGAACGTGGCGTTCAGCTCAAGCTTTGCCGGTCGCCACAGCGCTCCGATGACGGCGACGAATGGTCGCGTGCGGCTGCACGTCTTCATTGATCGCTCGTCAATCGAAGTCTTTGGCGGCGACGGGCGTGTGGTGCTGACGGATCGGATCTTTCCCGCGCCGACGAGTACGGGCGTTTCGCTGCGTGCGACCGGCGGCGATGCGACCATGGTCCGCCTGCGTGCGTGGCCGATGCGCACGGCGTCGCAGTCGCGGATGCCGTAGCTCTACCCTGAAGGTGTCGTAGTACACGCAGGGCTCGGCGCAGGGTGAGACACGCTTCTCGCCACAGGAGTTCATCATCAGCACTGTCGGGCGTGACTGCCGCCCCATCGACATGCTGCCGTCGACACCTGGCTTTGGTGAGTACCGCCTGCAGCAGCGCGAAGTGACGGGCGTCGGGCCGCGGCGCGCGAAGCGGCAGCGCGCCGTGGCCACTGCAGGCCTTACTTGCCCAACTCGCGCAGCCAGATATTGCGGAAGCTGATCGGCGGGCTGGGGTCGCCGTGCGACTGCAGCAGCAACGGCAACGCACCGTGCTTGGCGTAGGTGGGCGCGCCGATGTAGCGCGTGAAGCCCTTGAGCGCGACGTGGTTCTGCACCAGCACGCCGTTGTGGATCGCGGTGACGTAGCCGGGCGAGGCAAGTGAGCCGTCGGCTTTGAAGCGGGGCGCGGTCCAGATCACGTCGTACGTCTGCCATTCACCCGGCTTCCGCATGGCGTTGGCCAGCGGCATCGTCTGTTTGTACAGGCTGGCCGCCTGCCCGTTCGAGTACGTGCTGTTCTCGTACGAATCCAGGATCTGCAGTTCGTAGCCGTCTTCGCCGTTGTAGGCGAGATAGAGGCCGCTGTTGCCCTTCTCCTGCCCCTTGAAGTTCAGGCCGGGTGGCACGCGCCACTCCAGGTGAATCTGGTAGTCCAGAAAGCTGCGCTTGGTCTGGATGTCGCCCGCGGACTTGTTGACCGTGAGGACGCCATTCACCACGGTCCAGCCGGCCGGCTGTTTGTCCTTGGCGTTCACCCACTCGCCCGCCGATTTGCCATCGAAGAGGATGATCGCGTCGCTGGGCGGCGTGGCGGCGGTGCTGCCGGGCGTGATGACCTTGGGCACGGGCGACCAGACTTCGGTGGCCTTGGGGTCGCCGGTTTGCTGCTGCGCCGCCAGCGTGGCGGGCAGTGCCAGCGCGGCGGTGACGACGAGTGCCGTGGACTGCAGCGTGGTCTGGAGGACGGAGCGCAACGATCGATGCATGGCGGTGTGGGGGCGGGAGGTAGGCGGGGCGTGCGAAGACTTGGCGTGCAGTCAGGCGAATGCGTCGGGTACGCGAAGCACGTCGTCGACGGGGCCGCCGTCGCCGGTGCGCAGCAGGGCCACGCTGTACCGCACCGCGTCGTGCTCGCGTGGCCAGGCCAGCGACCGGATGGCCGCCTGCGGGGATCGCCAGCGCGCGGCGTCGTGCTCGCTACTCAGCTGCACCGGGGCGTCGGGCGTGACCACGGCGGCGAAGACGACCGCCATCTGCACCGTGTCCGTCTGGTGCAGGTAAAACGGATTGACGGTGATGCTGTAGAGACGGTCGACCTCGAGCCCGGTCTCTTCGCGGACCTCGCGGCGGGCGGCGTCGGCGGGACGTTCGTGGGGCTCGATACGTCCATGCACCACTTCCCAGGCGCCCGTACAGCGCACGCCGGCGGCGCGACGCATCGTCAGGATCCGCCACCGGTCGCGACCGCCCTGCGGAGCCGGGGCGATGACGACGACATCCACCACGCCCACATCCACGCGCGTCGTGCGGGTGGCCCCCTGATTGTTGCCATTCATAGGTGAATGCTACCCCGTCGCTTGCTTCTCAGCGAGCGTGACGGCGAAGTTCCGTTCCGGCTGGCGCGTGCGCGCTGGAATGGGGACCAATCGTCGCAGGATCGCTTCCGTCAGAGATCGCGCTCGTGACCACACTCGCAGACTTTCGTTCGCTCGCCCAGCAGTGCCTGACCGACGGCGGACTCGTGCCCGTGTGGCGCGACTGCCTGCTCGACCAATGCACGCCGGTGGCCGCGTACGC
>JBBQSM010000047.1:0-26853 GCA_038234895.1 Gemmatimonadales bacterium
GCTGCACGGGCACGAGCACTTCGTCGATGCGCGGCATCATGTCGATGGAGCGCGCGAGGCCGAGTGCGGCGTTGAGTTCGTCGACGTCGCCGTAGGCTTCGACGCGGGGGTGATCCTTGCCAACGCGCCCGCCGCCGAACAGTGCGGTGGCGCCTTCGTCTCCGGTTCTGGTATAGATCTTCATGCCGAAAACTACAACCACCCCGCGCTGTGTGTTGAGTGGGGGGACTGGGTCATTAGATTCCGCCCCCTATGCCTATCCAGACCCACGAAATTCGCGACCTGACCATCATCGGCGGCGGTCCGACCGGACTGTTTGCGCTCTTCTACGCGGGCATGCGCGGTGCGAGCGCGCAGATCGTCGATGCGCTCCCGGAACTCGGCGGCCAGCTCACGGCGCTCTATCCCGAAAAATACATTTTTGATGTGGCGGGTTATCCGCGCGTTCTGGCCAAGGATCTGGTCCGGAACCTGACCGAGCAGGCGGCGCAGTTTCATCGTGCGACCGGCATTCCGGCGCATCTCGGGCAGCGCGTGGTGGCGCTCGAGGAGGAGGACGGGCATTTCGTGCTCGTCACCGACACCGATCGCTTTCCGACGCGCGCTGTCATCATCGCCGGCGGCATCGGTGCGTTCAGCCCGCGCAAATTGCCACAGCCATTCGCTGCGGAATGGTACGGTCGGGGCGTGCAGGCGCTCGTCTCCGATCCGGAAGAGTTCCGCGGCCGCGATGTACTCATCATAGGCGGCGGCGATTCGGCCTTCGACTGGTGTGCCCAGCTGCGCGGCCGGGCGAAATCGGTCACGCTGGTGCACCGCAGCGATCGCTTTCGTGCACACGCCGCCACGGTGGCCGAAGTGCAGGAGGCGGCTGCGCTCAACGATGGCACCGTCGCCATACACACGTTCCATGAACTCGACGCGATTTACGGCGACGAACGCATCACCAGCGTGCGCCTGAAAGACGTGAAAGCCAAGACGACGCGCGAACTCACCTGCGATGTGGTGCTGCCGATGCTTGGCTACGTCTCCGATCTGGGGGCGATGCTGGAGTGGGGGTTGGACATCGAGAAGGACGAGATCAGGGTAAGCACGGCCATGGAAACGCCACGCGCCGGCGTATATGCAGCCGGCGACATCACCACGTATCCCGGAAAGCTCAAGCTGATCGCCTCAGGCTTCTCCGAGGCCGCGATCGCGGTGAACCAGGCCGTGCATTGGATTTACCCCGAAAAGAAGGTGGCGCCGGGCCACTCGTCGAACCTGGCCGTGTTCGGGCAGAAGGACGACTAGCCGCTGCTACACGCGCACCCGCGGATCTACGCGCTGGTAGGCGACATCGGTGAGCAGATTCACGAGCACGAACACCACAGACAAAAAGAGTACAGAGCCTTGCACGGCGGGTAGATCGCGACGGGAAATGGCCATGACCACGTACCGTCCGATCCCCGGCCAACTGAAGATCGTCTCCGTGAGAATGCTGCCGGTGAGGTAGGCGCCGAAATCGAGGCCGATCACCGTGACCACGGGAATGAGCGCGTTGCGCAGCGCGTGCCGTGTGATGACCGCGCGCTCGGTGAGTCCCTTCGCGCGCGCAGTGCGAACGAAGTCGGCGCCCAGCACGTCGAGCATGGCCGACCGTGTCACGCGCGCGAGATAGGCGATGGAGCGTGAGCCGAGGGCAAGGGCAGGGAGTACGAGAAACTGCCACCCGCCGTACCCCGAAGCGGGGAGCCAGCGGAGCGTCACCGCGAAGAGCACGATCAGGAGCAGTCCAACCCAGTACACGGGGAAGGACACGCCCAAATAGGTGAGCGCGAGGGCCGTGCGGTCGAACCAGCCGTTCGGGCGGATGGCTGCGAGCACACCAACCGTCACGCCGGTGATAGTCGCAAGCAGCATCGCCGCCGTGGCCAGCAGCAAGGTGCGGGGGAACCGCTCTGCGATATCCTGGATGATCGGGCGGTTGGTGATGTACGATCGGCCCAGGTCGCCCTGTAGCACGCCACCGGCGTAGTGCACGAACTGCAGCGGCAGCGGATCGTCGAGCCGCAACTCGGTGCGCAGTCGCGCGATGGTTGCGTCGTCGGCCCGTTCGCCGACCATGGCCTGCACCGGATCGCCCGGGGCCACGTACAGCAGCAGGAAGACGACGACCAGCACGCCGGCGAGCGTGGGAATGGCCAGCAGCAGCCGGCGGCCGAAGAGGGCAAGCATCTCCGGAATCTAGTACGGAGTGGCGGGCATCCGCGGGCGTGGCCGCGCGCCACCGATGTCACGCCGCGGGGGCCGGATCGTCCAATATGGCGAGCCCGATCAGCCGACGATTCCCGGTCGGTATCCTCCATGTGACTGCCCACCGCGCAATGTTCTTTCGGAAGTCCGGACCTCCAAACGGCTCCTCCACTCCTCCCGCAGAGGGAAAGTCGGGCGCGCCCCTGTTGCACCTCGTCAAGGATGTGGCGGCCACGCCGTCGGCTGCCGCAGCGTCGGATACCGCTGCGACCGGAGGAACGTCGGGGCAGTCCGCCGCGGAAATCGGGATGGTGCTCGATGCGCTCGGGAGCATTCTGGCGACGTTCGCGCGCTACACGTTCGATCTGCCCGACCGACCGGCCGAGGAATCGACTGCTGAATTGGCCCGCTGGCAGCGACACGCCACGCTGGGGGTGCCGCTCTCTGCTGATGGGGCGGCTGCGGCGGGCGTCCATCCACGCGACTGGCCGGGCGTTGTACGCACCTTCACCGAGCATCGCCGCCACGAGAAGCGCTATGTCGACAGCGCGGTGGGGGACCTGCGCGACGCGCTCTGGAGCTGCATCAGTACGGTGCACAGCGCCGTGAAGGTGGATGTCGCGACCGACCTCACGGTGCATTCGCAAATGCAGCGCGCGCAGTCCGCGATCGCCAAACTGCAGTTGGGCTCGATCAAGGATGAGGTACTGGCTGCGCTGAGTACGATGCAGACTGCGTTGCAGTCCAAAAGAACGCAGCAGGAGGCGCAATTCAAATCGCTGGCGGACCATCTCGACGAGCTGCGCGACCAACTCGACGAAGCGCGACGCGAGAGCACTACCGATGGGCTGACGGGGCTCAGCAATCGCAAGCAGTTCGACAGGACTGTCGAGCGCGCGGTGCAGTTGTACGCCCTCGGCCGCACGCCGGTCACGCTGCTGATGATCGACGTCGATGAACTCAAGACCGTCAACGACACCTACGGCCACCAAGGTGGCGATCTGGCGATCGTCGGGGTGGCGCATTGTCTGTCGAAGGTCTTTTTGCGGCAGAGCGACGTGCTGTGCCGCTTTGGCGGCGACGAGTTCGTGGCTGTCCTGCACAACACCGACACCAAGATGGCGCAGAGTCTCGCCAAGCGACTGCTCAGCATGGTCAGCGAGATGCCGACGCCGGCCGACACGCCGTTCAAAGTGGGGGTATCGATTGGGCTGGCCGAGATCACGCCTCAAGACGATGTGACGTCCTGGGTGCTGCGCGCCGATCAGGCGTTGTATGGTGCGAAGTCCAACGGGCGTTGCTGCGTGGTCACGGCCGACAGCGAGACGTCGGACGTCTGAGTCCTCGACGCCCGACTGCGCAGGTTAGGGCTGTGTGGCCGCGCCGAGGGTGACACGGGTCCAGCGCTGCCCGTTGAAGATGACGGGGACCTCGAAGCCTCGAACCCACGGCTGAATGGCGTACAACTCGTTGTAGAAGAATAGCGGTACGAGGCCCATCTGTTCGTAGGCGACCGAGTCGGCGCTGGTGTACAGCGCGGCGCGCCTGCCCGCGTCGGGCTCGCGGCGTGAGGCGTCTACGAGGCGATCGAAGGTGCTGTCGCTGAAGAACGAGACGTTGCCTCCTGCGCCGCGATTCGCGGTGTGCAACAGCGGATAGAGGAAGTTCTCGGCGTCGGGGTAGTCGGCGTACCAGTCCTTGAGCACCAGGTCGGTCTGACCGGCGCGCGCGGCAGCGCGCATCGAGCTGGCGTCACGCTGCACGATCTTCACGCGGATGCCGGCAGCCGCCAGGTAGGCCTGCAGGGTCTGGGCGATGCGCGGAAACGGGGCGGATTGTGAGCACCAGAGCTCCAGATCGATGCCATTGGGGTATCCGGCGGTGGCCAGTGCCTGTCGTGCGGCGCTGCTGTCGTAGGCGATCACACGACGTGTGGAGTCTGCCCCCTCAAGTGACGGCGGAATGACTCCTGCGGCGACGCGTCCGCGTCCGGCCAGCAGTTCCTTGAGCAGCAGCGGCACATCGATGGACTGCGCGATGGCGCGGCGTACCCGCACGTCCTTGAGCGGGCCGCGTGTCGTATTCACGCCGATGTACCAGAGGCGGAGCGCCGGGGCGCTGGTCAGCGTGGCCTGTCGCGCGTCAGTCTCTTCCCAGGCGCGGGTCTGATCTTCCGGCACGTAGAGCACGTCCACCGATCCACTTTCGAACTCTGCGACGGCGGTGGACGGTTCCGGAATAATACGGGCAATCAGCGTGTCGATGGAGGGCGCGCCACCGAAGTAGTCGGCGTTCCGCGCGAACTTCAGGTAATCGTCGTGCTTCCACTCCACGAGCTTCCACGGTCCCGTACCGATGGGCTGCTCGCTGAAATCGATGCCCACCGAGTCCGGCACGATCGACGCGACCGGCATGGCGAGCAGCTTGGGGAAGATCGCGAACGGCTCCTCGAGCGTGATGACGACCGTGCTGTCGTCGGGAGCGTCGAGGCCGAGCGCGCTGCCCGTGCCGTCGGCAAAGGCGCGTGCGCCTTTGATGGGGTAGAGCGGCCATACCTGTCCGCCTTTGGAGGCAGGATCGAGCACGCGACGGAACGATTGCACCACATGTCGTGCACGAAACGGCGTGCCGTCGTGGAACTTCACGTCGGATCGGAGGTGGAACGTGTAGCGCAGGCCGTCTTCACTCACATCCCACCGCGCGGCGAGCGCCGGTTCGAGTTGTGCACCGGGTGTAAAGCGTGTCAGCCCATCGAACAGATACGCGACCGCGCGGCCCGTGGGCACGTCGGTGGAGCGCGCCGGGTCGAGCGAGCGAGGATCGTACCAATCACGGGAGTCCACGAGCGTGTGCCGATCGGGCGACGATTCCGCTGCGCGACAGCCGAGCGTGAGGAACGACGCGGCGAGTACGGTGATGCGCATCCCCGTGTGGAGCGCATGTGCGCGAGAAAGGCGCATATCGTGGTTGACTGAGGGCGAGAGGCGGACGAGCTTTCGCACGCAATCTACCGAAGGAAGGGGCCCGCGTCCCGGAGCCTTTCAACGCCAGGTTTTCTGTACACACAGCGCTCGTTCTCATCCGTGCTTCCGCTTTCGGTTCGGCCGGCATTGCATGCGCCGGCGGCGGCACTCCGAGAGGCGCGCCACCAGTCCTTCGTGCGAACGCTGCTCGCGGTGGCGTGGTTGGTGGCGCTCACCGGGTTCGCGCCGGCCCGCGTGGACGCGCAGGACCTGTCGTGCGACCGCGGTGATCGCGAAGTGCGCGCGCTCCGCTTTGCCGGCAATTTTGAGTACAGTGCGATCTCGCTGGCGGCGACCGTGGTCACCATGCCGTCGTCGTTCGCCGGACTGCCACTCATCGGTCAGCGCCGCTGTCTCGATCCCGTGGAGTTCACACGCGACGTGCAGCGGCTGGAAACGCTGTATCGCCGGCGCGGATTTCCTGACGTGACGGTGGATACGTTGGTCCAGACGCTCCGTGCGGGGGTCATCGATATCACCTTCCGCATCGTCGAGGGGGCGCCGATGCGGGTCTCGGCGTTCAGCCTGCGCGGCGACGAGGGCGAGCCGGACGTGCAGGCCGCGTCGCGCGACTTCCCGCTGCGCGTGGGCGGCGTGTTCGATCGGGGGGCGCTGGAAGCGGGACGCGACACGTTGGTACGACGGCTGCGCAATCTGGGCTGGCCGCAGGCGGAGGCGCTGCTGGCCTACACGACCAATACCGCGCAGCGCACCGCCGATGTGGAAGTGACCGTTGTTCCGGGAACGCGCGCGCGACTCGGGCAGATACGGATTGAATCGCAGCCGACGGGACGTAACGCGACATCCGACGGTCCGCGACGCGTTGCCGACGCGACCGTGCGGCGCACGATGGCGTTGCGCACCGGCGATTGGTACTCGGTGCGGGCGATCATCGATGCGCAGCGCAACCTGTACCAGACCGACGCCTTTCAGCGGGTGGATCTGCTGCCCGACAGCATTCAGCCCGCCGGCGACTCCACGGTGAACCTTGTGGTGCGATTGGTCGAGGGGGACAAGTGGGCGGCGCGCGGAGGGCTGGGCTGGGCCACGCTCGACTGCTTTCGCATGCAGGGATCACTCACCGATCGCGATTTCCTGCCGTACGCGCAGCGACTGGAGCTCACCGCGCGCGTGAGCAAGATCGGCATCGGTGCGCCGCTCGACGGGGCGCCGTCGCTGTGTCAGGGGCAGGCGCGCACAGACCCGTACAGCGCGACCCTGAATTACTACACGGCGATGACGATCCGGCAGCCGGTGCGCGCACGCCAGTCGCGCGTCCCCACGTTGACGGTGTTCAGCTCGACGCTGTCCGAGTACCGCGCCTTTCTGCGCCGCGCTCCGATCGGAGGGGCCCTGTCCGTGACGAACCCGCTGCAGTCGCGCCTGCCGAGCACGCTCTCGTATCAGGTGGAGCTGGGGCGCACCGAGGCGGAGCCGGCCTTTTTCTGCGCCGTATTCAACGCGTGTGACAGCGAAGCGCGTACCTTTCTGCAACGCAACACCCGGCTTGCAGCGCTCGAGTATTCAGTGGTGCGCGAGCGGGCCAACGATCCGTTGCGTCCCACCGGCGGCAGCACCATCCGTTTGGGCGGACGGTACGCGTCCACGTTGCTGGGCTCCGACGAATCGCAGCAGTTCACGCGGGGCACCGGCGACGTGACGTGGTATCGCGACGTCGGTCGCGGGGCGACGCTGGTGGCGCATTTGCGGGGCGGACTGGTGTTCGGCGGTGGCACGAATCCGGTGCAGCGCGGCTTCATTCCGCCGCAGGAGCGACTGTATGCCGGCGGTCCGACCACGGTGCGCGGGTTCCGGCAGAATGAGCTGGGGCCCGCGGTGTACATCGTCGATCGCTATCGCACCGTATCCGAGAACGGCGAAGTCTTCTTTCGTGCGGACTCCGGCAGCATCGCCGAACGCGTGGTACCCACTGGCGGTAACGCGCTTTTCGTGGGCAACCTCGAGGTGACCGTGCCGAGTCCTGTTGCGCCTCGGCTGCTGCAGTTGGCGATGTTCGCCGACGCCGGGCGGCTGTGGAATCGCGCCGGGAGTTCGCAGGTCACCGCCGTGACCGACGATGGCGACAAGATCAAGATCACACCCGGATTCGGTGTGCGCATCGTATCGCCGTTCGGCGCGATCCGCGTGGACCTGGGCTACAACGGGTACCGGTTACCGGCCGGCGCGGCGTACTTCAACGCGCCGCTGCAGGCGGGGATCGCGCCGCTGTATTGCGTGAGTCCAACGAACATGCTGCCCGTGCGAACGAGCACCGGCAACAATAGCCCACCGGCACAGGCAAGCGGGTCGTGTCCGGCGTCGTTTCGTCCGGAGCGTCGCACCGGCTTGCTCGGCCGGCTGAATCCGAGCATCTGGATCGGGCAGGCCTTTTAGATGGCGCCGCGTCGTCGAACCGTCGTGCTGGCCACCGCCGCCGTGCTCCTCACCGTGGCGGCGCTGTGCGTGGGCGGCGTGGCGATGCTCACGCAAACGGATCGCGGCCGCGCGCTGATCATGCGCGCCGTTGTGCCGACGCTGTCCGCGGCGCTACCGGGCCGTTTGTACGTGGGACGTGTGAGCGGGACACTGTTCACCGATATCACGATCGATTCGATCGAAATCCGTGAGCCGGACGGCCGCCCGTTCGTGAACACGGGTCGCATTCATGTCGCGTACGACCCGCGCGATCTGCTGGACCGCCGGATCATTCTCAAGACGCTCGAAGTCGATCATCCGGTCGTGACGCTGGTGGACTACGGCAACGACGATTGGAACTGGAAGCGCGCGCTGCAGCGCGCGGGTCCCAAACTGCCCAAACGGCGCGGCGGGTTCGGGCAGTATGTGGTGGTGGATACGGCGGCGATTCATGAAGGCACGCTCGTGCTCCGACTGCCGTGGTTTCCGTCCGACTCGCTCAAGGGCGCGAAGCGCGACAGCGCCGTGGCGTACAATCTGACGCGACTGGATGGCGAGATTCGTCGTGACGACCAGCGGTTCGTGCGCGTGTGGCGTTTTGTGCGCGGCGAGTTGGCCCTGGGACCATCGCGGGTGGCCGACCCGGATTCGGTGGGCGTGCGGCTGGACGTGAAGAAGTTCGACGCGGTGTGGATCTATCCGCCGTTTTGGTTTCGCAATCTGAACGGCATGGTCCGCAAACTCAGCGACACGCTCTGGGTGGATGACGTCAAGTTCAACCTGGCCAACTCGTCGGCGTATGGCGCGGCCAAGGTGGTGTGGGGCGGCGGCAAGCCGGTGCGCTACGACGTGCGGCTGAAGAGCGACAGTGTGGCTCTCGCCGACATCGCGTGGCTCGATCCGTCGTTGCCGCGCACCGGCGGCGGCAGCACGTGGCTGACGATGCAGAACGATCCGGCCAATCTCAACGTGATGAAGTACGCGATCAGCAACATGGACGCGCGCTCGCTGCGCTCGAGGTTGCGCGGCCGCATGACGTTTGCGGTGGGCGGGCCGGTGCTCCGTGTGGACGACGTGGATATCGACATGCAGCCGGCCAACACCGATCTGCTGCGCCAACTCAACCTCAAGCCGTTCCCCTACGATTGGCAGGGGAATCTCACCGGGCGTATTGTCGCGCGCGGTGGGCCGGTCAATCGCTGGATGATGGACGAGGCCACGCTTGCGTATGCCGATGCGCACGTGCCCGGTGCGATCTCGCGGGCGCGCATGGACGGCATGCTCAACATCTACGATCCCGCCGAAGCAATCCTCAGCGATGTGTCGCTGCGCATCGATCAGCTCGATTTGCGCACGCCGCGGTTCGTGAATCCGCTCTTTCCCGAGCTGAACGGATTTCTGCGCGGGTCGATGCGCCTCGACTCGCTCTGGTACGACGCCCGTTTTCGGGAGGCGGATCTCGAGCACGTGGATGGCATCGGGCAGCCGTCGCACTTCACGGGCAGCGGTCGCTACACGCTGCTCGACGAGGGCGTGAAGTTCGACGTAGACATGCAGGCGGCGCCACTGTCGTATACCACACTGTCACGCTCGTATCCTGCACTGCCGCTGCGCGGAAGCGCCGTGGGTGGCATCCGCGCCAGTGGCATGGCCGACGACTTTGCCGTCACGTCGACACTGGCCGGCGAGGGCGGTGAGCTGGCCTTTGAGGGGCGTATGGATGCGCTTGAGCCGGAGTTCGGTGCGTTCGGTGCCTTTCGTGCGCGCGGTGTGAATCTGCAAAGTCTGCTCGGCGATCCGGCGTATCCCGTGACCACGTTGTCATTCGCCGGCGATGTGTCGATGCGCGGCGCGGATCTCGCCTCCATGCGCGGTCCGCTGCGGGCCACGATCGATCAATTCTCGCGCGTGGCCGATGTGCGCGTGTTCGGTGGCACGGTGCAGGTGGCGTTCGACTCGGGGCATGTCCGCGTCGACACGCTGAATGTCGAGACATCCGCGCTGCGCCTGACCGCGCGCGGCGCAATCGGCCTGCTTGCCGCGCGGCGCGATTCACTCGGATTCTCGATCTTCGTCGATTCGTTGGGCGGATTGCGCCCATGGTTGCAGAGCACCGACCCCGCGGTGCCAAGTTTTGTCGTGGCCAGCGACAGTCTGCGCGGCAGCATGGAAGTGCGTGGCCGCGTGGTGGGCTCGATTGACACGCTCGATGCGACGGGGCTCGCCGTGGACATGCGCGCCGATGCGGCGGGATTGGTGCTCGCCAGCTCGACAGCGCGACGCGTGGGCGTGACCGTCGATGTACAGGACGTGTTGCGCAAGTTCACCGGCAACGTGCAGATGACGGTCGACTCCGCGCGTGTGGCGGGTGTTGAGATCGAATCGGCGGCCGGACGCTCAACGCTGCTCGACGGATTGGCCGATCGCTTTGGCATGGAGCTGCGCACGCCGTCGGAGGCGCGCATCGCGCTGCACGGTGGTGTGGCGCGCGACGGCGACACCAGTCGCGTCACGCTTGACACGCTCTCCATTCGCGTGGACAGCGGTTTCGCCGCGCCGCGCGGTTTCCGGCTGGCTGCACCGGCCGTGTTGCACACCACACGCGGGGCCCTTGGCCGCCTCGATTCGCTGGTGCTGATTCACACGGACACGGGTCGCGTGGCCATACGCGGCACCCTCGGCGACTCCGGTGCGGTCTCGGGCCAGCTCGACATGGACCGCGTACCACTCAGTGATCTCGGACGCCTGCTGCGGACGAGCGGCCTTACTGGCGGCACGGCGAGCGCGCATCTGACCGTGAGCGGCACGCGAGAGTGGCCGTTGCTCGATGGCGATCTGCGGCTGCGCGACGCGATTGCGTCGCGCGTCCGCCTTGGCGAACTGACGGCCACGGCGCACTACGACTCGTTGCGGCTTGGCGTCACAGCGGCGCTCACGGTCAACGGCGCACCGGCGCTCGATGCCACGGCGTCGTTGCCACTCGATCTCGCGCTCGTACGCGGCCGCCCGCGCCGGCGCGACGATGCGCTCTCGGGTCGCCTGACGAGCAACGCAACCGACCTTACGCTGCTGGAATCGCTCTTTCCGGACGTCACCCGCGCGCGCGGTCGCCTTTCCACCGACGTGCAAGTGACGGGTTCCTGGGATCGTCCGCAGCTCCGCGGATCACTGCAGGTGGACAGTGCGTCACTCTCACTTGAGAATCTGGGCATCCGACTGGAACAGGCACGCGCCGACGTCGCGCTCACCGGCGATACGGTCTACGTGCGGCGCTTCGGTGCCACCAGCGGCGCGCCACAGGACTCGCTTGGTATCAGCGGCTTGGTGAGCTTCAGCGATCCGGCAAACCCCGTGTTCGATCTGCGTCTCGCAGCCAACAACTTTCTCGCCATCGACAAGCCGCGCACCGCGTCGATCACGCTCACCACCACGACACCGCTCACGCTCGTCGGGCCCAGCAACGGCGCGCGCGTGCGCGGTGCGGCGCGCATCGATAGGGGCCGCGTGTACATCAACGCGTTGTCGCAGCGTCGCGGCCTCGATCTCAACGAAAACTTCGACGTTATCGATACCACGCGACTGCGCATGGATGCGCTGTTGCCCAACGGACCGAATGCGCTCGTGCAGAACCTCAATCTCGAGGACGTGCGCCTCACCATCGGCCCTGACGTCTGGCTGCGCTCGCCCGAAGCCAACCTAAAAATGGGCGGTGCGCTTCGGGTGACCCGCGCGTCCGGTCGCGATGGTGGGGCGGCTCGTCTCTCGCTCTCCGATTCGCTGACGGTCGAACGCGGCACGTATCAGTTGAATCTCGGCATCGCACGACCGGGTTTCGAAGTTGAACGCGGGGTCGTGCGGTTCTTCGGTGATCCAGACCTCCAGCCGGCGCTCGATATCACCGCGCTGCACACCGTGCGCGAGATGCGGGCAAATTCGAACCGGCAGGACGTGCGCATTCGTGTCGCCATTGGTGGCTCGCTGGATCGTCCCACGCTCACGCTCAGCAGCGCAGACAATCCGCCGCTCCCCGAGAGCGACATGCTCAGCTACCTCGTCACTGGCGAGCCTGCCTACTCGCTACTGGGCAGCACGCCGTACGCCGAGCAGGGCGCCACGTTGGCCCTGCGACTGGCCAGCAGCTACCTCTCCAGTCGGCTGGCCGGCGGCCGTTTCGACGTGGTGCAGGTGGAGCCCACCGCACTCTCCCCGGAGGACGGCGCCAATCTGCGTCAGAACGGGTTGGGTATTTTGGCAGCCACGCGGGTGGGCCTCGGCGGACAGATTGCCCGAAACACCTTCGTCACCTTCAGCACCGGTCTCTGCGGGCTGTCGCCACAGGGCCCAAGCGGTGGCGATGCGCTCTCCCTGTTCGCGCAGGGGATCGGCGCCAAAATCGAGCGACGCTTCGAGGGGGGACTCTCGCTCTCGCTGGGTCTGGAGCCCGGTTCCAGTGCGCAGGCCTGCGGGCGGCTGGGGATCTCACGCACGTTCCAGCAAACCCCGCCGCAAATCGGCATCGACTTCTTCCGCTCCTGGACGTTCTGACCGACTATCGCGACGCGATGTGCGTTCGCGGCTCGGCACTGTATCGGTGACCCCGGACACTCGTCTTCGATACACCGATGTCTCACACGCTTCAGACGCTCCCGCCGCCGGCAGTCTTGCCGCTTTCCGATGCACTCGATGCAATTGATTGCGCCGAGTCGTCGCCTGCGCGCGTGCGGGCGGCCGCAGACGTGCTGTGCGGGATGGGCTTCGGCCGGGTCGTTATCACGCTGCGCGACGCGTCGCTGAACGTGACCGTGTCGGTTACGCTCGGACAGGCAGATCCCTCCGAGCCCGGCGCGTTGGCGCTGGAGCCACTACCGGGCGCGGTGTGGCGCCGTCGTCTGGCGCAGCTCGATCGGTTCCGGGACGCGGACCTGCATCTGCTGGACGGGACGGACGCGTGGGTCGCACGCGAGTTTTTTGGCACCGTCCCCGAGGATCGGAGCGACCCAGCACAGTGGGTGCCGACCGACCTCATTGTGGGGTTGCTGCGTGGCGCGGAGCAGGAACTGCTGGGGATCGTAAAGCTGGCCGACCCGCGTACCGGGCTGCGGCCGGCAGACGCACTGCTACGCGACGTGGGGGCGATCGTGCGGCATCTCGCCGCGCGACTGGCGTACGATTCGCTGCGTTCGCTAGCCAGGCAGCGATCGGATCGCTTGCAGCGCCTACAAGAGGCGGGCGCCGCGCTGGCCCGTTCGCTCGACGAGCACGAGATCATTCGGGAACTGGCGCGGCAAGCGCTGCGCGTCACGCGGGCCGACGGAGTCACGATCGGTTTTCCCGACCTTGATCAGGACATTCTCACCACGGCGCTGCGCCAGGTGCGCGGTGTGGATCGACCGCGCACCCCGGTCCGCCTTGGCGACGGCATCATTTTCGAGGTCGCCCGCAGTGGCGCGCCGGTGCGGGTCGGTGATCGCGAAGCGGATCGCGCGCGGGAGCGCGCGGGACTGCCGCTCCCCCTCTCGATGTACGACGTGGTGGGGGATGCCACGCCGGCCTCGTCGGTGCTCGCCGTCCCGGTGATGGCCGGCATCCACTTGATCGGCGTGCTGGCTGTGTTCGCGGCGTCACGCGAAGTCTTCGGTGCGGAGGATCAGGAGGTGCTCGCGATCATGGCGTCTCAGGCCGCGAGCGCCATCGCCAACGCCCGTCGCTACGCCGAGAGCGAGCGTGAACGGCGGCAGACAGAGGCGCTCGCCGAGGTCGCGCGCGCGGTGGGCGAATCGCTGCGGCTTGGCGAAGTGCTGCGGCTGATTCTGCGCCACGCGGTCGCACTGCTCGGCGCCGAAGGTGCGTGCATCGCGCTGCGGCACGATGACTATCTGCACATCGTCGCGGCAGTCGGTGCGGCGGATGTACTCGCCGGCGTGCACCTACCGGTGGGCAGCAGTCTCCTCGGCCACTCGGTGAGCACAAACGAACTGATCGTCTCCAACGACTTTCAGCACAATCCGAACGCGAGTAAGGCCGTGCGTCATCTCGCCTCCATCACGCGCACGGTCATCGCGCCGCTGCAGACCGGACGCGGCACCATCGGGGCCATCGCGGTACTCAATCGCGACGAGCCGTTTCGCGACGACGACGCGCGAGTGCTGCAGCGGCTTGCGGACCACGTGGCCGTGGCCATCGTCAATGCGCGACTGTTCGAGGAAGTGGAACGGGCGACGCGTGAATGGACGCTGGCGTTCGACTCGATCGTGAGCGGGATGGTGGTGCTCGACGAGTCCTACAAAACGTCGCGCTGCAACGCGCGCGCCGCCGAGCTGTGCGGCGAGCAGATCTCCTCGCTGCTTGGACGTCAGTTCTCCCACGCACTGCTCGGCGGACAGCCGTCGCGAGAACGGACCGCGTTGGACGCGATGATTGCACGTTCCGTGGGTGCCGACGAACCGATGCGCGGGTTGGTGCGCGACGACGCCAACGCGCGCCTCTTCGAGATGCTCGTTGCCCCGCATCCCGAGGGTGGATGTGTGCTGACCTTCGACGACGTGACTGCCGCACATCGCCTCGCCGAACGACACCGTCGTGTACTCGAGACTGTTTCGGACGCCATCCTGATTACCGGACTGGACGGACATATCTTGTTCGCCAACGCGGCGGCCGTCGCGCTTTTCGGCCACGAGCGACTGCTTGAATTGCACGTGTCCGCGTTGGCCGCACCCGAGTCGTTGCCCGATGTTATGGAATACGAACGACGCGCACGTACGGACGGTCAGCAGCACTACGAGTGTTTTGTGGTGCGAGCCGATGGCGGCAAGCGGCTGGTGTCCGTGAGTAACGCGCCGCTCGTTGAGCTGGGGCAGATTACCGGCATCGTTGCCAGTTTGCGCGATATGACCGACCAGCGCGCGGAAGCGATCGCGCTCGCGCGCTCGGAGGATCGCTATGAGCGTCTCGTCGAGTCCGCAACGGACGCCATCTTCACGGTCGATGCGCAGGGACGCTTCACGTCGGTCAATCAGTCGCTGTTGAATGAGACGGGTCGCACACGGGCGGAGTTGATCGGGGCACCGTGCACGATACTGTTGGACGCGACCGATGTACCGACAGTCGAACGGTTGATTGCGCTCATTTTTGCGGGCGGCAAGGAGCGACTCGAACTGCGCTACCGCGGACCTGGCGGCGTTATGCGACTCGGAACGGTTACGACCGCGCCGATTCGTGAGAATGGCGACGTTGTGGGCGCGCTTGGCATCATGCGCGACATCACCGAGCAGGAGATGCGGCGCGAGAGAGATGCGCAGCAGGAGCGGTTGGCCGCGGTCGGTCAGTTGCTGAACGGTGTGGCGAATGAGCTGAACAATCCGCTGGCGAGCTTGCTTGCCGTCGCCGAGTTGGAAACGAGTACCATGGCGCCGGATGCCGCGCATCGGAGCGCGATGACGCAAATCCGCGACGAAGCGCAGCGTGCGTCGCGGATCGTGGCGCAACTGCTTGACACTCCCACCGGGCCGTCGGGTGAGCGGCGCGCGGTCGACGTGAATCGCATCGTGCGCGCGGCGATCGAGTTGCAGGGCCACACGCTGCGCGTGCACGGCATCAGTGTCACGGCGCATCTCGAACCGGCATTGCCCACCGTCCATGCCGACGCGACGCAAGTGCAACAGGTGCTCATGAATGTGCTCGAGAACGCGGAGGATGCGCTGCAACGCTGGGCCGGCCTGCGCGACGTACGCATATCGACGCGAAGCGACGCCGGAAGTGTCGTGATCGATGTGCACGACAGCGGTCCAGGCATTGCCGAGTCGATGATTTCGCGCGTCTTCGAACCCGGCTACACCACGCACGCCGACCGACACGGTCGCGGATTCGGCCTCGCCGTTTCCCGCGAGATCGTTGGAACACACGGCGGCGCGATGCAGGTGTCCTCCTCCGTGGGCGCAGGCACCTGCGTCAGCGTCCGCTTGCCGGTCGCGCCGGCGGCGCCGGGCGGCGTGACGCCCACGCCAGCGGGCGAACTCGCGCCGCGGCTGCTGATCATCGAAGATCAGGATACACTGCGCGCCGCGATCGGTCGCTATTTGCGCCGCGACGGATTCGAGGTTGATACTGCCGCCGGTGGCAGCGAGGCGTTGGGACTGCTGGAATCCTGCGCGTACGACCTGATTCTCCTCGACCTGCGCATGCAGGAGATGTCGGGCGAAGAGGTCTATCGGGCAATCGAAGCACGATTCCCCTCGCAGGTCGAGCGCGTGCTGTTCATCACCGGCGACCTGCACCGGCAGGAAGCCGCTGACTTCGTGCGCAGTACCGGGCGCTCAGCACTGGCCAAGCCGTTCCAGCTGGCTGAGCTGCACGCCCGTATCGTCCAGCTCCTGGGCGTCTAGATTCCGCAGATCTTTCCGCGCTGTCCCGCGCCAGACGTGCGCGATGACGGGCATGCGGAGCCTGACGACAAACAATCGGCGGTCCCATGACCGGTTCCATCGTGTCCGACGTCGCGCGCCAGTCGACCCCAAACCGTTGGACCGTGCGCGCGGCGATCGCCCCCCAGCTCGGCGAGCCTCGCATTGCCGCCCCGCTCACCTCGCAGCTGCTGTGCGGTGCCACGCTCACCGTGCGCGAACGTCGCGACGACTGGTTGCTGGTCCACGGCGTGGACGGCTACGAAGGGTGGACGCACGTCGGCTATCTCGAACCGTCAGACGGTACGGAATCGACCTGGCGTTTGTCGCTCGGGTGCGTTGTGCGGGAGGCAACCGGTGAGACGCGCGGGTTGCCGCTGGGTGCCCGCGTCCGCCCCGACGCGCAGGGGATCAGCGGGGAGAGCATAGACGCGGAGGTACAGGCGTTGCGCTTTCCAGCAGAGGGACACGCTATCGCACGCAGTGCCACGCTCTGGTTCAGCGGCGCGAGCTATCTGTGGGGCGGCGTGACGCCGTGGGGATGCGACTGCTCAGGCTTCGTGCAGCAGATCTTCGCCTTGCACGGCGTGCCACTGCCGCGTGATGCCTGGCAACAGGCGCTCGTCGGGGAGTCGATCGGTGTCGACGGCGACGTGATCGAGCAGTCGGCGCCGGCCGACCTGTTGTTCTTCTCCGACCGCGACGACCGTCGCATCACGCATGTCGGCATCGCGCTCGGCGACGGTCGCATGGTGCACAGCGCACTGCGACGCGGCGGACTGCACGTCGACCAGCTGGGCGCGGCGGGCGAGTATGAACGCCGACTGCGAGCGCAGTGCGTCGGTGCGCGGCGCATCATGGCACCCCCGAAATAAGCGTGCACGACGTCGCGTCGGGCCAGGCGCCAGCGACGTCGCTGCCGACATAGCCGGCGCGACCGCCGGCATGTGCTGCACTAGCTGACGAGCTGCCCCGGAGGTGCGGGCACCGTCGGCGGGGCGCCACCGCGCACGTGCAAGATAGAGATGGCGTGGCGTGTGCCGTCCAACTCCACGTGCATGGCAAAGTCGCCGATGACATCGAGCGGCAGGTCGATCTGGGCGATGATGGGCATGTCCATTTCCCCCGAATGGCCGGGGGCGGCATTGATCGCCAGTTCGGCCGTGGACGACCACAGTTCGACACCCTTGGGGTTGACCCAGCGCAAGGTCATCGGGTGGGTGCCGGCCTCACTCATGTCGGCCTTGAGCCGCACGACGAAGGTGGCGCGGGGGTGCAGGGCCGGAAATTGACCCACGTGCACCGCGTCAAAGACGCCAAGGATATTGAGCTTGCCTTCCTGAGACAGGTTGGCCGCGTCGGCGAAGAGAGCGAAGGAGACGTGCATCGCGGGAAGCTACACTCATCCGCCTGCGGGTGCCTAGTTTTGGGGATGTCCTCTGTTGCATCCCCGATTGCCGCCGAGCCGCAGCCAGCGCCGGCCTCTCATGCGCATGCGCCTGCCGCGTTTGGCCTGACCGACCTTGGCCTCATCCTGATGTCTGTCATCTGGGGCGTGAACTTCAGCATCGTGAAGGTCGGCCTCGGGTCGATCGAACCGTTGGTCTTCGGCGGACTGCGCGTGACCATTGCCGCGCTGGTGTTGGCCGCGATTGCGCTGTCGATGCGTTCGGTGCGGTGGCCGTCGCGCCGGGACATGCTTATTCTCGCGGGCCTTGGCGTGATCGGGAACGGGTTCTATCAGCTGCTCTTTCTGACGGGTATGTCCCGCACGCGCGCCGGTATCGCCGCGCTGCTGGTGGCCTCGGGGCCGGCCTGGATCGCGATCATCTCGCGGCTCATGGGACGCGAACGGTTGCCGTCGCGGGGGTGGATCGGCATCGGAATGCAGATGATCGGCGTGGCATGTGTCGTGGGGAGCGCGCACAGGGTTAACGCAGGAGGCGACGCGCTGCTCGGTGCCGGCCTGATCGCGGTCGGCAGCATCATGTGGGCCGTCTACACCGTGGCGTTGCAGCCGTATACCAAGACCGTGCACCCGTTTCAGTTGTCGGCGATCACCATGGCCAGCGGTGCGGTGGTGTGCGGCGGACTGGCCATTCCTGGGGCGCTGCGCGCGGACTGGCGTGCGGTCGGGCCGGAAGCGTGGGGCGCCGTGCTGTACGCAAGTGTCGGGGCGATGGTCGTCGCATATCTGCTCTACTATCATGGCGTGCGCATGATCGGCGCCACGCGCACCTCCATGTACGCCAACCTGCAACCGCTCATCGCGTTGACGTTCGCTGCGTTGATGCTGTCGGAGCTGCCGACCCGGTGGCAGCTGCTGGGGGCAGTGTTCATCATGGGTGGGCTGCTCATGTCCCGCACCGCGATGGTGCGTCCGGTCGCGCGCATCGAGCCGGTCGACCAATCGGTTCGCTCTCCCTCTTTCCCGGATCGTTCGTGAAGCTCGTTTTGTTCGATATCGATGGCACGCTACTCTGGACCGACGGTGCGGGACGCCGCTCGATGGAAGGCGCACTGACGGAGCTGTTCGGCACGGCCGGCGATCCGTCGTATCGGTACGACGGCAAGACCGATCGCCAGATCACACGCGAGCAGATGCGCGCCGCCGGTTTCGACGACGCCACGATCACTTCGCGCATGGATGACGTGCTCGGGGCGTACGTACTCCGGTTGGAGCAGGAGTTGACGCGCGACGCGACGGCGGCGCGGTTGTGCAACGGCATTCACCCGCTGCTCGACGCGCTCGACGCACAGGCCGATGCCGCCATGCTTGGCCTGCTTACCGGCAACATCGAGCAGGGCGCCCGCCACAAGCTGCGGGCTGTGGGGCTCGTGTTCGATCGTTTTCGTGTGAATGCGTTCGGCTCTGATCACGAAGAACGACCGCAGTTGCCGGCCGTGGCGCAACGTCGTGCGCGTGATGTGATGGGTGTCGATCTGGCCGGCGACCGTATGGTCATTATTGGAGACACACCGGCGGATATTCATTGCGGCCGCGCGCTCGGCGTACGCGCGATCGGGGTGGCGACGGGTCGGTATGGCGTCGATGAACTGGCATCACATGGTGCCCATGCCGTCTTTGCCACCCTCGAAGACACCGACGCCGTGCTCGAGGCGATCCTCTCCTGAACGCGCCGGTCGTTCCCGTGGTCATGGCACGTGTCGTGGGCATCGTGCGCGGGCGCGAAATCAACGCCGCCGCCGCCGTGTCGCTGGACGACGAGGCGATCGTACTGACGTGGGACGGCGCGACGCCGTGGCGACTCACATTCGATGGCCTCGATGGTATCGCGCACGGGCCGGCGCAGCTCACGCTCTACCTCGATGGCGGCGACGTCATCGACCTGTCCGGTGACAACGGATTGCGCCCGATGGCACTGCAGTTAATCGCGCGGGCCTGCACCATGCCGGAGCTCACGCGTGGCCTGCGCACCTTGGGCTCGCTCCGCGGCACACCCGGTGCGGCACATGACGCTTGGTTCGCCCCGCTGCTCTCGGCGCGCACGGCGGTGCAGGGCGTCACCGATGCGCAGCGGCAACTCGCGCTGGTGGATGCCGGCGAACTGGGACGGGCGATGCAGCGCGCGATGGCGGAGCTGGCCGCGCTGACCGCGCCAGGCGACGCGGCGCGTCAGCGCGCGATCGAAGCGGCGCTGGAGGAAGAGGCGGAGCCGATGTTCGTCGCGTTGAACCGGCTGGCCCTCGCGGCCGACGCGCTGAGCGGCAGCGAACTCGACACGCGCTTGATCGATTGGCGGCGCTGGGTGCTGGCGTTGCGCGATGTGTTCAACGCGGCCGATGATGCCTGGGGGCGCTGCCGCACGCAGCTGTAACGGGTCAGTGCCCGCAGCCGCAGTCGCTGCCGCACCCGGTCTTGGGCTTTCGCGCCGCACGTACCGTGCGCCATGCGCGGTGCGCGATGAATGCCACCGCGCCCAGCACGATCGATCCGACAACGATCAGTTCCATGGCTCGTCGCCTCGTGAATGGTCCGGAGTCTGTCTAGCCCGCAAAGCCAAGCGCCTTGCCGACCACATACACGATCCACGCCGCGCCGTACGCGAGTCCCAGCATGTAGCCGAACTGCAGCGCTGCCCACCCCCACCCGATGCGCCCGCCACCCGCCTCACGCACGGTTACGGCAATGGTGCTCATGCACATCAAGGCGAAGACGTAGAACACCATCAGCCCGACGGCGATGAGCGGCGTGTAGACCGGCTTGCCGGTGTCCGGATGGCGCTCGCGCACCAACCGGTCGCGCAACGCCGCGTCGCCTTCGCCGACATCGCCCACACCGTAGATGGTGCCCATGGTCGAGACGAACACTTCGCGCGCGGCGAAACTCGCGGCGATCGACACGCCGATCTTCCAGTCGTACCCCAACGGCCGCACAATCGGTTCGATACCTTTGCCGATGCGGCCCAGCACCGAATACTCGAGCTGCTGTTCCTGCTGGGCAGCGGGCGACTGCGCGGTGTCCACGTTGGCTTTCGGATACGTGGCCAGCGCCCAGAGCACGATACTGAGCGACAGAATGACGGTGCCCGCCCGACGCAGAAACAGCTCGCATCGCTGCACGACCGACACCGCCAACGACTTGGGGCTGGGCCAGCGGAAGGGCGGCAGTTCGAGAATCATGGGACGCACCGGTCCTTTCAGCAGCGTGCGCTTAAAGATCGCCGCGACGAACAGCGCCACGACCGTACCGAGCAGGTACATGATCAGCATCGTCACGCTCTGCAGCGACAAGCCCGGCAGCAGCGCGATCGGGGGCACGAAGGCACCGATCAGCAGCGTGTACACGGGCAAGCGCGCCGAACAGCTCATGAGCGGCACGACCATGATCGTGGCCAGCCGGTCTTTGGGATCTTCGATGGTGCGCGTGGCCATGATGCCGGGTACGGCGCACGCGTAACCAGAGAGCATCGGAATGAAACTCTTGCCGTGTAGCCCGACCCGGCGCATCACCCGATCCATGAGATACGCGGCGCGCGCCATGTATCCAGAGTGTTCGAGCAGGCCGATGGCGAGAAACAGGATCGCGATCTGCGGCAGGAACACCACCACCGAGCCCACACCGGCAAAGAGTCCGTCCACAATCAGACTGCGCAAATCCCCGTCGGGTAGCACCGACCCGACCGCGTCGCCCGCCGCGCCGATCAGCCACTCGATGCCATCCATCAAGGGCGTCGCCCACGAAAAGACGGCCTGAAAAACCAGTACCATGACGAGCAGGAAGAGCGCCGGCCCGTAGTAGCGATGCAGTGCGATCGCATCGATGCGGTCGCTCAGCGACTGGCCCACATTGATCCGCCGTGTCACCGTGCGACCAGTCACCTGCGCGATCCAGCCGTAGCGCATTTCCGATTCGAAGCGCGCCGGCACGAGTCCCGCCGCACGCAGCGCGCTCGACGACACAGCGACCGCGTCGGCCAACCCGGGCACCTGCGCCAGATGCGGATCGGTGCGCGACATACCCAACAGGCGTAGCGCTTCCATACCGGCCGCCGAGGGCAACAGACCGTCTGCCACCAAGCATTGTTGCAACGGCTCGAGTGCCGACTCGGCGACCGCCGGCAGCGCAAACTTTCGTGCAGGTGCCGGAAGCGTCGCGGCGATGAACAGCGCGCGCTTGAGCGGCTCGATCCCCTCGCCGCGCTTGGCGACGGTTGGTACGACCGGCACACCCAATTCGTGAATCAGTTCGGGGACATCGATCGCGATGCCTTCCGCTTGGGCCACATCGAACTGGTTGAGCGCGACCACAACCGGTATGCCAAGCTCAATGACCTGGCCGGCCAGAAACAGATTGCGATCGAGATGCACCGCATCGACCACGACGAGCACCACGTCCGGACGCCAGCGGTCCTTGTCCCGACCGAGGAGTACGTCGAGCGCGATCTGTTCGTCCGGCGAACCGGCGGAAAGCGAGTAGCTGCCGGGTAGATCCAGCACGGCGACCTGCTGTCCGTCCGGACCGCGAAACGCACCTTCGACGCGTTCGACGGTGACGCCGGCGAAATTGCCGACACGCTGACGCAATCCGGTCAGCGCATTGAAGAGCGTGGTCTTGCCGGTGTTCGGATTGCCGATGATCGCCACGCGCAGCGTGGTCTGTGCTCCGGCGGCAGGATCAGGACGCTGACCCGACTGCTGTACGTCGGTCGTGGTCGGAGGCTGGAGCGAAGTCACTGCATAGTCTCAGTCGGGACGCACCGACGTCCCGCCGCTGCGTGTCAGGCTTGCGCCGACTGCGGTCGAACGGTGATGCCGGCCGTGATGGCGGAGCCAAGCGCGAGTCGCGTGCCGCGCACTTCGAGCAACATGGCGTGCCGTGAGTCGATCACGTTGACACTGGTCCCCTCGCACAGTCCGAGCGCACGCAGGCGACAGGCCTCATCGGCAGAACACTCGATGTCGACGACCGTGGCGCGGCTTCCGGGGCGGCAAGCGGCCAGCGCACATGTAGTGCGCGCGGCGGGCGCGTCGAGTTGCTGCAGGGTGGGAAGTGCGAGGACCGGAGTCACGTGACCGATAGATGAGAATGTTTCTCAAAGCCGATGATGGAGTATATCATCGCGGGCTCGGCTGATGCAATAGGGAGAAGAGCATTCGGGAAATACGCTGACCATCCGGTCAGGCATTTCCCGAGGTGGTTCGTCGTTGGCTGCCGAAGCCGCGATGCCCTACGCGGTCGCGGCGCGCGGCGAGCCGCTGCCCGACTCCGGAGTCCGCTTCCACGCCATGATGGCGATACCGATCGCCAGAATCGTCAGGGCGATCACCTGCGCGGAGGTAAGGCCGAGGTAGCTCACGCGGTCGTCTTTGGCGCGGAAGAACTCGACGATGAACCGTTCAATGCCGGCCAGCACGCAGTACACGCCAAAGAGCCACCCCTCGCGCTGCAGGTGCCCGCGGAAGCGCCAGAGAATGAGGAACATCATGAATCCCATCACCGTCTCGTACAGCTGCGTGGGGTGCACGGCAATGACACTGCTCGGGTCTGTCCCCGCCGGGAGCGTGACGCCGAACTGCTGCTGCATCACCAGCGCGGTGGACGGGGGCGCTCCTTCGGGAAACCGTGCGGAAAAGGGGCCGCTCCAGGGGCGTCCGTAATCGTCGCCGACAGCCCAGCAGCCGGTCCGCCCGACGGCATACCCCGCCGCGATGGCGATGCCAGCCACATCGGCAAAGCGCCAAAAGTCGAGCTTGCGCCACTTAATGGTCAGCCAGCAGAGCAGCACCGATCCGATGAACCCACCCCAGAACACGAACCCGCCACGGCTGAAGAACGATTCGCCGCTGAGGGCCACATAGTACGATTTGCCGCCGATCACGGTGCCGATCAATGCCGCCAGCACGATATCCGGCATGGCGTCGGCTTCCTTGAGATGGCCGCGGTTGGTGAGTTCGCGCTGGCAGACGATCTGCGAAATCACGAACGCCGCGAGCACGGCCAGCCCGAAGCCGGTGATCTCGAGCGGACCGAACAGCTTCAGCACCGTCGGATGATGGATGATTCCGTCGGGATTCATGCGTGGGCGGAGAGAGAGGAGGAGCGGGTCGCGCGACGGGAAGTCGTCACGGTGCCACGGCCCGATCGAGCAGGAACATACCCGGCAACGGAAGTGATGATTGCGCGGTCAGCGAGGCGGGCATGCGCTCACCAGCGGCGAACCGATACAAGCCCGCCGCGGCGATCATCGCGGCGTTGTCCGTCGCCAGCCTCGGCGACGGCGCAAACAGCTGGCCGCCGCGTGACGCAATGCGGGCTTGAATGCCCTGCTGCAAGGCGCCGTTGCACGCCACGCCGCCCCCCAGCACCACCTTGGTGCGCGAGAGCAGTCGCATGGCCCGTTCGACCTTGGCGGTGAGCGTGTCCACCACGGCGTCCTGAAACGCGCGCGCGATCGCCCGGCGCTCGCTGTCCAACACGCCCTTGGCTTGCGCCTCGCGCACGTCCAGCAGCACGGCTGTTTTGAGACCGCTGAACGACAGGTCGAAGTAGTCGTCGTCGGCGGGACGCGCGTTCCGACGCAGCATTGGGCGCGGATACGTGTGCGCGAACTGCGGCGTCGAGTCATCCGCCGTGCTCGCCAACTCCTCCAGCGGGCGCCCGCCGGGATAGGGCAGCCCCAGCAGCTTGGCGACCTTGTCGAACGCTTCGCCGGCGGCGTCGTCGCGCGTGCGCCCCAGTAGCCGGTAGCTGCCCCACGCGGGAACATCGAGCAGCAGCGTGTGGCCGCCGCTGACAAGCAGGGCAATAAACGGCGGCGCGGCCTCCGGCGACTCCAGCAGGGTGGCGAACAGGTGCCCTTCGAGATGATGGACTGGCACCACGGGCACGTTGGCCGCCGCGCCGAGTGCCTTGGCGAAGCTGGTGCCGACCAGCAGTGCGCCCACCAGTCCGGGCGCGTGCGTGACGGCGATGGCGTCGAGGTCGTGCAGTGCGATCCCCGCTTCGTCGAGCGCCGTGCGCACGGTGGGCACGATGCCGGTGAGATGCTGCCGGCTGGCGATCTCGGGGACCACCCCGCCGAAGAGCCGGTGCACATCCTGCGACAGAATCACCAGCGACTTCAGTACGGGATGGTCGGCGTCGCCTTCGACCACGGCGGCCGAGGTTTCGTCGCACGACGTTTCAATGCCCAGCACTCGCACGGGTGCAGACGCGCGCGTGCTCACGGGCGTCGCACCGAGCGCAGTGTGTCCCGTGTTGAATCGCGCCGCATACGCACGGTCAGTAGACGCGGACGCAGATCGGTCACGCGAGCGTCAGCACCGGGTGGCATGTCCAGATCCTGTTCACGCAATTCGATGCGTACGCTGTCTGGCGTCTCCTCCGTGATCGCACGCTGCAGCACGGGCGGCGACTGCAGCATGCGCAGCAGGTCGCGCCGTCGACCGATCACGAATGCGCGTACGGGCACCACTGGCTCGGAGAGCGTGACTGCGCTGTCGAGCGTCAGCGACACGCGCACGGGCACCCACGCCGCCGATGGTTCTTCGGCGCTGACCACGAGCCAGAGCGCGCAGGCGAGCAACAACGCCGCGAGAGCGCGCGTGACGCGCGACAGCGACAGCAGCGGTGCGCGCTCGCTCACGACCGCACGGTCTCAGCAGCGCGGCGCGTCAGGAGCGCGGCTCAGACAGCAGCTGCTCGAGCAGCCGACGATTCTCCGCCGAATTCCAGTCGGTCGCGCCGATCCATTTTCTACGAATCACGCCGTCACGGCCGATAACCATCGTCTCCGGAACACCGGTCGTGCGATAGATGGTCTGAATCGCTCCTGTCGAGTCGTGTACGATTTCGAAGCTCAGTCCGTACTCCTTCGCGAAGTCGCGAATGGTCTGCTCCTTCCCTGGCGAGTCGATGCTCACCGCCACGATCTTGAGCCCCTTCGGCCCCAACGCCTCGTGCAGCTTTTGCATGCTCGGCATCTCCTCACGGCACGGGCCGCACCACGTCGCCCAGATGTTCAGCACGACCACGTCTCCGCGATAGCTGCTGAGCGTCTTCACCTCGGGCGTTGCATCGAGCGTCATGGCGGTGAAGCCGGGCGCGTCCGATCCGATCGTCACCGCGGTGAGTTCGTCCTCGAGAAAATGCGTGGCGGCGAAGGCACCGCCGCCCAATACGGCCACGATGCCCAGCACCACCATCCATTGCTGCTTGACCGTCATGCGGTCTCCATGCACAGGCCGCGCAGCAGGCCGATCTCCGCCTTCGGGTCGGCTGCGGAAAAGACGGCGTTGCCGGCCACGAACGTGTCCGCGCCCGCATTCCAGCAGCGGGCGATGGTGTCGCGGGAAATGCCACCGTCTACCTCAAGCACGGCGCTGCTGTCGGCTTGGTCCAGCAACCACCGCGCGCGCGCGATCTTGTCCACGGAATACTCGATGAACTTCTGTCCGCCGTACCCGGGATTGACGCTCATGATGAGCAACAGGTCGAGCATGTGCGCCACTTCTTCGATCACGTTGAGCGGCGTGCCCGGATTGAGTGCGACGCCGGCCATGCAGCCGAGTTCCTTGATGCGCATGAGTTGCCGATCGAGATGCGGCGCCGCTTCGGCGTGGATGGTCAGCACGTTCGCGCCGGCCTTGGCGCACTCGTCGAAATAGCGTTCCGGTTCGACCACCATGAGGTGCACGTCGACGGTGAGCGACGTGGATCGCTTGACTGCATCGATCACCTTGGAACCGAACGACAGACTGGGCACGAAACGCCCGTCCATAATGTCCACGTGAATCCAGTCGGCACCGCCCGCCTCGCAGGTGGCGATATCGTCGCCCAGACGGCGGAAATCAGCGGCGAGCACGGATGGCGCGATACGAACGGTCATGGCGAAGACGGAATTTGCGAAACGTTGTCTCGGACATCGCCCTGCGGCGGGCGTCCGTTGCTGAGATAGATCGACACGGGCGCGCCGGCGACAGTGACCTGGCCGGCCGCCGGAACAGAGCGGAGCACGGTGCCCGTGGGCTTGTCGGAGTCCTCGAACAGCACCTCGCCAACCGTTAGCCCTGCCTCGGTGATGCGGGGGCGCGCGGCGCCCTCCTCGAGCCCGATGACATCGGGGACGGTTCGGGCCATCGCTGCGCTGTCGGCCGAAACCTGCGCGCGATTCGCGGCCTCGGCGCTGTCCGCGCTGCGACGGGAGGCGCGTTCGTCGCTGGCCACCATGGCAGGCGTTTTTTGCGCCGTGCCGTTGGCGATGCTGTCGAGCATGAGCTGCAGCGAATCGCCTTGTTCGGGGCGTCCCGGTTCGAGC
>JBBQSM010000048.1:0-25975 GCA_038234895.1 Gemmatimonadales bacterium
TGTACCGCGGTCTCATGAACATGATGGCGACAGATTCGACAGGTGGCGGCGTCGCGGTGCTGACGTGTAGCCGGGAATACCCACTGCCACCCCAGCTCACGTCGCGAGCGCTCTCCGGAAGCATCGCGACGCGGTCCTTTCCCACTTTGCCACGTCGGAGACGGATCTCGCTGTGCACGACATCGAGATCCTTGACGCGAAGCGTCAGGCACGCGAGCAGACGCAGGCATGCACCATACAGCAAAAGTGCCATCAGCCGCACGTATGCTTGCACCGTACGCGCGCTTACGTGGCGCGCACGCATGCGGCCTCGCACCAACGCCAACAGGCGGGGCCTCGCGGTCGGTATATCCACGGGCGGGGCCTGATATCGCTGCACAACACGCACGCCGACACGCTCCATGCACCGAACCATCACCAAAAAACTGCATCGCCAGCACAACGTTGCCCACCCGCGCTCCTCGCCCCGCGCCCAAGAACCACGCATACTAGACCAATCGAGTTTCCACCCGCCCACCACCGAATACGCCCACGCATGCCCGATTCCGCTCCGCAGCCGGCGCTGACACGCCGCGAAGCACTCGGTCGACTCGCAGTAGGCGCATTCGCCGCCCCAACCTTCCTGCGCGGACGCTACCAGCTGGCCCCGGACGTACCCACCGAGTACTCGTCACGCGCAGTGCGCGTCGTGCAGGAATCCGTCGTCGTGGACCTGCTGAATCAGTTCCGCTTCGCCGATTTCTCCGAGACCCCGCCCAAGAGCACACGCTGGCTCTCGAAGCCGCGCTCCATGACACGGGCCGACTTCGATGTCTATCGCACCTCAGGCTACACCGTGATCGCGCTCGGCCACAGTCCGTCGGATTACGCAGCAGGCATCCGCTTCTTCGCCGACTGGAACGGCTTTATCGCCGAATCTTCCGACCGCTTCATGCGCATCGACGATGCAAGCGATTTCGATGCCGTGAAGAAGGCGGGCAAGGTCGGCATCATGATCACTTTCCAGAACTCCGATCATTTCCGCACCGTGGACGACGTGGACACGTTCTTCAGCCTCGGCCAGCGGTTGTCACAACTCACCTACAATTATCAGAATCGCATCGGGTCCGGATTTCTCGAAACGAAAGACGGCGGACTCACGGTCTTCGGCGGCGAGATCGTAGCGCGAATGAATACGGCGGGAATGGCAGTCGACGTCTCACACTGCGGAGACCAAACGACACTCGATGCGCTCGATGCATCAAAGCGCCCAGTGGTGTTCTCGCATGCGAGCTGCCGTGCGCTCGTGCCGGGCCACCTTCGCTGCAAGACGGATGAGATGATCACGACGATGGCGAAGACGGGCGGCGTAATGGGAATCCCGTTCCTGCGCATGATGGTGCGCGATAGCGAGCCCGTCACGGTCGAGCACATCATCGACCACTTCGACCACGTTGCCAAGCTCGTCGGCATTGAGCATGTCGCAGTTGGCAGCGACATGGATGTCGTCGGCAATCCGAACCCGGTAAATGGCGTGGGCCTAAGCGTGCCGCCAACGCCGAACTTTGACCGCTATCACATGCACTTCGATGCGAAAGGCGAACGCATGCTCACGGTCGCAGGAATGGATCATCCGAAACGGATGTTCGACCTCGCCGAAGGGCTCATCCGGCGGAAGTACAGCGACACCAACATCACCGATATCCTCGGCCGTAATGCATCACGGGTGATGTCTGCCATCTGGCAGGGCTGAGCGGGTCATTCAGCGCGCCCGCTTGGTTCTCGCCCCGCCGGCACCACCACCACCTTCCCCATCACCCGACGCTCGAGCATGGCGCGCAGCGCCAAGGCCGACTGTTCGAGCGGAAATCGTTCGCTGACAAACGGCGAGATGGTCCCGTCGGCAATCCACTGCACAACCCGCGCGAGATTCCGCGCATTCGCGCGCGGATCGCGCTTGGCGAACTCGCCCCAGAACACACCCACGATCGACGCGCCCTTGAGCAACGGCAGGTTGAGCGGGAGCTTCGGAATCTCCCCGCCCGCAAAGCCAATCACGAGATAGCGGCCGCCCCACGCGATCCCGCGAAACGCCACCTCGGCGAGGTCCCCTCCCACAGGGTCGAACACGACGTCGGGCCCCTTGCCGCCAGTGAGCGACTTGAGCCGATCGCGCAAGTTCTCCGTGGTGTAATTGACCAGCTCATCCGCGCCGTGGGCTTTGCAAAGTGCCAGCTTTTCGTCGCTGCTGGCGGCGGCAATGACTCTGGCGCCGAGCGCTTTGCCCAGCATGACGGCGGCCAGACCAACCCCACCGGCGGCACCGAGTATCAGCACTGTTTCGCCTGCACCAAGCGCTGCGCGATCAACGAGCGCGTGCATTGCGGTGCCGTAGGCCAATGGCAGCGTCGCGGCAATATCGAACGGCAGCGAATCGGCGATCGGCATCAGTGAGTCCGCCGACACGCACAGCTGTTCGGCGAACGCGCCGGTCATGGCGAAGGCAGCAACCCGCTGCCCCACCTTTACGCGCGTCACCTCCGCGCCGACGGCGATGACGATCCCCGCGGCTTCGGCGCCGGGAGTAAAGGGCAGCGACGGGCGGAACTGGTACTGCCCCATCACCATCAACGCGTCAGGGAAGTTCACGCCGGCGGCGTACACGTCCAACACGACATCCCTCGGCCCGGGTGCGAGGTCGGGAACTGATTCGACGGTCAATGTCTCCGGCTGATCGAACGCATGACAGATGACAGCGCGCACGGCGGGTTCCTGGTGGGGTTAAGGGGACATGCATTCCAGAGGGGGCGCTGCCACTAGCGCAATCCCGACGACACGCGCGACGTTCGTTAGCGGGGTCGCCCTTCGGCGGGTTGGCCGACGAGCAGTTGCAGTCGCGCCGAAAGGTCGGTGAGCACGCCTGGCGGGACACGATTGGGCAGCAGATTGGTGAGCTCGAACGGATCGACGCTCAGGTCATAGAGCTCGTCCATCCCCTTCAACTCGTCGTACCGGATGTACTTGTAGCGCGTTGTGCGAACGGCCTTGTACCCCATGCCGGCGACACGCGGGAACTCCCTGTCGGAGAAGTACTCCACCAGCAAGTCGTCGCGCACGGACTGGGCACGTCCGGCGAGCACGGGCACGAGCGACTTGCCGTCGATGTTGGTCGGCATTGCGGCACCTCCCAACTCGAGCAAGGTAGGCGCTATATCCACGTTGCTTACCAGGGCACTCGGCGTCGTGCCGGCCCGAACCAGTCTCGGATAGCGCACCAAGAGCGGGACGTGGATGCTCGGGTCGTACGAGAGACGCCGTTCCTGCGCCAACCCGAACTCGCCGTAAAAGAATCCTTGATCGCTGGTGACAACGAAGACCGTCTCGTCGAGAACGCCCTTGGCCTCGAGAGTGGCCAGCAAACGGCCAAGACTTCGGTCGACTGCGCTCAACATCCGCAGCCGATCCATGACCACGCTGTCCGGCAATCCTCCCTCAGGGCTCCGCGGATCGCTGTGGTCGTACGGGCGCTTCAGCGCCGGCTTCCCGTCGATCGGTGCACGCCAACTCGCGCCGTGGCCCGGCGTCATGCTCGCGTACAGACGCTCGTCGCCAGGGGCGGGCGGAAAGGTGCGTACGTTGTTGGGATGGATCTCCGGGTGTACCGCCTTCTGCGCGACGAACACCAAAAACGGCCGGCTGTTGGGAGCGGAATCGATGAACGCAACTGCCTGATCGGTCAGGATATCCGTCATGTAGCCCGGCGCCTTCGCAGGCTTGCCGTCGATGTTCAGGTCGGGGTTGAAGTACACGCCCTGCCCCACGAAGCTCACCCACCGATCGAAGCCAGGCCGCGGCGAATCGTCTTCGTGCGACATGTGCCACTTGCCGAAAAACCCAGTACGGTATCCCGCATCGTGCAACAGCTTCGGGAACGTAACTATGCGATGACTCAGCTCGCCCCGCTCGGCGTTGTCGACGATGCCATTCCGATAGGCGTACTGCCCCGTCATGAAAATGGCCCGGCTCGGCGAGCACAGCGGCGCCGACGTGAACACGCGCTGAAAGCTTGCTCCCTCGCGCGTGAGCCGCTTGAGGTTTGGCAAGTCGACGAACGGATGATCGATGATGTCGTCGTAGCGCACGTCATCGAGCAGGACCATCACAACATTCGGGCGCCGCGCCGATGTTGGGGCGACACCGCGTGTTCCGCCCGTGCAGGCGATCAGCACGGGCGCACCGGCGAAGAGCATGGCCCTCGTAAACACGCTCAACTTCATCGGCTGTTCCGGTAACGAGGGCAATGGAACGGGAGAACCAATTCTCGTCGCGCGCTGCTAGCATCGCAAGAACGGGTGACACGCGGAAGTTTCGATTCGTTGTCCCACTGGGCGGACAGCGTGGAACTGCGGCGGAGGCTCGACGCCAAGTCGAGGCGGAGTCGTGCCGTCTGTGCCGTGCACCGGAGGGTCTGCTGGTCCTGCGGGAGCGACGCCGCAGTGCGGTTGTATTCCGGCCTGACATTCACGCGCGGGGCAAACCGGCCGCGCATGGACGCGATCAGTTCCGATGAACGGCTTGTAGAGAATCCACCACGCGCGACGGTGACGTCCACGCCGATGTTGCGGGCGCTCGACGACTGAACCTGGAGCTCGGTGGTGTTCCAGGCATAACGGCCGGCGTGCACTTCGGCACCGTCAAAGAGGTCGAACGTTTCTGTGGGCGTATCGTACCGACGCGTAAACTCCACCGAGATCTCGTCGCCGCTATCGAACTCGAGTCCGATGGGCGACGTGCGAATGGAGCCGTTGGCCAGCCCTGATAACGGGCCAGTCCTGCCCATCGTGCGAACGAGATCGCCGTTGAGCACACTGAACTTGAACTGTCGCACGTGAATGGCTTCGAACGGCGCACCGAACACACCGAACGCACCGAGTACCGACGGTCGCGGGGTGAGCTCTGTTTGCCGGCCGAGCCGGGTGACTCCGCGTTGTTGGACAAAGCCGAGATCGGGCCTGAAGCCTTCGCCGACGCGCTCGAAGCGGAGGGCGACATCGGCGATATCGTTGGGGAAGTCGATGACGCCGCGCGCGTTGACGGAATCGCCCTTGGTGGCGCTGCCGTCGAGCGGAATGAGGTGCCGTTCTGGCCCAGACCAATGCGTCGGCTGTAGAACAGCGGCGTTTGTCCGCGGCGTCCGAAATCGAAAATACCTGCGCCTTCGGTAAAGAACGGACGGTGCTCGGGGAAGTACAGCGAGAAGCGCGTGAGCGTTGGCTTAGGGGCGAGCTCCGCGTCGAGCCCCACGGTGGCTTGCGCGCCGCGGCAATCCGCTCTCCACGACCTCGGTCGCCCGCTTGAACCCGGTGAGAGAACCGGCGCGCTCAAGAAAACGAATGCCCGCAGTGCGCTTCCAGGCTGCCCAGAGTGCTGACTCGTTTTTCCGGCGGATGTAGCGCCGGACGTTGATATCCCACGCATCGGCGGCGGCGTCGGCATTCACGGGTCGATAGCGCAGCGTCTGCCACGGAATGAGGAGTTCGGCCTGCCAGCCATCGGCGACCACGCGGGCGCGCCCATCCCAGATTCCATCCTACTCGCGCGATTCCGATTCGAAGTTCAGCACCTCGGCGTCATTCGAGCTTGAGGCCGCGCGCCACCACTCCCACCAGTGGTGCTCGCAAGACCGAGCACCAGAGCGGCGTTGATGAGCAGGGCGAACCGGCGCTGGACGTTCAAGAGAAGCAGCGAGGGGGACGCCAACAGCACGGCGGATAGCTGACGCGAGAGACGAGGGGCCGTACGGGCAGTGCTGGCGCGGCGGTCGGGGAGAAGCTATCGGGCGATGGGAATTGGCTGCGGACTTGGCGGCAACTTCGGGGGCGAAAATGTTGGTGCTTGGCGTCTCCACCTCCACCACGAGATCTGTGCCTAACCGCGCAACCTCCACCCGAGGCGCCGTCGCGTCCAATCTGCTTCACAGCGTCCCGACGCACTGGTAGCTTCGGGCATGCGTCTCTGTCCATCCCCGATCCGCCAACCGCTTCGTCGCGCACGTGGCGACGGTAATGCGATCATGCGCGCCGTCGTATGCGCGACCGTGCTCGCAGTGGTGGTCGGTTGCGCCGAACCCCGTACGCCGCCCGTCACCGCGGAGACGACGGCCGCCGTCGTTGTGCGCGAGATTCCGGGACCGGCCGCCACGCCCATGCGTAGCCCCGACGCATACCGCGTGCGTGTCGAGACGAGCGAGGGTGCGTTCACCATTGCCGTGACGCGATCGTTGGCGCCGCGCGGTGCCGATCGATTCTACGAGCTGGTCACCATCGGCTACTTCGACGGCGTGCGCTTCTTCCGCATGACGCCGGAGTTCATCGCGCAGTTCGGTGCCCACGGCGATCCCGCGGTGAACGCCAAGTGGAACGAGGCGACGATGCCCGACGAGCCGATGCGCACCAGCAACACGCGCGGCACGGTGGCATTCGCCGCATCAGGGCCGAATTCGCGCGCCGTGCAACTGTTTGTCAGCACGGGAGACAATGCGCGCAAACTCGACGGCCAGCGCCTCTTTGCACCGATCGGCAAGGTCGTCGAGGGTATGGAGGTCGTAGACCGGCTCAACGCCGAGTACGGCGAGGAACCCAATCACTCGCGCATCATCCGGCAGGGGAATGCGTATCTGCAGAAGTGGTTCCCGGCGCTCGACTCCATCGTCACAGCAACGGTCGATCCGGCGAAGTGACCGGCGCCTGCGCCGAGTGCGCACGCGGGTGTCAGACGGGCGTGGGCTCCGAGGTGAAGTCGCGTGCGAGTAGTCGGCGCACATCCTGCGCCGCATCGACGTGACGCTGCAGGTCGCGCACCACAGCCAGATGCACCGTGAGTTCGCCGGGTTCGCTGTCGCCCGCCTCCAGGCGCAGCAGATCGAGTCGCAGTGCTTCGAGTGCGGCGATGGTCGCGCCAAGGCGCCCGCGTAGTTGCGCGCGTTCCTCCTCGAGACGTGCGAATTCTGACGTCTCCTGCACCGTACCCGATCCGTTCAGTGCCGCCTGTGCTTCGGAGAGCACCAGGTCGCGCCGCCTCAGTCGTTCTGCTTCGGCCGCAAGCGCCGTGGCCGCCGCCGGCAATGCGGACACGGCGTCGCGCAGGTGCGCGGGAAGTCGTTTCACAATGTCATGCGCGGCTTCGCCGAGCCGCACTTCGGTTGGCGCGGACGCGGGCAGCGGCTGTGGCGCGCGCACGTTCGACCCGCCGCGACCGAGCCATCCCGCCACCCGCACGGACAGCGGGCGAGACACGCGTGTCGTCAGCCAGCGTTCCGCGCGACTGCCGCGCCAGAGCGAACCCAGGCTTCGTCCTACGAGCAGCGGGGGCGCAAACAGCAACAGCAGTTGTGCGGCACCGTCCACGAAGGCAGGCATGTTCGCGTTGCGCGTGATTTCTCCCTGCACCAGTGCCAACCCAACACCGAGACCGACGCCCATCCATTTGCCAACGAGCCACCGGGTGTGGTGCGATCGCGCGGCCCGCGCCTCCGCGCCCTCCCCGTCGGCGACGTGGGCGACGAGACTCCGTTGGACATCGTGCAGGCCGGCGCCCAGCCGCAGTGCCTTGCGCGCCCGCAACAGCGCCTCCGACGCGCGCAGCGTGGCCGCGAGCGCGAGAATGGTACAGGTGGCCTGCACAAGCGACGTCATGAGCGTCTCTGCCAGCGCCCAGCCGCTCGTCTGCTCTCCCATCACGAAGGGGATGCCCGTGAGCGCCACCACGCCGGCCCAGAACGCCAAGCTACGGGCGGCCGCCATGTCGGTCGCGACGGGCACGAGCACCGCGGGCAAAGGCGCCGTGGTGTGCACCGGCGTGAGCGCCGCGACGAGCTCCGCCGCCGAACGAAACCGGTGCGATGCGCTGGGAGCGAGACACCGGTCGATGGCTGCACCCAGCGAGTCCGGTAGTGACGGCGCCACTGCTCGCACTCTGGGCGCCACACGGGTACCCGCCGTCGCCAGCAGCGCGAGGTCCGCCGTACCGCCGAACGGATAGCGCCCCGTCGCCGCGACAAAGAGCGTGACGCCAAGCGCGTACAGGTCCGCGCGTCCATCGAGCGGCTCGCCGAGCGCCTGCTCGGGCGCCATGTAGCGAATCGTGCCGACCACGTCGCCGCGCGCCGGTGTCCTGTGCACATCCTCGTGGAGCGCAATACCGAAATCCGTGATGAGGGCGCGATCGGTGCCGTCTTCGAGCAGGATGTTCTCCGGCTTCACATCGCGATGAATCACGCCGCGTTCGTGCAGGCAGGCCAGCGCCAACCCAATCTCCTGCCCGATGCGACGGACCATGTCGATCGGCAACGCCCCCGCGCGACGGATGCGATCGGCCAGCGTCTCGCCACGCACATACGACATGACCAACCACGCCAGATCGCCGGATTCCTCGACGGCGTGAATGGGCACGATGTGCGGGTGGAAGCACCCAGCCGCGATACGCGCCTCGCGCAGGAAGCGGCGACGCATCTCGGCGCGCGCGGCATGCACCGGAGCGAGCAGCTTCATCGCGACGGGCCGTTCCAGAATCACGTCACGCGCCAGGAAGACGATGCCCATGCCTCCACGGCCGAGTTCGCATTCCAGAGAGAAGCGGCCGGCCACGGCGGCCTGCATCGCGGCGAACGCGGGATCGGAAGTGGGGCTCATGCCTTGAAACTACGCAGCGCATGACCACAGGTTTTGACATGACACTCCGCGGTCGTTTCGCCCGTACGATTTTGCACAGTCGGCGCCGTCCTGCGGCCACCCCTCCAGTCTCCCGCCCAATCGCGACCATGTACGCACTTTCCCTGCGCTCAGCGCTGGCCCTCGTGGCCACAGCCGCGCTCACCGCCTGCGCTCCGACGCGCAAGCCGGATCTGGCGCCGTCCCCCGCCACCGATCCTCGCAACACCCTCAAGGCTGGACTTTTTGATGCGGCCGAGTACTCGTCCAACCTCAAGGTCGTTGCGCGTGCCGTGTCGCCCAAGGGGTTCCTGGGCGAGACCAACTCCGATCTGGCCTTCACCGGCAACTACGTCATTCAGGGCAACTACAACGGCCCCGTAGTGTGGGACATCAGCAATCCAACGCAGCCCAAACTGGTGGTCGCGTACGAGTGCCCGGCGTCGCAGAACGATGTCTCGGTGTACAAAAACCTGATGTTCATGTCGGCCGAGGCGATGAACGGCCGCATCGACTGCAAGCCGGGCGGCGTGAAGGACCTCGTGAGCAAGGAGCGCATGCGCGGCGTGCGCATTTTCGACATCACGAACATCCGCGAGCCCAAGCTGGTCGCCAACGTGCAGACGTGCCGTGGATCGCATACGCACACGGTGCTCGAAGATCCGAAGGACCGCGACAACGTCTACATCTACGTTTCCGGGTCGTCCGGCATTCGCCCGACGGGTGAAGTGGCCGAGTGCGTCGCCAATGTGGCGAGCGCCGAGGCGAACTCGTCGCGGCTGCGCATCGAGATCATCAAGGTGCCGCTCGCGGATCCGTCCAAGGCGGCGATTGTCGGGCGCGCGAATATTTTTGCGGGACTGGGCGGGGTGACGAGTCATGGTGCCTCTCCCGCAGACAAGGCCGAGATGGATGCAGCCAAGGCCAAGGGCGCCTTCACGATCATGGTGCCGGCGATGGAGCAGGAAGTCGTGCTGCCGAATCAGTTGGTGAAACCCGTGATCGACAGCATCATGAAGGCGCGCGGCGCCACGGTCGCCAACGCGGCGGATACGGCGGCGGCACGACCGATCGTGAACGCGAACGTCATGAAAGTTCTCGCCGCGCAGGGGGCCGACAAGCCGCCCGTCAAAAATACGTCGACAGGTCCCTCCACGATCAGCGAAGGCTCACAGTGCCACGACATCACAGTCTACCCGGCGCTCGGACTGGCCGGCGGCGCCTGTGAAGGCCATGGTCTGTTGCTCGACATCAGCAATCCGGTCGCGCCTTTCCGGCTCGATGCCGTGGCCGATTCCAACTTCGCCTACTGGCACTCGGCCACGTTCAACAACGATGGCACGAAGATGCTCTTCTCCGACGAGTGGGGCGGTGGCGGCGCACCAAAGTGCCGTCCGCTCGACAAGCCGGAGTGGGGCGCCAACGCAATCTTCAGCATCGAAAACCGCAAGCTGAAGTTCGAGAGCTACTACAAGATTCCCACGTACCAGACGTCGAACGAAAACTGCGTCGCGCACAACGGCTCGCTGATTCCGATTCCCGGCCGCGATGTCATGGTGCAGTCGTGGTACCAGGGCGGAATTTCAGTGTTCGACTGGACCGACGCCGCGCACCCGAAGGAAATCGCCAGCTTCGACCGTGGCCCGGTGGACAGCACGCGCATGCAGATGGGCGGCTCGTGGTCCGTGTACTGGTACAACGGGAACATCGTCAGTTCCGAGATCGCACGCGGCATGGACGTCGCGCAGCTCGTGCCCAGCGAGTTCATCTCGCAGAACGAGATCGATGCAGCAAACACGGTGAAGTGGGACTATCTCAACGCGCAGGGACAGCCCAAGATCGTGTGGCCGCCCAGCTTCGCGCTGGCCAAGGCCTACACCGATCAGCTGGAGCGGAAAGGGTGTGTTGCATCCTCGCGCCTCAGCGACATCCGTTCGCAGATCTCCAACGCCGAGAAGGCAACCGGCGCCGCACGGAATACCGGCCTCACCAAGCTGATCTCCGATCTCGACGGCAGCCGCGACTGCGACCCGAACAAGATCGACCTGCTCAAGAAGTCACTGCGGGATCTGCAGGCCCTCGCCATGTAGAGTCGCCGGCGGCGAGTGCGCGGTGCTCAGAAGACCGCGTGCTCGCCCCGATCGTCGCTCACTTCACCGCGCAGCATGCGCGCGTAATGATCGGCCAGCATATCGGTACCAAAGGACGGCGTTGCCTCTGCATCGTAGCGTCCACGTGCCGCGTCCCACACCAACATCGATTCCGTGGCGTAGTACCGTCCGATGCGCGCCAGCTGCGACTTGTCTGCCAGTGGCGGCACCACGCGGCCAAGCGCACCAAGCACGCCGATGATGACATCGAGCATACGCACCGGCACCTGTTTGAAGCGCGGCGTGCGGCCGGCCAAGGCAAAGAGCTGTTCGCCCTGCGCACGTGGTGTCATCGCCGGCCCCGGCCCGCCAATCGGCAGCACACGCCCCTGACGCGACGGGTCGGTCAGACACGTGGCCAGGAACTCGGCGAGATCGTTGTCGCTGATCGGCTTGCAGGCGGTGAGCGTGCCGTCGCCAAAGAGCAGGAACGGTTTGCCCTGCTGCACCCGCGCCACCTGCCCCGACAGCGACTTGAAGAACGCCGTGGGCCGCACGATCGACCACGTGAGCCCGGAAGCCATGAGCACCTGCTCGAAGGCGAGCTTGGCGTGCTGGAAGGCCAGCAGCGGCTTTTGGACGCAGATTGCCGAGAGCAGCACGAACTGCGTCGCCCCTGCCTTTTTCGCGGCGGCAAGCACGTTCAACTGCGCCTGATGATCGACGGCCCACGCGTCGCGCGGGGTGCCGGTGCGAGACGCCATGCACGACACCACGGCGTCGAAGCGCTCGCCGCAGATGCCATCGCGTACGATCGACGCCACGTCGCCCACGTCTCCGGTGCGCACCACGACGCCCGCCGGCCACGCCGGTGCCGCGCCAGTGTCCGACCGACGGCGCACGAAGCACACGACATGGTGTCCGTGGCGCACCAACGCGCGCACCGTGGCACGACCGATCGTTCCGGTCGCACCAACCATGAAGACGCGCAGCGGCCGACCGTCTGCAGCTAGCGTTGCTTCGCCTTCCACGCCTTGTATTCGTCGGGCATGCAGCGCGCGCAGGGGCGGTAGCCGGCCGAGATCGCGGTGGCTTCGTCGGCGAAGAACACACGCTGCTGTTCGTAGCCCGTGCCGTTGTCGATGGCGCGGCGCGCCACCTTGCAGTCGAGACGCCCGTAGCGGCGCTCCTTGCGGTAGCCGCCGAGGGTGCCGGGGGTGGTGCTGCTGACCCGCGAGCCGTCGGGGCCGATCAGTAGATAGAGCTTTTCCGTTGCCATCCGGGAAATCTAGTCACCACCCGCCATCGCCCACTACGTTGTGCCATGCCACATCGTCGCCGCTCCTCCGTCGTCCTGCATCCGTGAAGCCGCTCGAACGTCTGGGCGAGGCCCGCACGCCGCGGGGCACCGTCCTTACCCTCTTCCGGCATGACGGGGCCTACCTGATCAAGGCGGACGGCGTGGAGCTCATGTCCACGCGCCGTCACCTGTCCGAAGACCGTCTGGCCGAGGTGGCGTGTGCTCCCCTCAAGGCGCTGCCGGGCATGCGCGTGCTGATCGGCGGACTCGGGCTGGGCTTCACGTTGCGCGCGGCGCTGCGCGAACTGGCCGCAGACGCCGAGGTGGTCGTGGCCGAACTCGTGGACGATGTAATTACGTGGAACGCCAATCCGGAGTTTGGTCTGTCGGCCGACGCCATGCAGGATCCGCGCGTGCGCATCGTGCACGACGATGTCGTTAACGTGCTGCGCAACAACCCCGCCGGTTTCGACGCGATCATGTTGGACACGGACAACGGCCCCGACGGCATGCTCATGTCCGAGAACGCACGGCTATACGCACAGCGCGGCGTCGCCACGACCGTGGCCGCGCTGCGCAACACGGGTTCCATCGTATACTGGTCGGTGGGCGACGACCCGAGCTTCGCCGGTGCCCTCACGCACGCGGGGCTGCTGGTGGAGACGTTACGCGTACGTGCACACGACACGGCCGGCCCGATGCACACGTTGTATGTCGCCACGCCGCGCCGTCGATGACGCCCTTACATCCGAGGCGCTTACGCGTGCTGGTGTTCATTCAATGGCCGGTGAAGGCGTGGTCCATTCCCGATGCGCATGCCGATGCGCTCACACGGGCGTTCCCTGACGTGGAGTTCGTTCGCGTCTTCACCATAGAAGACGCGGCCCGCGCGATCGGAGACGTGGACGCCTGCTTTACGCCATTCTTGCGGGCGGAAATGATCGCCAGCGCCCCGGCGCTGCGCTGGGTGCATTCGCCGGCGTCCGCCGTGGAAGGACTACTTCCCCTTACAGCGCTGGCAACGGCCGGCGTCGCCGTGACGAACTCGCGTGGCGTTCAGGCGGTCCCTATCGCCGAACATGTGATGGGCGGCATTCTGCTCCTGTCTCGCCGCTTCGATCGGACCATGGCCGCTCAGCGCGATCGATTGTGGATTCAGAACGATCTCGTGGACAGTTGGCCGCGACTGCTGCACGGACAGCGCATGACGATCGTCGGACTCGGCACGATCGGCATCGAGATCGCCAAACGCGCCCATGCCTTCGGCATTCAGGTCACCGGCATCCGGCGTCGTCCCGACGGCACCGTGCCACCCGGGGTTGAGTCGGTGCTCGGGGCAGAGCGCCTCGACGAGGCACTCGACGGCTGCGACATATTGGTGCTGTGCGCGCCTGGTGTGGCCGCTACACAGAACATGATCGGCGAAGCGCAGTTGGCGCGCTTGAATCCCGGCGCGTTGTTGGTCAACGTGGCACGGGCAGGCATCGTCAACGACGCGGCCATGCGGAGCGCACTCGACAGCGGACATCTGGGAGGCGCCGTACTCGACGTCTTTGAGCGCGAGCCGCTGGAGCCGGACAGTGCACTCTGGCACATGCCAAATGTCGTCATCACACCGCACAGCTCCGGTTTTCGCTCGACGCACTGGGACGACGTCTGTGCGCTGTTCAGCGAGAATCTCCGCCGATTCCAGCGAGCCGAGCCGTTGCACAACCTCGTCGATACCGCGGCCGGCTACTGAGGAGCGTTCGCAGACAGCTCCGGTGGGTTGCCGTGAAACCACGCCGGCGGTGGGCACGTCGGGACTGTGCACAGGTTGGTATCTTTCGTTCCGAAGATCTGCCCCCCGAACCGGAGTGTCCCGGTGCTGTCGATGATTCTCAAGCTGTTCGCACTGCGGCCGCTGTTCTCGATGGCCATCTTCGGCATTCCCGTGCTCACGGTGCTCGCCATCGGACTGCTGGCGATCGTGGCGCTGAAGGTGCTGCTCTTCGTCGTGCTGCCGCTACTCGCCGTCGCGGGCATCGTCTTCTGGTTCATGCGACGCTCAAAGCAACCCAGCGTCTCGCCGTGAAACGACCGCTCGCAGGCGCGCTGCACCAATGACCGACACCATTCGTCTGCTCTCGGTCAACGTCAGCGAGCTCGCACCGCTCCGGCCGGATCTCCCCAAGAAGCGCACGGGCATCCACAAGCGCCCCACCGGCGAGCGGGTCGCGGTACGCACGCTCGGAATGGACGGCGACCGGGTGGGCAACACGAAGCATCATGGGGGGGCCGATCAGGCGCTCTATTTGTACAGCGCCGAGGACTATGCGTGGTGGAGCGCTCAGCTCGGCATCGACTGCCAGCCCGGGCTCTTTGGCGAGAACCTGACGCTCGACCGGTGGTGGGATAGCCCGCGCATCGGTGACCGTCTCGTCTTCGGCAACATTACGTTGGAGCTCACCGCTCCGCGCATTCCGTGCAGCACGCTCGCAACACGCATGGGAATGCCGACCTTCGTGAAGCGCTTTGCGGAGGCGCGGCGCCCCGGCGCGTACGTGCGAGTCCTCTCAGAAGGCACGATTGCCACGGGTGCTCCAGGAACCGTGAATCGGTCCACTCACACAAACGCCACACTGGCCACCGCAAACGCGGTCTGGTTTGAGACACCGCGCAACCAAGATGTCATGCGAACGCTGCTGCACGCGCCGCTTGCCGTGCGCTACCGAGCTGCTCTCACGCACTGGCTGGACGGTCACGTCTGAGCTGTTCGCAGCAAGTTCGCAGGTCACCGCTACAGTCGCAGCAGGCGGTGGCTGCGGCTGTAGCGGAAGAGTCGGTGGGAAAACGCGTTCGAGGGACTACGGCTTGATCGCGAGGTCGTTGATAACCGCGTAGCCAACCGCCTTCGCGGTTGCAATCTCGCCAGCGATCGTCTTCTCCGCCTCGGTCCTCACGGAGCCTTTGAGCGTCACCGTTTTCTTGGCTTCGTCGGTGTCCACATTGATGTCGCCGGCAGCGACACGACTGTCTGCGATGATCGCCGCTTTCACCTGCCCCGTTTCCATCGCGCCACCCATAGCCTCTCCGGTCGAGGCTGCCGCCTCGGAGGTCTTGTCGGCTGCGTTCTCAGCATCCTCCTTTACGCCTTCTGCCGTGTTTCCGCACGCCGTGACCATCGCGATGAAGGCCAGCGTTCCCAGTGTTCGTAATGCTTTCATGTAGTCACTCCTGATTACGATGATGAATAGCGGTGCCTGCTTTCGAAACGTCGCACCGACTTCACCGAGCAATAGCCGTGCCGACGCGCGGATGTGCCTGTGCGAAACATCACACACGAAGCAACCCGATCCATTCTATTTCGTAGCAGCCGGCGTCGTGGCCCACTCGCCGGCGCGCAGCCTACGCCATCTTCACCGCGCTCGCCCGAGCCTCTTTCAAGCCCTGCGCGAGTGCTGGAGCGAGTGCAAGGTCTGCTTCCGGCAAGAGTGTGTACTTGACGACGTTGCCCGGCAAATCGCCGCCGAGTGCGTTGACCAAATCGAGCAGGACGTTGTACGCGCCGCGCGTCTTTTTCGGATCCTTCGTTGGCTCACCTGACGTGGTGGCGGCAAACGCGGTGCAGCTCACCAGCGTGTTGCTGGCGTTGATGTACACGGAGCCGTTGATCGTCTGGCATCCCTCAGACCAACTGTTCACATCACGCGTCATACCCAGACCGCCCCAGTGAATGTTGATCGTGGCGTTGGTTTCAAGCCCCTTGGCGAGGTCGGACTCCTCGAGCGTTCGGTTGCTGCCGGCGCGTACGATCAGCACGCCCTTGCTCTGTGGCCGGAGCGCGAGATACTGGCTGCGGTGCCAGCCGAAGTGATAGTTGTGCTGGCCGGGTAGAAGGAACGGTGGGCCAGCGGGATTCTCCGACGCGCCAGGCTCCGTCGTTCCCTGAAACTTGAAGACGAGTCCCTTGATCAACAGGACAAAGATGTCGTCGAACTTGCCGCGCATTTCCGCACGGCGAATGCCGATGAGGTGAATGTTGCCGGCCGCGGAAAAATCCCAGTCGGCCACTTTGCGCGAATCGGATGACGACGGAAAGTCGTTGACCATGCGCAGTTCACGGCTCGGTGTCGCGAGATACTGCTGCTTCACCTTTTCCAGTAGCGCGAGCCAGTCCGCGTACTCTCCGGCCATTGGTGTCCCGGCGGTCCACGCGTCGATGCTCGGCGCCCAGACCATTCGCTGTTTCGCCGCCACCCAGCGCTCGACATGCGCCTGCGTCTGCGGACCAAAACGGCCGTCCGGCAGGCAGTCGTGCTTCTCGACAGACCGTACATACTCCTGAAAAAGCCGGATTGCGGACTGCGTGCGATAGCCACAAATGCCGTCCGCCTTCCCGCCAGGAAAGAAGCCGATCTCGGTGAGCGCACGCTGCACCTGTAATACGCTCATTACGTTGGCCGGAGGCGCGGCCATGCGCTTCGTAACAAGCTTGTCCATCCCGTCCTTCACGCTGCTGAGTGGGACACGCGTGGCGCGCTCAACTTCCTTCGCGTAGGCCGCGCACTCGGACTCCTGCACGTCTGCGTCCACCGATCCAAGTTCAATCACGGCCGTTCTCCCGCTGAGGTTGTGTTCAAGGCAGCGTCGTTCACGATGTCGGTGAACACGCTGAGATCGATGTTGCCACCGGAGACGATCGCGACAATCGGCCCCTGACCGGCCTTGCCGCTGAGCGCGGCGGCGAGCGACAGCGCTCCCGCGCCCTCGGCGAGAACGCGCGACTTCTCCGCAAGCATGCGTACTGCGCGCTTGGTCTCCTCGATCGACACGACGAGATAGTCGTCCACGATCGGCAGCAGCCGCTCCCACATGCGCGGAAACATCATGCGGCCGCCGGCGCCGTCCACGAAGGACGGTTGCCAGTTGGGAAATTCCTGCGCCGAGCCCTTGGCGAACGACAGCGCTGCGGGCGCGGCCGTCTCCGGTTCCACTCCCACGATGCGAATATCGGGGCGCAGCGCCTTGATCGCACTACCCACGCCAACGAGCAGGCCGCCGCCGCCGACGCCGCCAATGACCACTCGGGTGTCGGGTGCGTCTTCAAGGATCTCCAGACCCATCGTGCCGTGTCCGGCGATGAAGTCGTGATCGTCGAACGGATGCACGAAGACCCCGTCCATGCCCGGGAACGCGCGCTCCCCCATCGCCTGCCAAGCTACCGGAACCGGCACGGGAATGAGCGTCGCGCCCAGTGCGCGCATACGATCGAGCTTGGATTGCGGTGCCGTTTCGAGGACGACCACGGTACAGGGCACGCCGGCCTGCCGCGCCGCATACGCAACACCCTGCCCCGCGTTTCCGGCGCTGATCGTCCAGACGCCGCGCTGTCGATCCGTCTCGGGGATGAGCGCGACCGCGTTGGCGGCCCCGCGCAACTTGTAGGAATTGATCGGCTGCAGGTTCTCAAGCTTGAGTCGGATATCGGGATATCCGGGCCCCAGCGGCAGCCTGATCAGCGGCGTGCGAATGATCGTATCGGCGATGCGTTCGCGCGCCTGACGGATGTCGTCGAGCGAGACCGGTCGAACGTCAATGTTCAGCATGCACAATGTTGGATGCGGTAGAGCAGATGCACCAGCCGTCGCGGTAGTTCGCCGATGCCGTTCAGGCCATCGGCCACCAGATCGGCGAACCGTGGTCGGAGCGTTGACGTTGCGTCAGGAATGACGGGTTGCCGGAGAGTCGCCGAGTCGGAAGTTCATGGTGCGGGACAAAGCCGCGTAGTCGTGAAATTTCGACTACATTCTCGGTCGATCGCATGGCACCGGGCGAATCATGGCCGCAGCATGCATATCCTCGCTGGTCCCTTCCTTCCGCGACCCCGTCCGATGCGACCTTGCGCTCCCGGCCGCTACGTGTTGATCCGTGCGCTCCTCTCGTTTGCTGTTCTCGGTGGCTGCCAGACGGCGTCCAATCGAGAGGGTTCGTCGGCACCCGTCGCCGCCGTGTCGTATGCGGCACGCCGCGCCCTCTGGCTCGATCCCTCGAACGCCGAGTGGCGCCGCACCGCGCCGCCCATCTCGCATCTGCGCTTCGAAACCACCAAGGGCGACTTCGTGCTGGAACTGCATCGCGACTGGGGGCCGATCGGCGCCGACCGACTCTACAACCTCGCTCGGCTCGGCTACTACGACGACACGCGATTCCATCGGGTGAATGCGCGTTACATCGCCCAATGGGGACTGCACGGCGACTCGGCCGTGAACGCGGCGTGGAAAGGGCGCTATCTCGCCGACGATCCACCGCGCTCGCGGAATGCACCCGGTGCGTTCGCGTTCTCGTACGAGGGGCCGGGCAAGCCGGCCACCCGCAACACGCAGATTTACGTGAACCTCGCCGACAACGCACGTAACGACGGCGAGCCGTTCACCATTCTGGGTACCGTGATTGCCGGCATGGCCGTGCTGGACAGCCTGTACAGCGGCTACGGTGAGAACGCGGGCAGTGGCGTACGGCAGGGAAGACAGGGGCCACTTGAACGCGGCGGCAACGCGTTCATGGATCGCGAGTATCCCAAACTCGATCGCACCATCCGCGTCACCGTGTCCAGTCCCTAGCGGGCAATCAGTACATCGCCTTGGGCTGTTCGCGGTTCCACACAAAACGCTTGAAGAAGACGCCCATACGGTCGAACGTGTCGATCCAGTTGCGATGCAACATGGACTCGTGCAGGTCGTCTGGCACGACGATCAACTCGTGGTAGATCCCGCGCGCACGCAGTAGTTGCACGAGCCCCACGGTCTGCGCGAAATCCACGTTGCGGTCGTCGTCACCGTGCACGAGAAACACCGGCGACTTCCACCCGTCTATTGCGCCCACGGCACTCGAGCGAAATGCGAGACTGGCCGTGTCGATCACGTTGCCGTAAAGGTGTACGCCGGCCAGATCACCGCCGGCCACGAACAGCTCCGAGTTACGTGCCAGCGCCTGCGCCGTGAGCAAACCACCGTACGACAGTCCCCAGATTCCGACCCGCGTCGAATCCACATCGGCGCGTTGCTGCAGGTACCGTCCGCCAGCCAGCACGTCCTGATATTCCGCGTTGCCGCGCGATTGCAGATTGGCCGCCTGCCGGAAGCTGCGCCCGTAGCCGACGCCGCTTCGGTAGTTCACGGAGAGTACCACGTAGCCCTGACTCGCCAGCCACTGATTGTACGCGTAGGCCCAGTGGTAAAACTGCATGTAGTGGTACCCGGGCAGCATCTGTCGCGCCGGTCCGCCGTGCACGAACACCATGGCCGGCCGCTTCTCACCCGGCTTGATGTCTTTCGGAACGAACAACTGGTTGTGGATCTCCATTCCGTCGGGCGCCTTGGTAATCACGATCTCCGGCGTGACGTGTGCGCTGGTCGGAAAGCTCTTGGCGAGCGTCGGGAAGATCACCCGCGGAGCAGCGCCGGCGAGCGGCACCAACGCCACCGATGCCGGCGTCTTTGCGTCGAAGTACAGCACCGCCAGTTGCTTGCCCGACGCCAACGGCTGCGGAGACGTCTCCATGCCGTTGCCCGACGAGATACGCACCGGCGTGCCGCCCGCCGTCGAAACGGCCCAGATGTGCCGACGTTCGATATCGGTGGCGTTAGTGCAGTAGTACAGCGTGCGACCATCGGGCGAGAGTGCGACGGCGGTCGCATCCTCGATCATGCCGTCGGTGGTGGTGAGCCGCACCGGCGCTCCGCCGTTTGCCCCACCACTCACGGCAATCGAGTACCAGCGATCCCATTCGTCACCCGGGACCGTCACCGGCAGCACGACATGGTCGCCCGCCCACATCATCCGATTGGCGGTGGTGAAGACGCTGTCCTGCGGTGCGTTGCGCCAAAGCACGCGTGCCGCGCCCGTGGCGACATCGGCCACCAATAACTCCAGCGTATGGCCACCCGCGAACGTCGACGAAAAGAATCCCGGCGAGCGGCGCAGCGAAGTCGCACTCACGCCATCGGTTGGCGGCGTCGCGGCCCCGCGACCGCCCCCTGCGCCACCGCCTGCGCTGCACCCGCTGGCCGGTGCGCCCGCTTGCACGGCACCCGCGCGCGATGCCGACCCCGCGGGATTGCCTATGCCACCCTGCCCGGATTGCGTCTGCAAACCGAACGGCGTGCCCGGCCGACGATAAAACGCCAATCGCTTGCTGTCGGGCGACCACGTGGGCCCACCATCGCAGTCCACACTCGGTGACAAGTACGTCACCTTTCGCGTCGGCACATCGTACACGGCTACGAACGCATGATTCTCTCGTTCACTCACGTACGCGATCTTGCGACCGTCCGGCGACCAGCGTGGCGCGCCGTTGCGTCCCCACTCGCGAATGAGCGGCACACCACCGGTGTCCATCGCACTCGTGGGCGCACTCCGCGCTACACGCGCGCGATAGATCTGCCCATCGCGAGTGAACAGCACGTGACGACCGTCGGGAGACAGCGCGGGCGACGCGCCCTCGGCGACGCGCCAGGCGGGACCGCCGCTGCTGCGCACCGCCCAGATCGCACGCTCGGCGCCGTCCGGATCGTGCGACGGGTTAGCCACCCAGCCAAAGCGATTGGGCGCCGAGCCTCGCACGAACACGATGATCGCACCATCGTCGGACACGGACACGTCCGTAAGGTCGGTACCGTCATCCTCAAGAAAATTGGTCACGCGCACCGGGGCAAAAGTGGGCGCGGCGGCAGTGTACACGTTGCGCAGTCCACGGTCGTACACCATCCACGCCAGCCGATCGGTCTTGCGCGCCGTGGCGAGCGTGAGGGGTGAGGCTGGCGAAAGGAACTGCTCGACGGTCGGACGCGATTGTGCGCCCGACCGCCCAGCGGGGACGAGCACAGTTAGCACCAGCACCGAAAGCGAGGCGGCGATGCGACGTATCACAATCGGCTCCACACGCGAAGACGCGCAGCGGTCGACAGGCATCGATTCACTCGACGAAGAATGGCGGGTATCAGAGACGAACGAGGATTCGCCAATATCCGCTTCACTGCGCCGGTCGGCAACGCCGCACGTCGTCCCGTTCGTGCATGCGTACGCGGCGAGTGGTGGACGGCCCCGGGATTTGGCGCATATTCCCGAGGGTGTACGGCGCCAGCGCTGTCCGGTGCCACGTCGTCACCGTCACCTCACCTTCAGGACTCGAGACTCCGATGTGGCTGCTGATGATGCCCCTGCTCCTGCAGGCACCGACCGCGCAGTCACGGAAGTCACAGCCGCCAACGGCGCGTCAGGTGCTCGAAGCCGAGCATGCGCGCGGTGGCGATGTGTCGGTGTTGATGGCGGCCACGCGAAGCAAGGATCCGGCGCTGCAGCGGCAGGCCGTGCGTGCGCTTGGCCGCTTCGAGCGCGCCGCGTTGCGCGACAGTATCACGCCGCTCTTTCGTGCGGCCAACGCCGATGTGCGACGCGAAGCGATCAATGCGCTGGGGCAGCTCAACGTCGACTACGATTTCACCAGCGTGCTGTCGCAGGAGCGCGACGGCCGGGTGCGTGCGGTGGTCTATGAAACGATCGGTCGCGTGACGCCGCCCCACGCTCGCGTGGAAGGTCAACTCGTGGCTGGACTCACCGATCGGGACAGCGTCGCGCGCATCGGCGCCGCGCGTGGACTCGAAGCACTGCTGCGGAAGGGCGGACGCGGCTTCCGCTCTGCGCCTTCGACGGTGACCGCGATGCGCACCGCCGTCCGAATGAATCGAGGCGCCGAACTGCGGCAACTGTTGCTCATCGCGCTCACGACGGCTGGCGATCGCGACTCCGCCACCTTCGCCATCGGATTGCGTGATCCCGACGCGCAGGTGCGCCGAGTCGCCGTCCTTGGGTCGAAGCAATGGGTCGACGACGACTCACCGCTCGTGCGCTATCAGGCGTTGCGCGCCGATGGAAGCTGCGAACGGGCGCTCGTGGCCATGCGTGACCGCAGCGAGCACGTGGCGTTGGGCGCCATCGACCTGATGGGCGAGGCGAAATGCGCCGCGGCGACGTACGCTCCGGAATTGCAACAGGCGCTCGTTGACGGCACGACGTGGCGCATGCGGGCACATGCTCTGGTCTCGCTCGCGCGGATCTCACCTCCGCTCGCGCAGGCGGCGTTGCCGGCATCGGCATCGGCGCGCGCGTGGCAGGAGCGCGTCTATGCCGCCACGGCGGCCAAGATCCTGAAGGACTCCGCAACGCTGGGCAAGCTCGCGCGCGACAGTGCGCCCAATGTCGCCATCGCCGCCATGAGCACCACCGACGATGCGTTGCGCGCACTGTCGAGCAGTCACGCCGGCCTGTTGTTGGCCGCGGCCGCGCAGCTAAAGGGTACACCAGATCTTGCGACGCATGTGCCGGCGCTGCGTACGACCGTGGCCCGACTTACGGCCGCGAACCGATCCACCTATCGCGATCCGATCGTGGCGCTCAGCGAGCGGCTCCGCGAGGCGGGGCAGACCGTCGCCATTCCGCCTGTGTCTGCATTTCCCGTTGAGCCGTTACCAAGCGACGCAACCGTTCGCGCGCTTCGCGGCACCACCGTGCGCATTCGCATGCGGGCGCTCGGCACGATCACGATTGATCTGCTTCCCGACGAGGCGCCGCTCGCCGTCGCGACGTTCGTACAGCTCGCCGAGTCGGGCAAGTTCAACGGACTCACGTTGCATCGCATTGTGCCCAACTTCGTAGTGCAGGGCGGCAGTCCGGGCGCCGACGAGTTTGACGGTGTCTCGACGGGCTTCATGCGCGATGAAGTGGGCCTGGCGCGTCAACGACGCGGTACGCTCGGCATTTCCACGCGCGGTCGTGACACCGGTGACGGTCAACTCTACTTCAATCTCGTGGACAACTTCCGGCTCGACCACGACTACACCGTCTTTGCACGGGTGACGTCAGGGCTCGACGTCATGGATCGCATTCAGGAAGGCGACGTGATGCAGTCGATTGAGGTCATCCGGAGGAAGTAGCGGCTACGCCCCACCCGGCAGCACTCGCTCGACGTCGAGCGTGCTGGTGGCGATGGTCTCCATCTGCGTGGCCCGCGTGCGCGCCCAGCGTGGTAACTGAAATCCCATCGAAAGCAGACTGGCGGCACCGAACAGACCCATTGCGGCTGCCGCCACGAGTGCGCCCACGTCGAGGGTGCCGCCACGTGACAGCATCGAGGTCCACATCACCGTCGATACCCCGACCGCGAGGCCGCTGACCAGGACCCGGGCAGCGACGTCGCCTTTTCGCGTGCTCAACCGCAAGCGATGACCTGTGGCCGTCGGCTCGAGCAGCGCCTGAAGATTCCCGTTCGTCCACTGACGGAACGCGCCCTCCTGCTGCACTCGTCCGCGTGCTTCGAAGGTCTCACGCAGACGGACGACGATGCGATCCCATTCCTCGTTGCTGACGGTGCGCCCGAAGTCAACGGTGCGCGACACCCCGACCGGAATGCCCAGCCAGGTCCGCCGTTGCGTGGGAACCAGGTCGCCACGCTCCACAGCCCGCGCCGCGCGCACGACAAACTCCGCAGCGATTCCAACCTCGGCACCGACTTCCTGAAGCTGCGCCAGCGTCAGTCCGTCGCCGCGTTCAACGACGGCCGTTCCCGGGGTGGATTCCTGCGCAATCTCCTGCGCGGCGCCCGCCTGCTCGAGGATGAGCGCGATCTCAGATTGCGTGTACCGCCGATTGATGTCCATTCGAGAGTCGGTCATCCTCACCATACGTGGCAGCGGGTGGTGCTGGTTTCGCGTGCGACACAGGCGCCACAGTCGAGGTCGCATGGGCGCGACAGGCACAGACGCCCGACCCACACATAACGTATAGCCGGAAAGGTAACACTTTGCGTCAAAGCATTATCTGATAACAACTTGCAGAACACTTTCAACGAATGGTAGAGTCTGGCACCTGCTTTGCCACTAGGGTGGGTAACCTCCACTCGGAAACTTTCGATGCTTCGTCGCCTTGTCACAACCGCCGCTGTCGGCGCCCTGCTCCTGTCGCCCTCCATCGCCACGGCCCAGTCCTGCCGGACCGAGGCCGGCAATCTGGTGCAGAACTGCAGCTTCGAGCTCGGTGGACCGGTGCGCCCGGGTGCCGACTACCCGAATGCGAATGTGACCGGTTGGACCTCGCTGGGCACCGTGTCCAGCGGAACGTTCGAGCGGTGGACGAACTCGTTCAACGGGTTCGCGGCACAGGACGGCAACAGCCATCTCGAATTGCAGGTCAACAGCGCGACCAGTATTCAGCAGCTCCTGGGCACCGCGGCCGGCTCGTGGTACTCGCTCGACTTCTGGGCGGCGCACCGTCCGCGTGACAGGAACGGCTACAGCCAGATCGACGTCTACGTCAACAACGTCTTCCTCACCTCGACCGGCCAGATCACGACGCCGTATCAGTGGACGAACGTGAGCACCATGTTCCTGGCGACGGGCGCGTCGATGATCGAGTTCCGTGGTCGCGGCAATCAGACGAGCTATGGCGATTTCCTGGACAATGTCAGCGTCGTCGGCAATGTCGGAACGTCTACCGTGCCCGAGCCGTCGTCGTTTGCGCTGATGGGCATCGGCGCTGCCGTGCTCGGCGTCGCGGCCCGGCGCCGTCGCGCCTAGGCGGGATACTTAGGGATCGGTCCCGGGGGGGACACGCTGCGGAGCAACGCCCGCAGCAACGATTGCAACACGGGGTGATCTTCGGATTGCCCCGTGTTGCGTTTGCCCCCAACGCCGTTGAGACTGGACACATGCCTCGAATTCCATCTGCCCGCTTCACCGCACTGGCCGCCTTGGCGACCCTGGTGTTGACCGTGTGCCCCCGAAGCCTGCCCGCGCAAACCGCCACTGGCCGCGGCGCCGCCGACGTGCAGCGACAGCTTGCCGCCCGCATTGCGCAGGTCCGCGGCGCGGAGGTGGCGATCTCGGTGCAGGAGTTGGGGAGCGACCGGGCACTGTCCGTGTGCGGTGACTGCGTCTTTCATGCCGCCAGCACCATGAAAGTGCCCGTGCTTTTCGCGCTCTACCGTGAGTTCGCATCGGGCACGATCGCTAGTGATGCACCGCTGCTGCTTGTGAACAGGTTCGCGTCGATTGTGGACGGATCTCCGTACGCGCTTGACGCGACCGAGGATAGCGACAGCAGCGTGTACGCGCGCGTTGGCAGTGAAGTGACGCTGCGCTATCTGGCCACGCGCATGATCACGCACTCCAGTAACCTCGCGACGAACGCGCTCATCACGCGGCTCTCACCGGAGCGTATCACAGCACTCACGCGTTCGCTCGGGGCGACACGCATGGCGGTGCTGCGCGGCGTCGAAGACGACCTGGCGTATCGCGCTGGCCGGAACAACACGACCACCGCAAACGATCTCGTCGCACTCTTCGCGGCGTTGCAGACCGGCCGTGTCACAGCGCCGGCCGCAACGGCGGAAATGCTGGGCATTCTCGAGGCACAAGCCTTCAACAATGAACTCCCGGCGGGTCTACCGCCGGGAACGCGCATTGCGCACAAGACAGGGTCTATCAGCGCCACCCTGCACGACGCGGGCATCGTGTATCCTGCCGATCGCCCGCCGTACGCGGTGGCAGTACTCACGCGCTCCATACCCGATGCAAAAGTCGCCGAGAAACTCATCGCCGACTGCTCACGCATCATCTGGAACTGGTTGGCCGCGGCGCCATAGCAGCGCCCTCGTCCGCCTCGACCGTCAGCGCGAGATAATTGCGATCGTCCCGCAGTTCGGATTGCCGCGCATCGACTGCAACTCAATCGGCAGCGCCGCCAACCCCGGATAGGTCACCATCAGCCGGATAGTGGACGGCATGATGTCGTTGACGTTGAATCCCGGCACCGGTTGTCCGTCGAGAAAGACGGTCGGCGAGCAACGATTTCGCGATCCTACC
>JBBQSM010000049.1:0-25906 GCA_038234895.1 Gemmatimonadales bacterium
GCAGGTGCGAAACGTGGGTGAACTCACCACGCGAGAGATACGCGCGCTCGATCGCGCCAAAACCGTGGTGCTGCTCCAGGGCGGCATGCTCGAGGAGCATGGGCCGTATCTGCCGGCCTTCACCGATGGGATTTTGAGTGCACGACTGACTGACGAGTTGGCGGCAGGCATCGTACGGCAGCGGCCGGGGTGGACGGTGTTGGTCTTTCCGCCGATTGCCGCTGGCGCGAGTGGTTCGAACGAGATCGGCGGCCACTATTCGTTTGCCGGCACATACGCGCTGCGTCCGTCCACCTTGCGCGCCACGTTCGTCGATCTCGCGAGTGAGTTGGGCGATCAGGGGTTTCGCTGGATCCTGCTGGTTCACGTCCACGGCTCACCGCTGCACATCGGGGCGCTCGACGACGCGTCGGACTTCTTTCACGACACGTACGGCGGCACGATGGTCAACTTGTGGGGCTTGATGCCGGTACTGGGCGGTTGGGGCGGAGCGATGTCCGTCATGACAGCCGCCGAGAAGAGCGCCGACGGTTTGTCGCTGCACGCCGGGATGGACGAGCACAGCCTGATGCTCTACCTGCGGCCCGATCTGGTTGCTGCAGACTACCGGCAGGCACCGACGGTCTCCGGCGCGACGTACGCCGAAGACTTTGCCGTCGCGTCCCGCGCCGACTGGCCCGGATATCTCGGCGCTCCGGCGCTCGCCACCGCCGCCTTCGGTGAACGCATCTGGAAGGCGTTCTCGCAGGCGACGCTCACCACATCGGTCGCGATCCTCGATGGCACCGATCCCGCCACCATTCCGCGGTACCTCACCTATCTCAAGACCCTGGCGCCCTATCGCGCGTGGATCGACTCGACGAATGCACGGGACGCGCGCGCCGGCACGCGCCTTTCGGCGTGGCTGGCACGTCGTCCGCGCTGACGGTTTGGCTTCAGTCGCGGGGAACGACTGCCGATACTCAGTGGCGATACGTGAGTGACGGTCGCTCCGCAGCAACCAACCGGTTCGAGGATTCGTGTCCCTTTTTTATCGTTGTTCGGTTCCGCCAAGCCGGCACCGAAAGCTGCCAAGCCCACAAACTCGCCTCGTGCGCCGGAGCAGATCCTTCAGGCGTACGAAGACGCGAGCGAGCGGTCGACCAGCACCGAACTGGTGTGGCTGGCGCGCGACGCCTCGTATTGGACGGACCGCACCGCACGACTGTTGGCGCGACTGCGCGACGAATGGGCCGGACACCCCGACGCGGCCAGTTGGCCCGACGTCTCGGGCCTGTTGGCCCAGCTCTCCGCGCCGCCCGAAGAGGTCATCCGTCAGTTGCCGGCAGCCGCCCGCGATGCGATGGCGTTGTGTGAACGGGAAGACATCCCGCGCGCTCGGCTGGTCGAGCAGCTGAGTCAGGATCCAGCGCTGGTGCAGGGCCTGTTGCGTCAGGCGAACAGTGCCTCGTACGGTGCCGGGCTCGCCCCCATCCTGAGCGTGGGTGCAGCCATCGATCGCATCGGATTGGTTGGTACGCGGTCGGTCGTGGTGGCGGCGTCAGTTGATGGGCTGCTGAGCAAGCCGGGTGGCGCCTACGACGAACTGCTCGCCACGGCCTGGCAGCGCATGGTGAACACCGGTCCCATGGCCCGCGCCGTTGCGCCCGCCTTTGGCGCCGATGGAGAAGAGGCGTTCGCTGTGGCACTGCTGCATGACGTCGGTCTGCTCATCATCTTCGATCGCATCTCTGCCCTGCGTACCGCAAATCGCCGCCCGGTCACCCTGCCCGACGGCTGGCTCGACGAGCTCATTGCCGAACTCCACGAGTCACTTGGCGCAGTCGCCGCACATCGATGGGGCCTTGGCATCGATGCCGCTGACGCGATCGGCACGCACCATCGACGCGACACGCCCGCCGAAAAGCATCCGCTGGCAGAAGCCATGTTCCTGGCGGATCACTTGGTGCGCGCCGCCGCGCGTGGCGAGGCACTCGATCTGTTCGGACTGTGGGACGAGGGCGAGCTGACCGGCGACCAGATGCACGCGCGCGGCATTCTGGATCGGATGCAGCGCGGCGCGTAAACACACGAAGTACTGCGGCCAGCTCCCGCCGCGATGTACTACGGCGGCGATGCGCCAGCGCGATGCGCTATGCGCTTGCGCTATCGACAGGTAAAGGCCGCTGCGTCGTTGGCGTCACCCGTGCCGTTGTAGCGCGCTGTCATGGGATACGCGCACAGTGGATGCGTTTTCACCACCGTTCCGTTGCGCTCTTTGCGCGCGATGATACGCGAGGGCGCTTCGTCCTGCTCCACCCAGCGGCGGATCGTGCCGGCCCAGTCCACCTCATCGCATCCGCTGCCGCCGGCGCAATGCAACACGCCCGGCATCATGAAGAGCCGAGTGAAGGACGACGCCTGCGGAGTGCGAGCCTGCACGGCATTGAAATATTCGATCGTGGAACGCGCATTGAGCGCGGGATCGGACCATCCATGTGCGAGCAGCAGTTTGCCGCCGCGCGCGCGGAACGCTGACAGGTCCGGGTTTGTGGCGGAGACGATCGCGTCGACCTTGGCACCATCACGACCGGCGCGCGCGAGGTCGTAGCCCACGTAGCGCCAGGTAGCGTCACCGTACACGAAATACTTGAAGAACTCAGTCCCGAACGCGGCCTGCACCGTCGGTACGGTCCGTTCGCTTCCGGCGAGCAGGTCGGGTACGGGGCCGGTGATCCAAGCATTCCAGCCGTCCAGGTGGGATTCATCACCGTACGGCTGTCCGGGATACCGCACCGTGCCGGCTGCCAGCGGCGAGGTGAAGGTGGACAGCGCCGCCCGCTGCGTGCGTGTCACACATCTGGTGGCGGCGATATCGCGTTCGCACGCCGGCAACGAGTTGAGCGTAAATGCACACGTCTCCGGATTCTCGATGGAGCCATCGCGCACTCCATCGGTCGCGTCGCAGCGCTCTGTTACCTTCGCGGAGAGGAGATCGAGCACGGCCGGCGTGACCACGGGTGCATTCATGTCTCCGGTTGGATATTGCGCCTGCAGGTTGCGCACAAAGGTCGTGGTGATGGCCAGAAAATTGTACGCCGGCGCGATCGCCACAATCCCGTCGAAGTCGTCGGGATAACGCTGTGCTTCCATAAGCGCTTCGCGTCCACCATTCGAGCAGCCAACAAAGTACGACTTCTCTGCGGCCCGTCCGTAATACGCGACAATGAGCGCTTTCGTGACCTCGGCGGTACGATGCACCGCCCGGTATGCGAAGTCAGCAATCCGGTTGTCGTTGTGCAGCGCCCATGCTGCGCTGAGACTGTTGTCGCTGTGCCCAGCGTCGGTGCCCACCGTGGCATAGCCCTCGTGTACGGTGGACGAAAACTGGTTGTCCACTGCCCCGACGTAGCCGCCGCCGCCACCCATCACAAAGCGACCGTTCCATTCGTCGGGGAACAGCGCGACAATCTGCGTCTCCGCGTCGACCGTGGCCGCAATTCGACAATACGGACGACGGCCGAGCGCGCGTTGCGAGTCGGTGGCCGGGACGACACGGGCGGATATAACGCGTGCGTTCGGTAGCACCACGCGCAGCGCGGACGCGCAGTCTGGCGCTGCACCCGCGTGGTGGTCGACGGCAACTGACGCCGCGTGTGCGTGGGACGGCCGCGCCACCGCCGCCAGCGACACGAATGCCAACGTGATGACGCAAGTCGATGGCAGGCGCATGCTGTACTCCGGAAAAGTGGGATGCTGCAGCACAGCGTGCGAGGCGTGTTGTCGCATTGGTGGAACGCGGCCGGGCACTGCTGAATACTGCGATCTGTGCTCAATACTGCAGACGTGAGCGATCCGCCGTCCAGTTACGCGGTCGACGCTGGAAAGCGCTCCTGGAACCAGGCGTCCCAGCGCGGAGTCTCGCGCTCCACGGTGCCGGCGGCCCCGTCGCCGTACAGAAAGAAGTTGAGCGCGACCATCGTCGGCCCGCCGGGGAAGGTGAAGGCGCCGAGGGCGGCGATGCCGGCTGCGGGCGTGTCAATCCGCAGCAACGCGTCGTAGGGCGCGCGCGCGATGTATTCGACCACGCCGCTGAACGGCGGAACGCCGGCCGGCGCCGCGAATTGCTGTCCAACGATCGCGCCCTGCAGTCCGAATGCGGCGGTGAGCATGTCCCACGCCTCCGCGTCGGTCCCCTGTGCGGGGGCCATCCATTTCATGACCGCCGAGCCCTGGCCGCGGAAGTGCGCGAGATACAGCTGCAGCGTGCGCAGGAAGGCAGGCCAACCGTCCTTGGCGCCTTCGATCTGGCTGTCCCATTCGTGCGTGCTGGCGAACAGACTCTGTGCAACGCGGACGATGCAGACGCCGCCTGCGCGTGCTTCGACACTCCACTCGTTCGCGATCGGCGGCGAGCCGGGAGTCCAGCCAGCGCTCTCACCAACCCATCGATGCGGCGCGTGCCATTCCGTCACCGCAGACTTGGAGTCCATGCCCGGACCAAAGGTCAGCGTCACCGAGACCGGCTTGCCGTCACGCACCTCGAACACCGCCGGCACGAACCAGGAGGACAGGCCTGGTCCCGTGGCGATGGCCTGCCACACTTCCTCGGGCGTGCCCTTCACTTCGACTTCGACCTGCACCGAACGGCGGCCGGACGCTTCGATTCTCACGCTCATGACAGCTCCCTCGATTCTGATGGCAACGGTAGGGGGTGCGCCACGACCACCAGACGGTGCGCGCGCCCGCCGGGGGCGGAGGCGTCGTGGTATTTCGCGACGAGGGCGGCGACAGCCGTGGTGAGCTCTTGGGTGAACGCCGCCCGGTCTCCGGGTGCGGCAAAGCGCACTTCGGTGTCCACGCTCAACGTGGCCAGGCGTTTGCCCGCCTCGTGAGCACGGCGCACGAGCGAGCCCACTTCGCGCACCATGCGGGCGCCCAATGCGATGAGGTAGCTGGCGGACAGTCGATCGACGTCCCGGTTAGGATCGACGGCGATAGGACCCATGACGCTGGGCGACACCACGTACGAACTGGCCGTGGCCACGAGCAGCCGTTCGGTGAGCCCGCCCCACTTGCGTTCCTCGGCCAACTGCACCAGCCCGTGCGACTCGAGCGTGTTGAGGTGGTAGTTGACCTTTTGCCGAGTCAGGCCGACGCGCGATGCGAGCGTGGCCGCTGAGGCGGGCTCGGCCATTGCGGCAAGGAGTTGACGGCGGATCGGCTCTAGGGCGACCGTGGCGGTGGCCGCATCTTCGATGACGTAGATATCGCGCATGAACAGATGGTACGCTTGACAATTTTTCTTGTCAAGCATCGGCGCGCGCGCACACATGAAACGGCCGAGGCCGCCGCTTCCCGTCCAACAACTCACCCAGCTCATGGACACCCGCACGAACCGGCTGCTCGTCGCCTCGAGCATCGTCTATGTCATTCCGGGACTACTGCTGCTGGTCGCGGCCGATGTGGTTCTGGCGCGCGACGCGGTCGCGGCCTCGCCCGTCGCGGAATGCTTGGCCGGGGAACTGGGCGCCGCGCTATACCTCGGCGCTGCACTCGTTGCCGGCGCCCTGTTCGTGGCGTTCGGACGCCGGCTGTTTGGTTCGGGGTTGCCCAAGTCGCCTTGAGCTTCGGGATGGAGTCGCGCCGCCGGAACCGCTGCGGTCGTCGTGGGCTTCAATCTCGCGTATAGCCGCAATCCGGTGCTTCCCACTGCCTTTCTTCATGCGCACTCCACGTATCGCCGTCCTTGCCGCACTCCTGTGCGTCCAGCCCTTGCGTGCGCAGTCCGCCATCACGGCGCGCCCACGTCCACCCATCTCGACGGCGCAGATCGACAGCTTGGTGAGCGCTGAGGCTGCGACGCGTCAGTTTTCCGGCGTGGTGCTGCTCGCCGATCAGGGGGTGCCGGTGTTTCAGGTTGCGGTTGGTGCGGCCAGCCCGTCGGCGCCCATGACGCTCGCAACGCGCTTCCGGTTGGCGTCGATCACGAAGGCCTTTACTGCCGTGCTGGTGATGCAGCTGGTGGAGCAGCGAAAACTCGCGGTGACGAACACGATTGCGCAGCTACTCCCCGACCTGCGCATCCCGCGCGCCGAGCAGATCACGGTAGAGGACATGTTGCTGCACCGCTCCGGGTTCCCCGACGAACCGGACGCGCTGTACGAAGCGCCGCGCAGCGCGCGGGTCATGGTGGCTGAATCGGCGAAGCAGTCGTATCGCCCGTACGGAAAATTCGCGTATTCCAATCTCGACTATCTCGTACTCGAATTGATCATCGAGCAGGTCACCGGCAAGCGATTCGCCAGCGTGCTGCACGAACGTATTCTCACGCCACTCGGTATGGTCAACAGTGGGATGGCGACGCGCGCCGACTCCGGCATCGCGCAGGGTTTTCTTGCTGATTTCATCGGCCGCCTCACGGCCGAGCCCGCGCTTCATATCGAGAACCTGGGCGCTGCGGGCGCGATGTACGGGACCGTCGCAGACCTGTTGGCGTTCGATCAGGCGTTGTATGGCGGGCGGTTGCTCAACAGCGAGAGTATTGCGCAGATGTATACGTCGCACCCCGAGCTGGGCTATGTCGCGTACGGCAGCTGGGTGTACGAGTATTATTTTCTTCCGACTGCGCCGCGGTTGGTCGAGCGGCGGGGCGGCTTTCTCGGCTTCAATCACGCATTCATCCGCATGCCCGGCATTAACAAGACGCTGATCATCCTGAGCAACAATGATCGCTTCGATCCGGACACGTTCGGTAAGCTCGACAGTTTCAAGGATCAGTTGATCAAGGCGCTGATCGAGCGGCCGTAGTCGGGCGAGCCCGTGGCGTTGCGGCAGCAGGACGACATTTCCCTCGGCGAACCCTGACCGGCACCAAGCGCATGCCTGACCGCGACCTCCCTTCAATTGAGCGACGCACGCTGCTCGGGCTCGCGCTGGCGGCGCTTCCGATGCCGTTTGCCGCGAGCGCTGCCGTGCAGTCGCCGCCGGCCACCTACGTGAGGGCCGGGCAGGACCGAGACGGAACGCACAAGACGCTCGGGATCAGCACCATCGACTTCAAAGTCACCGCCAAGGACTCCAACGGCGGCTTGCTGGCCATCGAGAATACGAATCGCGGCAAGGGCGGTCCCGCCAAACATCTGCACCACGCCCAGGATGAGCTTTTCTATGTCATCGAGGGCGAGTACGTCATTGTCGTGGGGACGCAGCGCTACGAGCTCAAGGCCGGCGATTCCATACTCGCGCCACGACAAGTGCCGCATGTGTGGGCGTACGTCGGTGACGCGATCGGACGCATGCTGATCACCTTTACGCCACCCGGACAGATGGAAGCGTTCTTTCGCGAAGTCTCGAAAGAGAACGCAATGCCACCGCAAGATCCGGCGCTCTGGCGCGCCCACGGGATGGAGCTGCTGGGACCGCCGTTGCCCGTGTAGCACGAGCACGCATCCCATGGACACCGGCGACCAAATGGTCGCCGAGGCGCTTCCTACTTCGCTTTGAACTTCGCGATGGCCTGGCGCGTGAAGTCGCTGAGCACCATCGACCCGCTCATCCCGGCCCGTTCCGCCAGCAGCTGATCCCATCCGTCAGTCCCGGCCCAAAACACGCGCTTAAGCTCCGCCATGGCCTCCGGATTGGATGACGCCAGCGTGCGAGCCAAGGCGTTGACGTTGGCATCCAGTTCGGGCATTGCCTGGAAACAGCGGGCGTACAGTCCGCGCTGCTCGCACCACGCCGCGTCGCGCCAGTCGGCGTCCACTGCCATTTGGCTGAAGGCGGCCAGTCCGATCTTCTTTTCGATGACGGGCCCCACCACGAACGGCCCAATCCCCACCGCAAGCTCGCTCAGCTTGGCCGACGCACTGTGCAGCGCAAAGCTGAAATCGCTGGCCGCGATGACGCCCACCGCACCGCCCGCCGCTTTGCCGTGCACACGCACCAGCACGAACTTGGGCGCACGGATCATGGCCAGAATCACCCGGGAGAAGCCCGAGAAGAACTCCCTCCCCTGCACCACGTCGTCGATCGCGATCAGTTCGTCGAACGACGCACCCGCGCAGAAGGGGCCGGTTCCACCGGAGCGCATCACAATCACCCGCACCGTCGGGTCCAGACCGAGCGCCGTCACACCCTCGGCCATGCGCCGCAGCAGCGCGCCAGGGAGCGAATTGCCCTTGGGATGGTAGAACTCCAGTGTGCCGATGCCGTCGGCGATGGAAATCTGCACATCGCCGTCTGGCACATCGCCGTCCGGTGTGGACACTGTATCTGGCACTGCCGCGTTTGTCGTCATAGCTGCGTAACCTAGCAAACCAGCTCGATTGTCGCGTCGATGTTCGGTCCGATTGTCGAAGCCCGCCTGCGTCCGGTAGATTCAACCCATGCAACAGACTCCCACTTCTCCGATCGACGAATCGGCGCTCGTCGCTGCCTTCGAGGCCCGCATTGCCGCCGGCGAAAGCATCGAGCCCAAAGACTGGATGCCCGAGCGCTATCGCAAGCAGCTCACGCGGATGATGTCGCAGCACGCGCACTCCGAAATCGTGGGCATGCTTCCCGAAGGCAACTGGATCACGCGCGCACCCAGCCTGCGACGGAAAATGTCGCTCATCGCCAAGGTGCAGGACGAAGCGGGCCACGGTCTCTACATCTACTGCGGCACGGAAACGCTCGGCGTCGATCGCCACGAACTCGTGGAGCAATTGCTCGACGGCCGCGCCAAGTACTCCAGCATCTTCAACTACCCCACGTTGAGCTGGGCCGACATGGGTGTGATCGGTTGGCTGGTGGACGGTGCAGCGATCGTCAATCAAACGGTGCTGGCCAAGGCGTCGTACGGCCCGTACGCGCGCGCCATGATCCGCATTTGCAAGGAAGAAAACTTTCACAAGCGTCAGGGCTACGAAATCTGCGCGACGCTGGCCAAGGGCACGCCGGAACAGAAGGCGATGGTGCAGGACGCGGTGAACCGCTTCTGGTGGCCGTCGCTGATGATGTTCGGGCCCAGCGATGCCGATTCGCCCAATTCGGCTGAGCTGATGAAGTGGCGCGTGAAGCGGAAGACCAACGATGAACTGCGCCAGCGTTTCGTGAATCTCACGGTGCCGCAGGCCATCGCCATCGGGCTCACGATTCCCGATCCCGATCTGCAGTTGAACGAAGCGACGGGCAACTGGGAGTTTGGCGAGATCGACTGGTCCGAGTTTTTCGAAGTCATCAAGGGCAACGGCCCGTGCAACCGTGAGCGTCTGGAGGCGCGCAACAAGGCGCACGACGAAGGCGCGTGGGTACGTGCGGCGGCCACGGCGTACGCCGAGAAGCAGAAGGCAAAATCTGCGACCGCTGCCGCGTGAGCGCGCCGTCGATCACGCGAGACGAGACCATGAGCGACAGTCAGTGGCCGTTGTGGGAAGTGTTCACGCAGGCCAACCACGGTGAAGCGTTTGAGCATGCGGGGAGTGTGCACGCCGCCGACGCTGAGCAGGCGCTACAGAACGCGCGTGACGTGTACACACGACGCGGCGAAGCTGTGAATCTGTGGGTGGTGCCGTCGGCCGCCATTGTCGCCTCGGCGCCCAGCGACGCGGGCCCGTTCTTCGATCCGGGGAACGACAAGCCGTACCGTCATCCGCAGTTTTACATGGCCCCGCGCGGCGTGCGCATCTTTTGAGCGACGCGACGGAATCTGTGGAGGTCATTGCGACGGCCGCAGTCGCCGCGAAGCCCAACGTGGCCGCGCCGCGCAGCACGCCGGTTGAGAATCCGCTGTTCGAGTATCTGCTGCGACTTGGTGACGACCGGCTGGTGCTGGGCCATCGCATGTCGGAATGGTGCGGACACGGCCCCATTCTCGAAGAAGACATCGCGATGTCCAACATCGCGCTCGATCTGGTGGGGCACGCGTCGTCGTTGCTGGCGCTGGCCGGCGAAGTGGAAGGCAAGGGGCGCAACGAAGACGCGCTGGCCTACTTCCGTGATGCCACAGCATATCGCAATGCACTGCTGGTGGAGACGCCAAACGGCGACTTCGCCTTCACCGTCGTGCGGCAGTTCCTGTTCGATGCGTACAGTGTGTTGTTGTGGGATGCGCTCTCGCGCTGCGGTCACCCGACGCTGTCCGGTATCGCCGCCAAGTCACTGAAGGAAGACAAGTACCATCTTCGCCATAGCAGCGAGTGGGTGGTGCGGTTGGGCGACGGCACCGAGGAAAGCCACGCGCGCGCGCAGTCGGCGCTGAACGGGTTGTGGCGCTTCACGGGCGAATTGTTTGATCATGATGCGATCGATGCAGCGGTGGCGACGCAGGGAATCGAGGTGGATCATGCCGGGATCCAGTCGCGCTGGCACGCGATGGTAACCGACGTGGTGCAACGGGCGACGCTCACGCTCCCTGCCGACGGCGCGATGCGTCGTGGCGGACGGCGCGGGCTGCACACGGAGCATCTCGGCCACCTGCTCTCCACCATGCAGATTGTGGCCCGGTCACACCCCGGGGCGACGTGGTAGCGGCGAGATGGTAGCCTTACGCTCCCGTGACGACGTCATGGCCGTGCTGACCACGGTCATGGACCCGGAGGTGCCGGTGATCAGTGTGGTGGATCTGGGCATCATTCGCGACGCGACTGTGGAGACGCAGTCGGGCGACACGGTCGTGCACGTAACCGTGACGCCCACCTATTCCGGCTGTCCCGCCATGCGCGAGATCGAGGCGGACATTCGTTCGGCGCTCGAAGCAGCCGGTGCGCAGTCGGTGGTGGTGGACACGGTCTTTTCACCCGCATGGACAACAGACTGGATCGGGCCCGAGGCTCGTGAAAAACTGCGCGCCTACGGCATCGCACCGCCGGGTCGTGCCGAACAAGGCGGGCTGATCACGCTCACGCGTCGGCGGGATCCGGTGCCCTGTCCGTTCTGTGGGTCGAGCGACACGCGACTGCAGAGCGAGTTTGGCAGCACGGCGTGCAAGGCGATCCATGTGTGCAACGCCTGTCGGCAACCGTTCGACGAGTTCAAGGCGTTTTAGAGTCCGTCGTTAAGCGCCGTCCTTGACGCCGATAGCGAGGTAGAAGTTGCGCTTCTGCTCCTGGTCGCGTCGGCGCGTGGTCCGTGACAATACCTCCACCACGAGCAGCGGTGTGGGCATGGCCTCCCACTGCTCTGGTAGGGTAGCCAGCGGTGGGCGCACGATCAGATCGGGCTCCACCTGTGAGCCGCGGGTGCGCACCACGGAGTGCGGCGTGTAGACGCGGCCGTGTGTGTGGGCGAGGACGTACGGATCGAGAAGGTAGCGCAGCGCGGTAGACAGCATTTCATGTCCCGGCGACGGTGCCGGCGTCACGAACAGCTCTCCGGTCACCAGCTCGTACCTGTTGCCGTCGTCGGGCAACCGGTCGCGGTCGGCCAGTGTCCAGACACACGTCGTCTGCGCCATGAGCATGTCCACCAGCATATCCCGTGTGCCCTCGACGAAAGTGATCCGCATCGCATGGGGCGAATATGCGTGCGCTCGTCGGGGAGTCCGACACCGGAACTGCGCGCCCAGTGTCATTCTGTTGCCTGCAGCCGTAGCGTACGCTCGGCGGGCTCGCCGAGTCAAGCGGACGCGCCGAGTCTGGCGGACGCGCTGCGCCTGGCGGACGCGCTGCGCGGATTGCTGTAGATTCGGCCAAACATGTAGTTGCGCGTTGGCACTCTCCGTCCACCCCGAGCCGAGCCCATCGAGATGAACCGTTTCGTTCTGCGACACCGTCATTGGGTTTCCGTTGTACCGATGCTGCTCTGGGGTGCGAGCAGTGCCAGTGCGCAGGCCGCGGCGACCTCCGCCGCGGGTAAGCCGTCCGTGTACACCCCGGGCAAGCTCACGTCTGCACAGCAGCAGGCACTCGAGATCTACAAGGAGCTCGTGGAGATCAACACCAGTGTGACCACGGGTGACATCACGGCCGGTGCGCTCGCGATGGCCAAGCGGTTTCGCGCCGCCGGCATTCCCGACTCGGACATTTTCGTGGGCGGGCCGCAGCCGAAAAAGCACAACGTGGTCGCGCGCATTCGCGGCAAGAACCCGGCGGGGCGGAAGCCCATCCTTCTGCTTGCGCATCTCGATGTGGTCGAGGCGCTCAAGGCGGATTGGTCGCCAGAGTTCGACCCGTTCAAGTTCACCGAGAAGGACGGCTACTACTACGCACGCGGGACCGCCGATGACAAGGCGATGGCATCGATCTTCGTGGCGAACGTCTTTCGCATGAAGGCGGAAGGCTTCGTGCCGGATCGCGACATCATTGTTGCGCTCACGGCAGATGAAGAGAGCGGCCCGTTCAACGGCGTGGACTGGCTGGTGACGAATCATCGCGCGCTGGTGGAGGCGGGGATTGTCATCAACGAAGGCGGCGGCGGAGTGCTGCGCGACGGCAAGCCGTTGTTCAACACCATTCAGCTGGCGCAAAAGATCACCACGAACTTCACATTGCAGGCGACCAATCGCGGTGGGCATTCGTCGGTGCCGCGCAAGGATAACGCGATCACCTCATTGGCCGACGCGTTGGCCAAGGTGGGGCGCTATGAGTTCCCGGTGAAGCTGAGTGACGTAACGCGCGCATTCTTTACCGAGACGGCACCGCTGGAGTCGCCGGCGATGGGTCGTGCGATGAAGGCGTTGGTGGCCAATCCGGCCGACGCGAAGGCGATTGCCGTGGTGGCGGGCGACGAGAAGTACAGTTCGATGCTGCGTACCACCTGCGTGGCAACGATGCTCTCCGGCGGTCACGCCTCGAATGCGTTGCCGCAGCTTGCCGAGGCGAACGTAAACTGCCGGATCTACCCGACGGAGACGGCCGAGCAGGTGCGGGTGGCATTGGAACGTGCCGTTGGAGACACCGCGGTGAAGGTGCTCATCAAGACACAGCGTCCGTCGTCGCCGCCGGCCACAATGTCCGCAGAGATCATGGAGCCCGTGGCGCAGATCACGCGCGAGCTGTTCGGCAACATCCCGATCATTCCGACCATGTCGACAGGCGCGAACGATTCGCGCTTCTTTCTGGCGCTCGGCGTTCCGTCGTACGGCGTATCCGGACTGTTCATGGACCCGAGCGTGGACGCGCGGGCGCACGGGCGTGATGAGCGTATGCGGGTGCAGTCGTTTTTCGAGGGGCATGAGTTCCTCTACCGGCTGACGAAGTCGCTGGCGACCAACCCGAAACCGGTGCCGTGAGCACGCGCACGAACAATCTCGTCGCGCTTGGATCTGCGGCGGTCGTCGCGATCTATGCGGCGGGCTTTGTGCGCACGCGTGAGGCAGCGGCGCGGTTTTCGGACGATGGCAGTGCGCGTCGTCCGACGCCGCCGGTGGAGCTGATAGCGGAGCAGGCCGTAGTGCCGAGCGCAGTACCGACAGCAGCGTCACCGGCGTCTCTCGACACGGCGTTGATGCAGAAAGACGCGTCGTCTGCGGTGGCCGTGGAATTGGTGGTGGATTCCACAACCGTTGCGCCGAAACCCGCTTCGTCGCCCGCACCGATCGTGGCGGCGCAGACGAGCACGAGTCCGGTCGCCAAAGACAGCAGCACAACCGTTAGTGCAACCGTTAGTGCAACCGATAGTGCAACCGTTGCGGGCAAAGACTCGATCGTGGTGTGGAAAGACGGCGTGTATCTGGGATGGGGCGGCTCCAGACACGGCGATATTCAGGCGGAAGTGGCAATTCGAGGCGGCCGCATTGTCTCAGCGTCTATCGCGCAATGTCTGACGCGATACTCGTGCTCGTGGATCGAGGCGTTACCGGCGCAGGTGGTGGTGCGGCAAAGCGCCGACGTGGACTACGTGTCGGGTGCAACGCAAAGCGCGAATGCGTTCTACTACGCCGTCACTGACGCGCTCTCCAAGGCCAAGTAGTACGTGATCGCTTCGCACCCCTACGCGCAATCACGTGCCGTGATGAATACCATCGTCACGGTACAACTGGTCGGGCTGAATGGCACTGTTGCCGAACGGGCAGAACGCGACCGTCTGCACGCGCGTTCGCTCGACTGGTTCGGAGAGGTCGAGCGCATTTGTTCGCGTTTCGATCCGGCGAGCGAGCTGTGCCAGTTGTCTCGTCGCGTGGGCGATGCGGTGCGGGTGACACCGCTGTTGCTGCATGCCGTGCAGTTCGCGCTGGCCGTCGCCGAGGAGAGTGATGGCGCGTTCGACCCCACCATCGGCCGACACATGCAGCGGCTCGGGTTCGCGCACGACTATCGTAACGGACCTGTGCGCAGTGACGTTGCCGCGCTCGCATACGATGATGCGTTGGACGCTCCGAGCTGGCGCGATGTCAGCGTGGACCCGGAGGCCCAGACCATCACGCTTGCGCGTCCGTTGCTGCTCGATCTCGGCGCGGTCGCCAAGGGACTCGCCATCGATCTGGCGGCCCAGGAACTCGCGTCGTACGCGCACTTTGCGATCGATGCCGGTGGCGATCTGTATCTCGCCGGTCGCAATGAAGACGGAGGTCCATGGCGAGTGGGCATCCGTCATCCGCGCGCGGTCGACGCAATTTTTTCGACGATCACGATATCGGATCGTGCCGTGTGTACATCTGGCGACTACGAACGCACCGATCCCTCCGGACAATATCATCTGCGCGACGCACGCACGGGTACCGCGGCCAATGAGCTGGCCAGTGTCACCGTGGTCGCCAATTCGGCCATGGTGGCGGACGCCCTGGCCACTGCCGCGTTCGCACTCGGTCCTGTCTACGGACGCCGGCTGCTTGAGCGCCATTCGGTCGATGCCCTGTTCGTCACGCCGGAGCTTTCGCAGCTGACGGTTGGGGCGCTGGTGCATGACTGACTTACCCCTGACGCCAATCGGAACGTCTTACGCAACTGGGCACCATACATCCCGACGTAGCACGTTTCGCCGCTTTGCGCGTTCACCGAAGGGGCAGCTGACCTTTGTGCTCGTGGGACTGGTGGTCGTGGCACTGATGTCGCCCGATCTTACCGCGCTGCGAACGGGGCTCCTACTCAATGTCACGGTTTCTTTGCTTGTTGCGGCGGCAATCGATGTGCCGATCCTGCGCTGGCGCGACGGCGAGTGGCAATTTCCCAGCGGCGCGCTGCTGACCGCGCTGCTGGTCGCGATGGTGCTCAGTCCGCTCGATCCGTGGTACGTTGCCGCAGCGACGTCGGCGGTCGGCGTGCTCAGCAAGTATGCGTTGCGGACGCGTTCGGCGAACGTGTTCAATCCGGCTGCGTTGGCGCTGGTGGCCACGTTCTATCTCTTCGATACCGGTCAGAGTTGGTGGGGGGCGCTACCTGAGCTGCCACTTCCAGCGATCGTGCTGTTGCTCGGCAGCGGCGTTTTCATCACCGATCGCGTGAACAAGCTGCCTCTCGTGCTGTCCTTGCTCGGCACCTACTTCCTGTTGGCGTCGATTGTGGCGTTTGCAGGCAGTCCGACTGGCGTGGCCGAGCTGTTTCGTGCCCCCGACCTGCACGCCGTGCTGTTCTTCGCGTTCTTTATGGCCACCGATCCGCCGACGTCTCCACCGAAGCATCGCGATCAGCTGATGTACGGTGTGATCACGGCGGCGGCAGGCTTTGCTGTGTTTGAGTTTATCGGCGCGGCGTACTTTCTACTGGCTGGCCTGCTTGTTGCGAACGTCTGGGAAGGGTGGCGACGGTCGCGGATGCACGCGTTGCGCACCAAGCGGCACGTTGTAACGACGGCGTAGTGGCGCGGTTGGTTCACTCCACGATTGCAAGGGCTATGTCGCATTTCGATGTCATCGTCATCGGGCTTGGTGCCGCCGGCGCGGCAACCACGTACCAGTCGGCCAAGCGGGGGTCGCGCGTGCTCGGTATTGATCGCTTCGATCCACCGCACGATCGTGGTTCCACGCATGGTGATTCGCGGATCACGCGACTGGCCATCGGCGAGGGGAGCCAGTACGCGCCGCTCGCCATCCGATCGCATGAGATATGGCGCGAGATAGAGGAAGAGACTGGGGCGACGTTGCTCACGCAATGCGGCGCGCTCTACATCGGACCGCTGCGCGATGATTCCGCGGTGCACGGCCGCGCCGGATTTCTCACGCGCACGCGCGAATCGGCGGAACGGTACGGCATTCCAATCGAGTCGCTGGAGGTGGACGAGGTGCGAACGCGATTTCCCGCGTTCAACGTGCAGCCCAACGAACGCGCGCTCTTCGAGCCCACGGGCGGATTTGTGCGCCCCGAGGAGTGCGTGCGGCAGCAGCTCGCGCTTGCGGTGCGACACGGCGCCCGCATCCACACGCACGAGCAGTTTCTGCGCTACGACATCGACGCGCAGGGCCTAGTCTCGGTGCAAACGAACAAGGGGATGTACACGGCAGACCGTCTTGTGCTGTCTATGGGAGCGTGGATCGGGCACGCGGTCCCCGCCTCGGTTGCTGCGCACTTCAAGGTGCTGCGACAGCTGTTGTGCTGGTTTGCCATCGACGGCGACCCGCGTGAGTTCGATGTGGAGCGGTGCCCGGTGCACATCTGGGCCTTCGAGGGAGATCGCGGCATTTACGGCTTTCCGGCGATCGACGGCGTACACGGCGGGGTGAAGATCGCGATGGAGCAGTACGTCGAGACGACCACGGCGGACACGATCGATCGCACGGTGACCGAGGTGGAGACGTCAACGCTGCACGCGGAGCTCGTGGCGCGGGCCTTTCCGGGCGTGAGCAGTCGGGTGGTGCGTACGGCCACATGCTTGTATACCGTAACGCCCGGGTTCGACTTCATCATCGACACACTGCCGGAACAGGAGCAGGTGATGGTGGTGTCGCCCTGCTCAGGGCACGGCTTCAAGCACTCGGCGGCGATCGGCGAGGGGGTGGCGGAGTGGGGCGCGAACGGTCGGTTGCCGGTGGAGTTGGCGGGATTTGCTGGGGCGTGGCGGACCTGATTGCACGAACGATTCGTGGTATGAGCAGATCGATGGCGTCACCGTACGCCGACACGGGCAGCGTGAGTGGCGAGTTGGGGTCCGAGGTTTCGATCGGGACCATGTCGATGCCGGACAACAGCCTCCGCATCGATCCTGAGCCTTCGTTCTTCATCATCAACGAGGTGCCTGGGAACGTTCGCGCGGCCCACATGGCATAGCGTCGAAGGACATCACCCAATCGCTCCACGTAGGTGGCCAGGTCGTCAGCGGCACTCAGCGAGGACGGGAACTGGAGCAATGGTCGGCGGCCGGGTGCGAGGACATCGCGCACGAAGTTCACGAACTCCGTGGAAAGCATGCGTTCGCGGAGCTCGGCCGGCGGGCGCTCGATGGCCACATCGATCGGCATCTGCAGCAACGCCTCGAGTTGTTCGCGCGCTCCACCGAGGCGCTCCGTCTGATTCCGCAGACCCTCGAGAAGATTCGGAACGGGGTGCTGCACCGCTCCGCGTGTTGGCTCCGAGGGACGTTCGACACGTGCGGCACGCACGCGACGTGCAACGAAGCGCCTGACCATCTCTGTCGTTTCCGCGACAGTGGGCGCGAACGGATCGCCGCCACCATGCAGGACTGGAGCGACCGTATCCGCGAAGAGAAACTCGGACACATGCGCCGCGTGCACGAGATCCCGTCGTTCACTCTCCGTGCTCGCCTGAACGAGCTCAGTCAGATCCAGCGGCACCATCGGGTGCAGCACTCCGAGGTGCAGTGCGCGCGCCAGCTCGTGCATCACGCTGCATGCGAGTAGTGCGAGCTGTTGCTCGTCGTCGACGCGCGGAGACGTATTCGGCTCGACGCGCCATTCCCGTCGCCTCTCGTCGTCCAGCGGCGCACCAGCTGTCGCCAACGCATCGAGTCGTCGCGCAATGCTCGCCATGAACGGCGCGATCAGCTGGCGGAGCATGCCTGTGGTTTGCGGTGTGGCGAGGTCGCGAATTGAGCGACCGTCGTCCGTGAACGCTTCGAAGGGTTGGACACGGTTGAGAAGCTCGACGTCGAGTGTCGTATCCCACACCACCGGAGCCACGACGGTCTGGCGCTGCTCCTGCGCTGTGTGCGCCGCATCGAGCTCTTGCATGCAACGCTGATCGGCTGCGAACGACGCGGAGATCATTGCGATGAACACATCGGCGGGCCGGTTGGCGTCGGACGTGTGTCCCGCTCGGGAGGCGGCGGGCATGTCGTCGATGTCTATCGCCGGGTTGGACGTGTCCAATTCGACTTCTCGTCCGGTGATCTCCGCCAGCGCGGTCTTCACCACCGCGGCGAAGGTGGAGAACGGTCGCCCGCGATCCACCGAGGTGGCAGCCATTCTGACACGGAGTGCCGTCTTGGGCGCATCGACATCGTCCACCAGCACGCGTGCGTCGGGACCGGCAACGCGGCGCAACGCTTCTTCCACGAGTGCGCCGAACGCGAGACGTGGAGTGCTCGTGACCGACGCGGAGGTCCACAGTTGCAGCGAAAGGTTGTTCTCATGTTGCAGCACGATGCGGAACTGTGGACGCGCGCCATCAGCTTGTTCGGCAGCAAACAGGATATCGGCGAAGCCGGCGGTTGCACTCATGACCGCGCAGTCCTGCGCTTGCAACTCCAGCAATAACGTCCACCACAGTCGTACGGCGTCTGTGTCGCCGTAGCAGTCCAACCGCTGAAACTGTTCGGGCGGTGCGAGTTCTCGCTCCACCGTTTGAGCCGCCTCCGGCACCACCAACCACCGCGCGCTCCCCACCCGCACCTGGAATCCGACACCGCGTCGCTCGCACTCGTCCATCACCAGCCCACGCAGGGCGCCTTCACGACCGTCGTCGTCGCGATGCAGCACTACGGGCATTCCAGCCGCGGGTTCGTTCAGTTCGCGCACGAACGCATCGATAGATGCCTGAAAGCGTTCTGCGGCAACCAAGTAGTGTGGTTCGCTGACTGGGGAGTACATCGCGCGCGCGGATCCACGCGTGCCCGCGACGATCATCGCGCGCTGTGTGAGTTCGTCGCGGTCGGCGCTTGCTGGCAACACGCGCTGCACTACGGCGCGAGCCTCATCGATACGCACGGTGCCTGTCGCGTTGAGCGCACCGAGCAATGCGTTCTCGATGATTCGGAAACGCTCGTTGTCTACGAAACCCGGCTGTCGTGACCAATCGATCTTACCCATCAACTTGACGCGAAGCTCCGGCGCGTCTTGTTCCACAGGATTCACCACTATCAACGGCGCACGGGAGGTCGCATCCAACCACGACTTGATTCGATTGAACCAATCCGCTGCCGGCGTTCCTCTGCCTACCGTCTCGACCACGACTACCGCCGCAACCTGCTCCGTCGACAAAGCACCGATCCAATGCGGTACGGTCGGCATGTCCCAGAACACGAGCTCGCGCGTGATGTCTTCGTCATTGGCCGGAGCCCGCCAAGGCACCGGCCGCGGTCGCTTGTCCGACATGCTCGTTCCCGTCAGTGCCTCCAACAGCGCACGCTTACTGAAGCCGTCGTCCCCGACCACCAGCACCTTCGCCACCTTGAAGCGATCGGCGTCCGGCCTTGCCTCGCCCACCTCCGCGCCCTCCGCCACCGTAGCCACCGACAACGCATACACCACCCCCGCCATGGTTCGCAGTCGCAGCGACTTCACATCCGCAGGCAGGGGCACCGTCACGCCCACACGTGCTTCGACGACGCACGACTGCTCGGCACCGTCTTCGCTGTTCCCACCATCTGCACCATTTGCGCGTGCCCACTCGAATTGCACGAGTCGCAGGGCATGATCGGGAACGGCGATGATCGCGCTGCCGGTCGATCCCACTTCGACGAACGTCGCGCCACGTTCGAGTAACTGCACACCCACGAGCGCGACGGGCGCATTGGGCTCGGGCGTGAGCCAGGCCGGCGACTCCGGCAACGACAGGCGATCCGGCGCCAACGCGACACGCGCACGCGGTCCGATGCGCATCAAGGCGCCCGCCGCCAGCAGCCGCGCCGAAGACCCTTGCTGCAACGCCGCAGCAGGCAGACCCAACATCGCCCGATCGGCCCAGCGTGCAATGTCGTTCGCCCGATGCGGCGCGTCGATCATGGTCTTCACCGCACGCTGCAACAACAACTCAGCCGCCGCCGCATCGCCGGGCGCATCACGCAGCGTGCGCCAGATCAACTCTTCCTCCACCTGCAGCGTTGGCGCTGATCCGGTGTGTACTTCGGCAATCACACTACGCGCATCGTCCAGCATCCCCGATGCGTTGAGACGCTCGCGCAGCACCGGTACCACATCACGATCAAGCGTGAGCGCGCCCGCCGTGCGTGACCCGACCAACTCGCTAAACCAGAACGCGCTTTCAGCACCCGCGTCCAGCTCGGGTGCCAGTCGGCGTCGCATCGCGCGAATCAGCGCTGGCTCGATAGACACTGCGATGCTCAGCAGCATCGCCAACCGCACGGCCGCCTCCGACCGCCGCGCCACCGCGTCGATGGTGGCTTCGGCAAGCTCACGCTCCGCCGTCATCATCGGGTCACGTGCCCCGGCCCGATCGCACGACGCACCGCACCCGCCGTCACACGATGATCCCAATGGATATGCGTGATCACCTGCATGAGCGCGGTATCCCAGTGCTCAGCGCCGAATGGCACCAACGCCACCACCGGGCAGCCGGCAGCACGTGCGCGCTTGGCCAGCGAGTGCCAGTCAGCAGCGGTCGGTCCGGTACGCTCCAACGGATCTCCACCGATCCCCAGATCAGAGACGATCAGCACGGGCGTACCTCGCGCCGGTGCGCGCCACGGTTCGTCGCGATGCGCGCGCGTCGTCACCGAACGCACCGGCGACACCTGCACCCGCAACCGCTGTGTGCGCGGGCCACCCACGACCTCCTCCACCACGCGCGCGATCTCCTGCACATCCTGCGCGAACGGTTCCATCGTACCCGACACATCGAGCAGCAACTGCACACCGTGACGCAGCGTCGCCGCCGGTCGCCGCGGCAATGTGCGCACAGGCTCGAGTCGGCTCAGCATGTCAATCAACACACGCACGTCAAGCGGACCATCCGCACTGCGCATCGCCACCGATGCGGCCACGATGGAGCGCGCATGCGCCCGCGCAAAGATCGGCTCGGCCTTCAATGCGGCGCGCGACGGCGCCTCCGGCAGCAATACGGCCGACGACATCCACGCCGGCGGTTCAGCACTAGTCGTCGTCGACAGGCGTTCGGCCACCGTCGGCTGACCGTCCCCGCCCGCGCTCGGCGCAACACGCGGGCGTGTTATGCCCTGGGGCGTTGACGGTGGCGTGGGCGGCACCGGCCGCATCACATTCGGCGCGGCAACCGACGCGCGCACGCTCGTGGCTGCATGACGAACCGGGGGTGCCACGCGTTCGATCGCCAGCATTGCAAGCAGCTCTGCCGTCGCCTCGACATCTGGCGCTAGCTCATGCACCGCGCGCAGCGCGTCCGCTGCGGAGACCGCGCCGCTGCGTGTCACGCCGACGACCCTCCGCCACCCGGCGTCGAGCCCTGTGCGCCGAGATCGAAGCGGTCGTCGTGCTTCCAGAGTGCAAGCCGAGCCACTTCTTGCCACACGGTGGACGCAGACATGGTCAGTCCATCGCCAGTATCCGCTGCCAGATGCTGACATGCACGAATGGTGTCGAGATACTCCGCCGTACTCGGCTGGCGCAGCGCCTTCTGCCGTGCGTGCGTCGCACTGCTCATGAACCAATCGGCGATCATCTGATGTAATGACCGGTGCTCCGTACCAAAGTGCAGTGTGGCAATTTCCAGCAAGCGCGCTGAGTCGATCTCTCCCAACGTAAGCAACACACACCGGCGATAGAACGCGGGGGGCAGTTCGCGCTCACCATTGGTGGTGATGATCATCAATACCTGTCCCTGCTTCGTGACCGGGTCGCTGCGTCCTCGCACGGCGAACGACCCGCGGTCGAGTGGTTCGAGCAGATCGTTCGGCACATCAGGCTCGGCCTTGTCGATTTCATCGATGAGCACGACCACGTCTTCTGTGTCGGCACCGGTGCTGGGATTTCGTGGAACGGGGTACCGGTCGCCGAGGGCCTCGACCTCCTTGATGCTGGCACCGCGGCGCGCCGCGCTCTCGCGATCGAACGCCCACCAGAGAACGCCCGGATCGAGATAGGCGAAGTCCGGCAGTAAGTCACGTCCCGTCAATTGCGCATCGTTTAGTCGCTGCAATGCATCCATGCGGTACAGCAAATCTTCAGCCTGCGTGCGGGATGTGACCACCTGCTGCAGGTAGCGCCATCCGTTCACGGTCGCCACATGCCGTGCCAGCGTCGACTTACCGGAGCCCGGCGGGCCTGCAATCAGCAGCGGCCGCTTGGTAGCGAGCGCCACATTGACTGCAATGATTATGCGGTCAGAGTACACATATCGCGGTGCCGCCGCATCCTCGTTGTCCGAGTCGGGCGACATGCCACGTGCTTTCTGCTGCGCCGCGGGCGCCTGCGGATCAAAATAGCGACGACGGTATTCCATTTCAGACCGAGCCTCCACCGGCGCGTGATTTGCGCCGATTGTCTACGTTGACCTTCGCGTCCATCCAAGACCGATATGCACCCGACTCCTGCGCAAGTTCGACTGGAGGCTCCAGATAGCGGACTCCGGCCGGCGCTGCATCCAAGGGGAGCACGTCGCCAGTGGAAAAGATGAACAACGGCTTGGGATACAGAGCGCGCAGTGACGTGAGTTCGTCATCGGTGGGAAGCATCGGCACCAGGACGAATCGCTGCACCTTGGCCGCGTTGATGTAGGCATCCACATCCTCGTCATCCTCGTCAATGAGGTCGGAGATGCGACTGCGTTCCTCAGCGCGCATACACTCGGCAATGTGGCTGACAAGGTCACCGGCGTTGGCGTCGGTGACCCGACTGAACGTGGGGAGCATGCTGCCCGGGAATGCCCGCCGTACATAGGCCGCTGCGGTGAACTTCGCGAAGCGGCGGCCGTTGAGCGCCACACCCGTGCGCCCGCGGTCATGCAACACACCCTCCTGCAATGGCGCTGCCGCCTGCGGGTCCACCCACAGCGACGAGACCAGGTTGTAGATCTCCTGCACCGCGTCCGGGTGAATGCCGTGCGCCGCATCGAGTACGTTCACCGCCTCATCCAGACTGCGTGTACGCAGCAGGAGTCGCGCAAGTCCGATCGAAAAACCAAGCGACGCAGAGTCGACGTTCTCCCAGTCGGATCGAAGCAGATGCATATTGCAGGCATTCCTGAGTCCCGCCACCGGCGTGTATTCGACCTGTGAGGCGATGGCGGTGACCAGTTCATCCAGCGGCGTGCGCAATTGCACTGAGCGATCGATTCCGTTTCGCGCTCGTGCGACGAGGTCACTGACGTCCCCATCGTTCTTGCGCTGATACTGGATGGTGTTGAAGTGGAGTGGCTCCCAGTTCCCCTTACCCAAATGCGCCTCGTCTGCACCAGGCATAATGATGGGCAGGAGACGAAACGTTGGATCGCGTGCCACGCGGTGACAGAGGATCGTCGCCTCCTTGAGCACCCACGGCGATTGCGTCAGCGCACGCTCGGAGAACAGGATGATCGCCGCGCGGCACTCCGCCAACATGATGTGAATGCGCGCATACCAATCATCGGCGCCCGTGATTTCGCCGCCGTCCCAGAGCACGTCAAAACCGTCCGGGCCTGCATCAAGCCCCGCCACGATCGCACGCAGCCGCGCCATATCGGCCGCGTTGGTGTGGTCGGTGCTATGACTGACGAAGACCGGCAGCTTTGCCATGCGTGCTCTTTCGGTCAGAACGCGAGCGCGCGCAGATACGCTGCGTTGCGACGCGCGCTTTCCAGTTCATCGGCTGAACCTTCCTGTTCGACAAAGCACGGCTTCTTGCCAAGGTCAGGAATCGCCGCAAGCAGCGCCTTGAGATCGACGGTGCCTGTCCCAAGTTCCGTGTCGCGCGAACGGTCGGCCACGACGTCCTTGAGATGAAAGCTCCAATAGCGGGCGCGGTGCTTCACGAGATACGCCATCGGATCGCCACCGCCCATCATCATGTTCCCCACGTCGAGTTGATGCCGAACGACCTTGGGATCGGTACGCTCGAGAAACAGATCATACGGCACGGTTCCTTCGATGGGCTTCATGTGATTGGGCTCGTTGTGGAAGGCGAGCCAGACACCGCGTCGTCGCGCTTCCGCACCGGCCACGTTGAACCGGTCCGCCCAGATGCGCCACGCATCCAACGACCGATTCGCCTCACTGGGCAAACTTGGTACGATCAGGTACTCGTGACCGAGCAACTTCGCGTCGTCGAGTTTGCGTTCCCACTCGGACAAGAGCGCATCCGGCGCCATATGCGCCGAGGTGGCCGTGAGTCCTTCCTGCTTGAGAGACGCCTTCACCTGCGTCGGCGTACGATCGAAGTTCTTGAAGCTCCAGAGCAGCTCCACATCGTCGTAGCCGGCCGCGCGCACCGCTGCGAGTGTACGCTCCGGATCGGCGCGCATGGCCTTTCGCACCGCGTACAGCTCGAGTCCGATGCGCGAGATCCCCGCGCGCGCACCGGTCACCGTACCGGCCTCCGCCTCGGCCTCCGCCTCCGCCTCCGCGCGACGTGAGACCAGCGGGAGTGCGGCGAGTACACCTGCTGTCTGAAGAAACGTGCGTCGCTTCATGTCAGGTCGCATGCCTCGGGTGCAGGTGACAAGCGCCAGCGCATCAGAACGTGCCGCCCAGCAGCACGGCGTTGGCAAAGATCGGTAGCTGTCCGCGGAACATGTCGCGATACACCGGATCGTGCGCGAAGGCAATAACGCGACCACGCCCCACGCGCTCCGTCCACAGGAAAGGTGAGAGCGCAATCTTGGCGGCAGCTTCCGGCCAATAGTAGCCGGCAAGCCGGACGCGGTCAGCGGGAGCGAAGCGAATGACCGCTTCGCCAGCCCGCAAGTCGCGTGGCACGGTGAACACGCGGTCGGAATTCGCAAAGACGGGAATTTCGAGCTCGTTCACACCGGCCAGCAGCGGCGACAACGTGTCAATGGTGGCGCGCGCAAGTACGCCCGGCAATCCACCAGGCAGCGGCGCACCGCCACTCGAGTCCGCTCGTGCGGAATCGCGCTTGACGCGCATACGGATCATCCCGCGATCTTGCGCTGCCCATGCCGTGGCCGCTTCGGTGGTGATGAGCACGCCGCCGCTGCGCACCCACTCGGTCAGGCGAGCCTTGCCGCCGTCGCCCAGAATACGATCGAGGGCAGCGCCCGGCGTGGACGGAATGATGAGCACGTTGAATGCACTCATGTCGCCACCGGCCACGAAGTTCGCGTCGACTGCGGTGCTCGGGTATCCTACTCGCTGATCGAGCGCGAACCAGATGAAGCCGAATGGCGTGCCACTTACCGGCGTGCCGCCAAGCACCGCCACGCGCGGAGCGAGGATAGGCACGACGGAGTTGCTGCCAAGGTCGGTCCCGGCCGTCACGCCGGCAGAGGGCACACCGACGATCGTCGCGCCTGCCTCACGCGCCCGTGCATTCACAACGGAATGCACATTGTCGCGATTGGCTGCGACGCGCACCACAAATGCGCCGTGCGGAAACGGTACGCCACCGGCCGTGAAGGAATTGGGCGCGTGCCACACGCGCACCGAATCCTTGAGCAACGAGGCCAGCAGTCGCACGGAGGCTTCACTGCCCGGCGCGAACGCATAGCCGTAGCGCGCTTCGGGAACCGTTGCCACGGCAACGCGCGGTACATCGGTGATCGGCGTGGCTCCCGCGGGAATGCTGCGCACCGTCCACGCCTGCAGACGCCACGCCATCGGCATCGACCACGCGGTGACGTCGTAAAAGCGATTGCGCTGACCCGTCCGGCGAAGTTCAAGCTCGAACTTGAGGAACGCCGAGTCGAGTTGCGCGTCCGGCTCCAACAACGCCTTGGCGAGATGGCCCTGCGGTTGCGCGAAGTCAACG
>JBBQSM010000050.1:0-25677 GCA_038234895.1 Gemmatimonadales bacterium
CGAGCCGCGGCATCGGCGCTGGCGGTGCACGACGCACTGCAGCGTCACCCGATCGCCACGTCGAACTCGCTGAAGCGCGCAACCTCGCTCACCATGGCAACGATCAACAAGTCACTCGCGCATCTGGAGCGACTGGACATCGTGACGGAGTTGACGAACCGACAGCGTGGCCGCGTGTTCAGCTATCGGCGCTATGTGGACGCGTTGTCGGCGGAGTTGGAGCAGGGGTGAGTTGAGGGGCGCGCTCTCACGCGCCCGTCGCTCCGGTCGACTGTCAGAGGGCAGGTGAATGCTGTTGTCACGGTCATTACGGACCGACAATGGCACTTCTTCTGGGTGGGACTTTCATGGCTGTCTCCAGTTCTCCGCGGCGAATCGCCGCCGCGCTTTCGTTCGTCGTTGCGCTCACTGCATGCGGTGGTGGTGACGGCGCGAGCGGGTCCGCGATCACGCCGCCAGTGGTCGAGCAAGTCGGCACGGTGCTCGTCACCACGACAGTCACTGCGTTGCAGGTTGGCGCGACGGCTTCGGCGACGGCCGAGCTTCGGTCGAGCAACGGCAATGTGCTCGCGGGGCGCGCCGTGTCGTGGACGTCGTCCGATGCCGCCGTGGCCAGCATCTCACAGACTGGCGCGATCACCGGTGTGGGCGCAGGTGCCGTCACTGTCACCGCTACCAGCGAAGGACGAACAGGCAGCGCAACACTCAACGTGGTGCCGGCCCCGGTGAACGCGGTGACGGTATCCACGACATCGACCACGGTCGTCACCGAACGCACGCTACAGGCCTCCGTGGTGCTGCGCGACGAACGCAACGTCACGCTGACTGGGCGGGATGTTATGTGGAGCAGCTCGAACACAGCCGTCGCGGTAGTGAGTAACGGTGGAGTCATTACCGGCGTGACCGCCGGCGTGGCGACGATCGCCGCCACCGCTGAAGGGAAGGTCGGCAGCGTTGAGCTGACCGTGGTGCCACCGCCAGTGCGCACCGTGGCCGTGGCGCTTGGGCAGGCCACGCTATCGCTCGGCAGCACCACGAGTGCGAGCGTGACGCTGCGCGACGATCGCAATGCCGTGCTACAGGGCCGCACGGTTGCATGGAGTTCGTCGAACGCGTCGGTGGCCTCGGTGAGTGCGGCCGGTGTGGTCAGCGCGGTTGCCACGGGAACGGCAACCATCACCGCCGAGAGCGAGGGAGCGAGTGGTTCTGCGACACTCACGGTGATCCTCCCCCCTGTGGCCGCAGTCGTGTTGACGATACCGCAAGCGACGCTCGTGCCGGGCGCCACAACTCAGGCCGTCGCGCAGGCAGTGGACCTCAGCGGCGCGCCGCTGGCTGGACGCGCCATCTCCTGGTCGACCAACAATCCTGCCGTCATCACGGTGAACGGATCGGGTTTGGTGACGGCCGTTGCGGTGGGCAGCGCGGTGATCAGCGCGAGCAGCGAAGGACGCACGGGGCAAGTCAGCGTCGTCGTACGGTCGCCGGTGACGAACGTGGTGTTCAGCGGATCGACCAGAGTGAAGGTGGGTGACACGTACAGCTACACTGTCACCGCGCGTACAGCGGACGGCGCCGTGATCGCGCGACCGGTATCGTGGAGTGTGCGGGAAACCGCGCGCGCGCTGGTGACGCAAGGCGGATACGTGACGCCGCTTCAGGCTGGCAGCTTCACACTGGTGGCGCGAATCGATGGCGACGACTGGGTGGCGACGTACACCGCGTACGACTGGGACACGTTCAGTTCCGGGGGGCGCGGATTCCTTACGATCGACGCGGACCTGCAAGTCGCGAATCGTTTCGGCAGGTCGGAGTACGTGTCGCTGACGATCGTGTGTGGCGGCACGGGGTCGTACTACTTGTGGCTCAGCTTTCCGCACATGGTGACCGCCAACGGTCTGGTCGCCTACAGCTTCGATGGTGCCACGCCCCTCACCGAAACGTGGGACGAGCTTTCGCCCAGCTACAGCACACTCTGGAAGCCCGGTAGCAACGCAACGGTGCGCGCCTTTTCGCAGCGGGTGGCCGACGCACGCGTGTTCACGATCGCGTGGGGAGAGTTCAATAGCTCGTCGCGCGTCACCTCGTTCCGGGTGAGCGGATTGAACCAACGGCTCCCTGCCCATATCGCCACGTACTGCCCGACCGTCGCAGGGACACGCAGCGGAGTGGACACCGGAGTGGACACCGATGATGCATCGCCGGCTGCGCTGCGTCGGACGGTCGAACAGGCGCTGGCCGCACGCGCCGGCAGAGTAGCGTTTGCGAATGGGCCAGCGGAAGCCAACGCGCGGGCCCAACGCGGGCCGTCGTCCATGAGCCCCATGCTGAACAGTTGGCCGTCGTGGGCCAGTCCGGCCGTGAAGGAGGCACGCCGCGTGCCGCGGTAGCGGCGCGTACGTTCACGGTGAAGCTGACACTGCAGTGGTAACGGAATCCGGCGAACGATTCGTGAGCACGTTCACGACGGTCGCCGGAATACCGACCACGCTCGCCGCAGTTACCGCGTCCAAATCACAATCGCGCCGCACCCGCCCAGAAACGTCCGGTCAAATTGCACCGGCACCGCACCCAGCGACGAGTACACCTCGATGCCTTTGATAGACTCAGGACGGACGATCGCGCTGAGGTCGGTGTACGGGTACTTCACCTTCTCGTCGGGCGAAGCGCCGTTTACAGGAAAGTGCACGCCGTCCACAATGAACGTGGGAATGCACAGTCCACTCCCGCCGCGAAAGTAGGGCATGGGGAATCCGGTGGTGCCCTGATCGACACGCACGCCGGGCATGGTGGCCAGCACGGCGGTCAGATCCTGATACGGGTGCAGCGCGATGTCGCGATCGGTACGAAAGGACCCGCTGCCGGTCTTGCGCCGATCGCTGAAGCCCGAGCGGTCCGCAAACGACATCCGCCCTGCGGCCGCGTTCACATTGACGGCAGACAGCGCCTGGGCCAGCTCGCCGAGTTGCAACGTGGCGATGCGCACTTGCCTGGTCGCAAATTCGAACGACACGACGGACGGCACGGTGCCGATGCCGCGCACTTCGATGGTGCGCGTCCCGGCGGGAATTCCGGTGAGCACGAATGCGCCTGTACTGTCGGTGCGCGCCTCACGCGTGGTGCCCACCACTGCAATGGTCGCGCCGCCGGCGGCACTGCCATCGGAACGGCGCACGATGCCGCGCAACACGGCGGTGCCAGTCGGTGTGCCGGTCGATAAGCCCGCCGCGCCGGTCGTTGCATCGGTGGTGGTGGAGTCTGCGAGAGTGCGCGCCGCCGCGTCCTGCCGGCTGATGCTGAAGTCGGCGCGACTGATCAACCCCCCGTCGATGGTCAGACGCAGCGGGCCACCAACGTACGCGCCGGCCACGGAGCGCACGTCGACGGGCGTGTCGGTGGGCACGTTGCACAGCAGAAACAGGCCGGCGGCATCGGTGCGCGTTTGGACGGTCATGCGCTTGCCCACGCGCGGCGACGCCCGCCCGCCGGTGGCGATGGTGAACTCCGACCATTCGGTGCTTACCACGGCATCGGACAGCGGCGCGCGTTCATCAACATCGCGCACAAGCCCCACAATCACGCCGGTCTCTACGTCACGCGCACCGGGACACAACCGCGCGTACGCAGTGGCCGGACTTGGCGTCGCTAACGCGACCGTTATGCGACGACCGTCGCTGACATTCACCGGTACGACGGGCAACTGCATGTCCAGTGAGTCGAGCACGGGATGCACGACACCGATGGTGTAGTGCCCGTCGGCGACACTGTCGATGCGGAAACGTCCGCGGGTATCGGTGGTGACGTACCGGGATTGCTCCACGAGTACGACGGTGGCGTTGGCGAGCGGGGCACGGGTGCGGAGCGAGTCGAAGACGGTGCCGGTGATGGAGCCTTGGGCGCGGGCGGGGGCGGGCGCGAACGACAGCGCAAACGCCAGCGATGCGATAGTGGGGGCGCGGGTGCTGGTGCGCAGGAGGGAAAGGCGGGAGGATCTTGGCGCCGGCATGATACGGACAAACATCGACGGCGGTGACTGCAGTTGGCAATCACCGCCGGGACGGGAGCGGGGGATTGTGGCGGACCCGACGGGAGTGGTCGGTTGGGGGCGCGATCGAGGTTTCGGGTTGCGGGTGGTGGGTGGGTGGTATGGAGTAGTGTGGGCTACCGGTGCGAGGTGCGGAGAACTTGGGTTACCAGCGGGCGGTGAAGTCGTAGAAGCTGGCGCCGCCGCGGGGGTCATAGATGCTGATCACGGCGGTATACCCGTTGCGGGCATTGGGCTGCTGCACGACGCGCAGTTCGCCGCGACCGGTCTGGGTGAACAGTGCGACGTCCACGTTACGCCGTGGCAGACCGGCACCGTCGATGTCGGAGCGCACACCGCTCACGAGCGCGCCGCTGCGGGTGATGTAGTCCACGCGACGACCCTGCAGACGGATCTCGACGAGATCGTCGACGCGTCCGCTCCACTGCAGCTGGCCACGGTCACGTCCGTTCCCCCAGCGGTCGTCGCGGTCGCGATTGTCGCGATCACGGTCATCGCGGTCACGGTCCCGTCCACGATCGCGGTCACGATCATTCCGGTCACGGTCGCGGTCACGACGGTCGAAGTCGTCCCAGTAGGCGCTCAGGCGATAGCGGTTCGCGCCGCCGCGGGTGTCCTGAATGCGAATGACGGCCTGCCAACCGTTGCGCGCGTTGGGCTGCTCGATGACGCCCACGTTGCCGCGACCTTCTTCGACGTTGAGCACGAGCTGGCCGTTGCCGCGCGGAATGGTGTTCGCGACGCGCGCACGGTACGGCAGGTCGCGGTCCGGACCGCGGGTGGTGACGTCGCGCCCACGCACCACGATGTACACGTCACGGTCCACGGTGCCGGTCCACGTGAACAGTTCGGGGCCGGCGAACCGGTCGCGATCGAACGCGGAGGGCGCCACGCTCATGGAGGAGACGACGGTGGGCGCGACGAGCACGGTCGGCTGCAGGGCGCTGGCCGACAGCGCGGTGACGGTGCACAGCGCGGTGAACACGGGTACGGCAACGAAGGTCCGACGAAGCACAGTCATGATTCCTCCTGACGCAAAAGCCCTCTTGCGAGGTCGGCACATGCGCGCGAGGCGCGCGGGGTCAGGACGATCAATCGCATCTGTGGTGCCGCGCACAGATCACGTGCGCGGCAGTCCGGTATGCGAGCGTAACACGATGTAGTGCATCACGATCCGTGCGCTGAATCTCGCTGGCACTCGACGCACCCGGTGTCATGCTGTCCTCAAACCCGGACAGTGGCGCGACTGGAAGTCAGGCCACCTGCCGCGAGCTTCCCACCCTGCGGGAACGATTAGACGGGTGCCGGCGGTAGACTATTACATGGACGGCCCCGTTCCCACCAATACGGCCAGATGATCGCCACCGTGCTCATCGCCGTGACGACCGCCGCGATCTCCGCTGCGTCGGTGAGCGCTCGCGCCGATACGCTGCCGTGGGCGGGCCTTGTCGATGCCGCGTTTACCGGCGCGTCCGGTGCGCCGTCGCCGTCGGGCATTCCGCAGTTCCGCTCGATCGGCGATGCGCTCACGCGATTGCCCGTGAACGGCGGTCCGCGCACGGTGATCTTCATCCGCAACGGTCGCTACCGCGAAAAACTCACCGTCGATCGGCCGCGTGTCACGTTGCGCGGCGAGACGCGCGACGGCGTCGTGATTGCGTACGATGCCACGGCAGACACCCCATCGCCGGGCGGCGGCACGTTCGGCACGCGCGGCAGCTACACGCTGCGCATTGCAGCACCGGATTTCCGCGCCGAGCATCTGACCATCGAGAACGCGTTCGACTATACGGCGAATGCGGCCAAGGCGACGGAAGACTCCACCAAACTGCGCAACCCGCAAGCGGTCGCGCTCATGACGGACTTGGGAAGCGATCGCGCTGTGTTCGACGACGTGCGCATTCTCGGGTATCAAGACACGCTGTTCGTGAACAGCGGGCGCGCCTTCTTTCATGCCTGCGAGATTGCCGGCAGCGTGGATTTCATTGCCGGTGCGGGCCAGGCGGTGTTCGAGGAGTGCGACATTATCTCGCGCGACCGCGGCAGCAACTCCAATAGCGGCAACGTGACGGCCCCAAGCACCGACACCGCGCAGACGTACGGCTTTCTCTTTCTGCGCAGCCGTCTCAAGAAGGAGCGCCCCGACATGGCCAAGGCCTCGGTCACGCTCGGCCGGCCGTGGCATCCGTTTGCCGATCCGCGCGCGGTGGGCAGCGCGGTCTTCATCGACTGCGAGATGGACGATCACATCGGGGCCAAGGGATGGGATCGCATGTCGAGTGTCGACTCCACCGGCACGCGCGTCTGGTACGAGCCGGAGTCGGCGCGCTTTTACGAGTACGGCACCACGGGGCCGGGCGCGATGAAGAGTGCGAGTCGATCGGTCTTGTCGCGTCGCGACGCGGAGCGCTACACGCGGGTGAATGTGCTGGCCGGCTGGAATCCGCAGCCGCTCAACGACACGGCGGTCGGTGACGCGCGCGATCGTGATCCACGCAGCGGTGGCACGAACAGTCCGGGGTGGGTGCTCGAACAGAAGGAAATGTCGGCGCGTGGCGGCATCGGGCGCGTGGAGGAGCTGTTCGAAGGCCGATTCCCGGGTGTACGGGTGGTGCGGCAGCCGGGTGGTTTCTCGGTGCAGATCCGCGGAGCGACCACGATCCGCGGCAACACGGCGCCGCTGTACGTGATCGACGGCTACGCGATCGACGCGGGGCCGGACGGTCTCATCTCGCTCAATCCGGGCGACATCGCGCGCATCGAAATTCTCAAGGACGCGACCTCGCTGGCCTACTACGGCGTGCGCGGGGGCAACGGCGTCGTCATCATCACGACCAAGCGGCCCAAACAGTTCTGAGTGGTCGGTGCTGGCGGCAGGGTTGGCGACCGGCGCGGCCGTCCGTGGGCAAAATCCGCCATCCGTCCCCCGATGTGACCCTTCGGGCGTTCGTGGTGTCGAACGAACAGCGCAGCTTCGACGGCCGCGCAGACTGGTGCGTTTGCGCGTCGTTGTGCAGGATGCAACAGTCACTCTCCCGTCACGTCGTGATGCGATGTCTTCCCTTTCGTCCAGCAGCCCACATACACGGCGCCTCAAGGGCATCGTCGTGAAACGCGCATGAACGCGCGCCAGTTTACCGCGGCCATGGGCGCCATCGCCCTTGCGGGAGCCACGTTCGCCGCCGGCAGCTGGTTCGGTGCGGCGCGCGCGCGCAGTAGCGGCGATTGGGACGACGGTCGCTTGCTCTCCACGGCGATCGAATCGGTGCGCGCGAATGCGCTCGACTCGCTGCCGAGTGAGGAATTGGTCCGGCGCGCGGTCACGGGGATGCTGCGCGAGTTGCACGACCCGTATGCCGCCATGCTCCGACCCGACTCGTACAAGAGCTACCGCGGCACGCTGCATGGCGCCGGGCTGGGACTGGGCTTGTCGTTGCGGCGACAGGCGGGCGACGTCACGGTGGCGCGCGTCGCGATCGGGTCGCCCGCGGCGGGAAGCGGCATCCGCAACGGGGATCGCGTTCTCTCGGTGAACGGCGTGCCCATCGCCGACGGATGGGGACGTCCGGTCGGGGACACGGCGTCGGCGCTGCCGGACACGGCGCGCGTGATCCTGTGGCGCGCCAGCTTGAACGACACGATCTCGGTCGGTGTGCGTCGTGGCGATTGGCATATGCCCGCCGTGACCGATGCCGCGCTGCTTGGCGATACCATCGGCTATGTGCGCCTCTCGTCCATCACGTCGCGGTCGTCCGAGGAGCTGGAAGACGCGGTCGCGCTGCTGCACCGACGGGGGGCGCGGGCCCTCATGCTCGACCTGCGCGGCAACGGCGGCGGTCTGTTTGACGAAGGGGTGCGCGCGGCCGGACTGTTTCTGCCGCGCGGCGCCCTGATCGCGTCGCTGGCAGGGCGTGGCGGGGTGCGACCGGAAGAACACCGCTCCAAGTCCAGCCGGTGGCCGACCATGCCGCTGACCGTACTGGTGGACGGCGGGACGGCGAGCGCCGCCGAAGTGATCGCGGCGGCGCTGCGCGACCACAATCGGGCGCTGCTGGTCGGCACCCCGACGTACGGCAAGGGCGTGGTGCAGCGCGTGGTGAAGCTCACGCCCGAAATCTCGCTGCGCCTGACCACCGCCCGCTGGTTGACGCCCAACGGCAACATGCTCGAGCGGCGACAGGGTAAGGGCGCGGCGGCACGCGGCGGCCTGCTGCCCGACGTGCGTCTGGATGACGCGACCCGCGGCGATCCGTTCGGCCTGCCGCAGGGCATCTCGGGCGCGGCGACGATGGCGTTGTCGCATCTGGCCGATTCGTTGACGGCGCGGGCGCTGCGTGAGAACTGGACGACCTCTCCGCTGTCGACGCTCGAAGCGCACTTCCGGGAGGTGGCCGCTGCGGAACCGGCGCCGCAGGCACTGTCGCGCATGTCGCGCGCCGACTGGGTCAACGCCGTCACCCGACTGGCGACCGTCCGGTTGCTCGAGGTGGAACAGGCGATCGAACCGCTGCTCCGCTACAGCACGCGCACCGACGCGGCCCTGCGCGCCGGTCTCGACGTGCTCGCGCCCGGGCTGGATGTCGCCCCCGCGATCCCTCTTGCACTGCCGCCGCTCTCCCGCCCGGAGCCGCGCGCGCGCACGTCGCAGCCGTGACCGGCGTGCGCTCGTTGTCGGGCGCGCCGGTGGTGGCTCTGGCGGCCGTGGCGCTCGCGACAGCGCTCCTGTCCGTCGTGCCTGCACGTGCGCTGGCAGCACAGCCGGCTCGGCCACGGACCGACCGATCGCCGTCGGTGCGGGCACAACCGCCGCGACCGGCGCCTGCGCCACGCGATGACGACCCGTTGGCGCGCTCCTCGCTCGATGGGTGGCTGGTGACGCGGTATCGCGATGCGCAACTGCTCGAGGACACGGTGCCCGGCACACGCGCCATGCCCTCTGCCGCTCCCTTCCCGCGTGTGGAGTCGTCCCGGGCTGCCGGTACGGGGGACACGCTGTTCGCCGTGCACTTCAACGCCGGTCGTGACGAGCCGGTGCTGCGTGCGGGCGGCCTGGTTCGACTGAGCGAGCCGAGTGGCGCGATCTCGTCGCGGTCTGCGCGCGTGCTTGTGCGGCGTCCGTTTCGCGCGCCCGCCGTGCCCGGAGCGGCGCTCCGACCGGGTACCCGCACGGACAAGGCGGGCCGCTACGGGTGGGGCTACCTGCTGGTTGTCTCGCGCGCGGTCGTACGCACAAGCAGCAAACCGCTGGACGGCGCCTGGCGCGGCTGGTTGCTGGTGGAGCAGCCGGACACGATTCCGCGTCGAGCCGACACGTCGCGCAGCGCTGGAGCGGCTGGAGCGACCGGTGCCCCGCTGCGGACGGACAGTGTCCGCGCGGACACGCTGCCGCCCTGAGCGACTCGTGCGCGCTGCCCTGCACGCATCGAACGGACACAGGGCGCGCGGGGTACGTCGGGCGATGAGGAAACGCCGCATTACATTGCCGCGCCATATGCGGCGACAGACGAATGACGTGAAGGGCTTTGCGGGGAACGTGTCGGTGCGCTTGCGCGTCGGTAGCGCACTCGTGCTCGCCTTTGCGGTGACATGCCTGTGCGCGCGCACGCTCACGGCGCAGCCACGCTGGTCCGACCCGCAGGCCGACTCGCTGGTACAACGCGCGATCGACCGGCGCGGCCTGCAGTTGGCCGACTCGACGCTGCTCAGCTATCGCGCCGACGCGCACGGATTTCTCGCCTTTCTCGCGCAACTTGGCGAGGGCGTGATCATTCCGCCCAAGGTCGTGCAAAGTGAAGAGCTGGCCCTGACCATTTCGTGGTGGCAGCCGGGGCAGAGCGCGCAACGATTGGTCGGGCGGCGTGACACCACGCTGCTGCCGGCGAATGTCGGCTACTATCGCGACCGTTACGGTGTGATTCTGGATAACCTGCCCGATCGCATCCGGTTGGGCGACGGGCAGGATGTGCGTGATGTGCCGCACCCGCTCGCCGTCCGCGGGCGCGATCTGTACGAGTTCAAGCGTGCCGATCAACTGACCATCCGCATTCCCGGTCGCGACATCGTGGTGGACGAAGTGCAGTTCCGTCCGCGCGACGCATCACAGCCGGCAGCGATCGGGTCGGTCTTTCTCGATCACGAGACCGGCGCGGTGGTACGCCTGTCCATGACGTTCACGCGCGCGGCGATCATCGATAAACGCATCGAAACGTTGGTGGTCACGCTCGAGAACGGACTCGTGCGAGAGCGTTACTGGTTGCCGCGCCGGCAGGAAGTGGAAGTTTCTCGCGGTAGCACATGGATGGACATTCCCGCGCGTGGCATTGTGCGGGGCAAGTGGGAAGTTTCCAATTACGACGTGAACGAACAGATCCCCGATTCCACCAAGGCGATGCCGCGCTGGAGTTCGGCGCCGCGCGAGGCGCTGCGCGCGCATCCGTTTGAGGGGCGTGTGGTGGACATGCTTCCCGCCGAGCTGCAGATCGCGAGCAGCGAGGATGTGGTACGCGCGCGTGAGCAGGCCACTGCCGCGGTGCGCGCATCGATGCTCTCGCGCCCGTCGCAGGCGTCGGTGAAGGGGCGCGGAGTGAGCGATCTCGCGCGATTCACGCGTGCCGAGGGCTTTGCGCTGGGCGCGGGCGCGGCGCATCGGTGGGGCGATGGCATCGTGCTGGCTGGACGCGCGCGTTATGGATTCAGCGACCGGCAGGTGAAGGGACAGCTCGCGATCGGTCGGGAACCGGCGTTCGGGCGCGTGCCACTGCTGCAACTGTTCGTGGAGCGTGACTATCGCGATCTGGCGGAGCCCGAGCGCGCCGGCGTGACCAATTCGCTGGCGGCGCAACTATTCGGCAGCGACTACACCACGCAGGTGGACACGCGCGCAGTGGGCGTGCTGGGGCGACGGAGTCCGCGCGATCCGTGGGCGTTGCGCATTGCCTATGAAACGGATGCGCCGGTGCGCGTGGCGGCGTCACCGATCGGTGGACGATTTGAGGGAGTGCTGCCGGCGTGGCGCATGAAGGGCGTGCGCGTCGAACTGCGCGGCAGTGGCGGCGGTGTGTCTGGTGGTGCGCAGTCGGTGCGGCGATTGTGGACGTTATCCACGGCGGCTGGGGCGTACACCGATGTGCAGGTGCCGGAGCGGTTCGTGACCGTGATCTCGCCAGCGTCTGGTTCTGTCGCTGCGCCGGCGCTTTCGCGGGTCGCCGCGGCGTCCATCCGGCGCGATGTGGCCTTTCCGCTGGTGCCGCTGGTGGCGCGTGCGACCGGCTCGCTATCGTTCGAGCGTGCCTGGCGCGGTGATCGGACGCTCGTCTCGCGCTCCATGTTCGGTGCGGTGGGTGGCAACGACGTTCCGCCGCAGTGGCTGGTGTTTGCCGGTGGACCGTACAGTGCGCCCGGCTACGACTGGCACAGTTTCGACGCGCGCGCCTTCGTGTCGCAGCGATTCGAAATCCGGCAGCCGGTTCCCGCACCCGCCATTCCACTCGGCAAGTTCGGCAAAGCACCGGCGCATGTCACGCTCGCACCGTTCGTGCAGGCACTGCTCGTGACCAGCAGCGCGCGCGACGTGGTCGGCACACCGCGGCATGGCGTGTACCCGTCGGCCGGGATGGGTGTGCTGTTCTTTTACGATCTGGTGCGCGCTGATTTCGCGCGCGGCCTTCGCGACGGCGTGTGGCGCTTCAACATCGACATCGACCGTGGATTCTGGGGGATTCTCTGAGCGACCGCTACGACAAGGCCTACTTCGACAAGTGGTATCGGCATCCGACGCACCGCGTGAAAAGTACGACCGAACTGGCGCGTCAGGTGCGCTTTGTGTTGGCGCAGGCCGAGTGGGTGCTGGGGCGGCCGGTGCGCACCGTGCTCGATGTGGGGTGCGGCGAAGGGAATTGGCAGCCGGTGCTCAAGACGCTCAGTCCGTCGATTGCGTACGACGGGGTGGATCCCAGCGCGTACGCGGTCGCGCGATTCGGCAAACGACGCGGATTGCAGCAGGGGAGTATCGAGTCGCTCGACGCGCTCCCGTTGCGCAGCACATACGATCTCGTGGTGTGCTGTGGGATGCTCAACTACCTCACCGCGCGCCAATTCCGGGCGGGGGTAGCGCAGGTGGCGCGCCGGGCGGGCGGGATGGCGTATCTCGAGATTTTCGCGCGTGGGGATCAGTTCGAGGGGGACACCGACTGGCCGCCGCTCAAGACGGCGCAGTGGTACCGCGACGTGCTCACCGGTGTGGGGCTGCGGTCGGTGGGGATGCAGAGCTATGTGACCGAGGCGCGACAGGAGACGGTCGCTCGTATGGAGCGCGGGTGGTAATGTTGGAGATGACCGATACCGCCAACTCTATGCGTGCCGCCGCATCCGTGAACGAGTCGACAGACGGCGTGGCTGTCCCCGAGTCGTGGCCGGCATTCGTGGAGCAGTTGGCCGCTGAGCGTGCGGCAATGGACCAGTTGAGACCGCTGCGCGCGATGGCGGAGGAGTTTGCGCACTGCACGCTGTCGCTGCTCTTTCCGGCGTTCGCGCGGGGCGAGCGGTCGTCGGAGGAGGTGCACGACGCGGCGCGCCATCTCGAGCGGCTGATGCACGATGCGACCTCGTCGCTGATGCCCGACTCGGCCTCGGTGGTGTCGCGCTTTCTGGAAGCGCTGCCGGCGGTGCGTGCCTCGCTCATGGCCGACGCCGATGCGATTCTCGCGGGCGATCCGGCGGCGCGCACGCACGAGGAAGTGGTGCTGGCGTACCCCGGGTTTCTGGCGACGGCGGTGCATCGGCTGTCGCATGAGTTGTATCTCATGGGTGTGCCACTCTTTCCGCGACTGGTGAGTGAGTGGGCGCATCGCGAAACGGGCATCGACATTCACCCGGGCGCGGTGATCGGGGCCGGGTTCGCCATCGATCACGGTACCGGCGTGGTGATCGGCGAAACGAGCACCATCGGTGATCGCGTGCGTGTGTATCAGGGCGTGACGTTGGGCGCGCTCGCGGTGAGCAAGCGCATGGCCAATCGCAAACGGCATCCCACCATTGGCAACGATGTGGTGATCTATGCCAACGCAACGATTCTTGGTGGCAACACGCTCATCGGCGATGGGTCGGTCATCGGCGGCAATGTGTGGTTGACTGCGTCCGTGCCGCCGCGCTCGGTCGTGCAGTTCAGCAGTCGGGTGGAGCAGCGTGCGCCGGAAGACGACGGCCTCGAGTTCCACATCTGAATTTCACATCTGATTCACCACCATTTCACGGAACCACTCATGCGCGCCACGAATATTCTGCAAACCATCGGCCGTACGCCTCACGTGCAGTTGCAGCGCCTCTTCGATCCGCGCGTGCATGTGTGGATGAAGCTGGAGCGCTCGAATCCCGGCGGCAGCATCAAGGACCGTATCGCGCTGTCGATGATCGAGGATGCCGAACGTCGTGGTCTCCTCACCAAGGACACGGTGATCATCGAGCCCACGTCGGGTAACACCGGCATCGGCCTCGCGCTCGTCGCGGCGGTGAAGGGATACACGCTCGTGCTGGTGATGCCGGAGTCGATGTCGATCGAGCGCCGACGCGTCATGGCCGCGTATGGCGCCACCTTCGACCTGACGCCGCGCGAGAAGGGGATGAAGGGGGCGATCGAGCGCGCGCATGAACTGGTGGCGCAGACACCGAACGCGTGGATGCCGTCGCAGTTCGACAACCCGTCGAACATTGCGGTGCATGCCGAGACGACGGCGCTGGAAATCATCGAAGATTTTCCGGAAGGGCTCGACTACCTGATCACCGGCGTGGGCACCGGCGGACATATCACGGGTGTGAGTGAAGTGCTGAAGCAGCGCTTTCCGTCCATGCAGACATTTGCGGTGGAGCCGGTCAAGTCCGCCGTGATCAGCGGCGGCGCTCCGGGTCCGCATCGTATTCAGGGCGTGGGTGCGGGATTCATTCCCGCCAACCTGCACGGCGACACGCTGGATGGTGTGCTGCAGGTGACGGAAGAAGACGCGTTTGCCTATGCGCAGCGATCGGCGCGCGAGGAAGGGATTTTCATCGGTATTTCGAGTGGCGCGTCACTGGCAGCGGTGGCGCAGCGGGTGCCGCAGATGGCGGACGGCGCGCGGGTGCTGACGTTCTGCTACGACACCGGCGAGCGGTACTTGTCGATTGATGGGTTGTTTCCGGCGTAGTGACCGAGGGCGGGCACGTCGGTTTGGGCCGGATCCGGGAACCCTGCTGAACGGCGGTTGCGATGCAGCGATTCATGGCACGCAAGAATGAATAGTGCATCATGAATCAGACGTCATCTGACGCGATGCTGCCAAGCTGAAGCGCTGGCGGAGCATCAGGGGAGTCCGCATACTCTTGCGTGCGGATTTTGCCGCGTCCCCTGACCGTTCGTCTTGCGCCTATGACACTGCATACGTCGGAAGACTCCCTGCGCGACGAGACACGAGGGGATTGGGAACGATCATCGCCGGATGGAGAAGGGCCGGTAGCCGTCAATGACTTGTACTCCGTCGCCTACGACGAACTCAAACGTCTCGCGTCATCGGTGCGATACGGGGATCCTTTCGCAACCGTCACAACGACGGCGCTCGTCAATGAAGCGTGGCTGAAACTCGCGAGTTCGACGGCGATCTCGATAGCCAACGAGCAGCATCTGAAGCACATCGTGGTGCGCGCAATGCGGCAGGTGCTGGTGGACTCGGCACGCCGGCGTCGCGCGATGAAGCGCGAAGGGATGCACGTCGAGATATCCGAGCGCCTTGCGATGCCTAGCGAACCGGAGGAGCGCGTGCTGGCGATTGACGCGGCGTTGACGAAGCTGACAGCGCTCAACGTCCGGCAGGCATCCGTGGTGGAAGCGCGATTCTTTGGCGGGCTCGCAGTGTCGGAAACTGCGACGCTGCTCGGCGTTTCGGAGGCGACAGTCGCACGTGATTGGCGACTGGCTCGCGCGTTCCTCTCCGTGGAGCTCGCGGAGGGCTGATTTGGTGGGCGCGGGCAAGTCAATCACGCGCGATGGCTCATTGACACTCTCGACCGACGTCGCGTGACAGTCACTTCGGCGCAACCGCGCAAATGCATATCATGGATCTCACGCCCGAGCAGTGGACAGAGGTTGAGGCACTGTTTCATCGCGTGCAGGCTGTCCCGCCGGACAGTCGCGACACGCTGATCGAGGAATCCGGTGTAGAGGAGACGGTGCGCAGCGCAGTGCGGCGCCTCACGATGCAGGATGCCGCTCCGGACCCGCTGTTAGACGAAGGGATCGGCCCGTCGGCTGCGCGGCTATTGCTGCCGGATGCGGATGGCCGACTCCCATCGCAATCGTTCGGTCCGTACCGGGTCTTGGAGGTGCTTGGACGCGGCGGTATGGGCGTTGTGTACCTCGCAGAGCGCGCGGATATCGGCGCACGCGTTGCGTTGAAGGTCTTGTGGGATGCGCCGCTCTCTCCCTCGCTTCGGGCGCGATTCGAGGAGGAGCAACGCATCATCTCGCAGTTGCGTCATCCCGGCATTGTTCCGCTCTATCACGCGGGACAGACCGAGGAGGGAACGCCGTGGTTTGCCATGGAGTATGTCGACGGCCAGCCGATCGATCTGCATGCACGCGACAGACTCTCCTTCGTTCGTCAGCGGTTGCTTCTGTTTCGCGAGGTTTGTCTGGCCGTGCGTGCTGCGCACTGGCGGCTGGTGGTGCACGGTGATCTCAAGCCATCGAACATTCTCGTCAGTCGCGACGGGCACGTCCGTTTGCTCGACTTTGGAATCGCGCGCCGGCTCGATGATGCGCTGCCCATCACGCAGGGGCGGTTGCTGACCCCGGCCTACGCCTCCCCTCAGCGTCGCGCTGGTGCACCCGTCGATGTGCAGAGCGATGTGTACTCGCTGGGCGTTATCCTCTTTCAGCTACTTGCGGATAGACTGCCAGCGGATCAGGGCGAGCGGGTGTCGTCGATGTCGCCATTGCGTCGCCGGTTCGGCGGACGGGAGGAGGACTGGATCGACATCGATGCAATCATCGCGTGTGCGACCGCACCCGACGTTGTCCAGCGGTATGAGTCCGTCGACGCGTTAGTCCGTGATGTCGACCGTCTCTTCGATGGATTTCCGCTGGAAGCGGTGTCCGTCAGCGCGACCCATCGCGCCCGGAAATTTCTCCGTCGGCGGCGTGTACCGCTGGTGATCGGTGCCGCGAGTACGCTGGTTGCACTGTTCGCGCTCTTTGCGCACGACCGATCGCTACGGGGCGCGCGTGATGCAGCGATCGCCGAGTCGGCGCGGACAGCACGGCTTATGCAGTTCATGGAGCGATTGTTCGATGGCGGCGGTCAGCCGCCAGAAACCGTGGACAGCATTCGCGTGGCGACGATCGTCGCGAACGGTGTGCGCGAGGCGTACGCACTGACAAGTGACCCGCAGGCGCAGGTTGATCTATTGGAATCGTTGGGCGTGGTCAGCGGGCGGATGGGCCGATATGATCGCGCCGATACGCTCATTCGCGAGGCGCTGCATCGGGCCGACACCCTCTATGGCGGATCCGATCCACGCACACTCGGCGTTCGCGTGCAGCGTGCCAAGATACTGTCCCTGCGAAAGCAAACCGACTCCGCGGAACGCGAACTCCGATCGATCAGCACGCTGATTGCGGATGGTGATCGTGATCATCCCGTTGCGACCGCTGCGCAGTTGGCGCTCGGTGTGCTGCTGCGGGACCAGGGGCGGACGAAGGATGCGATGCCGTACTTGCAAGGGGCGTTGATGCGAAGTGAGCAGACGGACACCATGTCTTCGTTGTTCGTTGAAGTGCTGCGCGAGTTGGGTATTGCCGTGGCAATGAGCGGCGACTTCGCGGCCGCGGACTCAGTGTGGGAGCGAGCGCTTCCTGTGGCACGGCGCATCTTCGGCCCGAAGCATCCCGAGGTTGCGTTCCTTTTGGGGAACCTCGGTAATGTCGCTTCTCAGCGCGGGGAGCTCGCGCAAGCGGAGCAGTATCAGCGCGAGGCGGTGGCGCTCACCAGTGCATGGTACGGAACGGACCACATGTACACGGCGCTGACGGAATTTGTTCTGGCGCAGACACTCAATCGAGCCAACCGTCCGGCGGAAGCGCGTGATCTTCTGCTTCACACGATCGATGTGTACTCGCGCACCAACGAGCTCGGGCCGGATGACGCAAATACGGCGATCGCGTACGGTACCATGGGCGTGTCACTTTCGGCGCTGGGCGACCCGCGCGGTGCGCGTGCATTGCACGAGCGTGCGGCGCGTTTGCTGCGTGCTGCACGCGGCCCCGATACCAAGAGTGCGCTGATCGAGGATTCCAACATTGCCTCAACGCTGCTGGCCGAGGGTCGTGCGGACACGGCGATCGCGCTGCTGCGCAGTACCGTGGCGCGCACGTCTGCGTCGATGGGCGAGCGAAACGTCACCACGGCACAGATGCGCGTGCGTTTGGCTGCGGCCCTGCTCAAGGTCAAGCGCTATCGCGAAACCGTGGATGTCTCCACGGATGCGATCGCGATCATGGACTCCGTCATGGGGGGCCGAAAGCCTGCATCGCGGCAGGCGCGGGAGAATTTGCTGGCCGCCTACGTGGCGTTGGGCGATTCGGTCTCGGCGACGAAGGTTCGCGCCGAGCTTGCGGGCATCAGATAGCCTCCAGCACTGCGCGCTCCTCGATCGACGAGTCAACGGTAGCAACAACGCGTCGGCCCGGTGCACCGGAACCGACGCGTTTTTCGAAGCGTCACTTCTGCAGCGTCGATGGTTAGTGCTCGCGCATCTCACGGCTGGCGCCGAGGGCACCTTCGCCTTCGTATGCACCATCACTCCGAGTCAGCCTGTTTGCCCGACACCGGTCAGTGACAGCGTGGGCGGAGGCAATCGGTAAAGGCCAGCCGACATACAGTTGCGCAAGCACCTCCAAAACCCTGTCACCACCCTCGCAAAGTGTCCGCTGACGGTATTCGGACGGTTTTCGCGCAACTCCAGAGGGACCGACGTTCTCCAACACCCTTCCCGAGCCACCATGCGCACCGTTCCGCTACACCGTAGAGGTATTGCACTTCTCAGGCTCCTTTGCCTCTGCGCATTCACTGCCTGCGGTGGTGGCGAGTCGACACCGGTCCAACCGCAGCCAGTGACGATTACCGCCATCTCACTTTCGCCGACGTCCATTTCACTCGTGGGCGCCGGACAGAACGCCACGGTGACCGCGACGGTCACCTCGGCGAACGGACTGGTGACGTCACCGACGGTTGCATGGACCACCAGCAATGCGGCGGTCGCGACGGTGAGCGGTACGGGTGGCATAGCCACGGTATCATCCGTCGCGGCCGGAACCGCGATCATCACCGCTCGCGTCGGCGGCGTCTCAGCGACAGCAACGGTGACCGTCTCAGCATCCACACCGGCGGCTGCTATAGTGCTAAACGCGACGGCGGCCACGATCGCACAAGGTGCGAGTGGTGTGTCGACGGTGGCGTTGACTCGCACGAATTTCAGCGGTGCTGTTGCCGTCACGGTGACCGGCGCACCGTCCGGGGTCAGTGCAAGTGTAACGAATGCAGGCGATGTGTTCACGGTGATGCTCACCGTTGGCGCCAATGTGGCCGTGGGCAACTACTCCCTCACCGCGACGGCCTCGGGCAGTGGCGTTCCCTCGGCAACCGCAACGATCGCGCTCACCGTACTGGCTGCGCCCGTGACCGCCATTGCCCTGAGCGCTTCGCCGGCTCAGCTCTCCGTGCAACAGGGCGCAACGGGTACCAGTACGCTCACGCTCGCGCGCACCAACTTCTCCGGAGCCGTCACGTTCACGGTCAGCAACCTGCCGGCTGGTGTCACGGCGAGCGTCAGCAGCAGCCAGACGACCGGTACGAGTGTCACGCTCACGGTCCAGGTGGCCGCCACTGCGGCGACGACGACGTCCAACGTGACGGTAGTTGCGTCCGCTGCGGGAGTTGCCAGCGCAACGGTGACGATCGCGCTGACGGTCACGCCTGCGCCGGTATCCGGCGGTAACGTGACGCTCCAGTTTTGTGGACAGACGCTCGCGGTGCCAATCTGGTTCGCCGCGCAAGATGCCAACGGCGGGTGGCAACGCGTACTGCCGGTAGCGAATAACACTTATCGAATCACTCGTCGGGCCAATGAGGGCATCGCCTACGTAATGGAGACGAGCGCGAACAACTTCACCACCGTGGTACGATTCGACGCGCTCTCTGAGCTTATCGGCGGTTGCCTGGACCCGTTGCAGTTCAAGACGGTCACTGGTACGGTCGCGGGCTTGTCGGCTACGGAATCAACGGCCATCACACTCGGCTCAGGGTTTGTCGCCGTACCTCCCACACTCGCCAATCCGGCGTTCACGATCAGCAACGTACAACAAGGAAGCGTGGACCTGATCGCGACACGGTACGCGCGCGATACCACTCAGGGGATTCAGCGGGCGAATCGGATGATTCTTCGGAGATCACTGAATCCGGCGAATCAGTCATCCATTGGTACGATCGATTTCAATAACACGGCCGACGGGTTTGGCATGGATTCGACCCAGATCACGGCGGTTGGAGGCGTGAGTAGCGAGCAAATCAATATCTCGTCGCTGTTCCGTACGCTGAACGGCGCATACCAATCCCTCGGCGCGGGATCCAACCGGAGCGCACTTCGCACCTCCATCGTGCCCGCAGCACAGGCAATAAGCAGCGACCTTCACGAGTTCGTTGCCTCTTCAGTTTTGATCACGGGTGGCGATGTGAGCACCCGCGGGGTCGTTGCCCAACTGCGCAATCCGGGAACCGCCGTCACACTCACCCTCGGTCCGCAACTGAGCATTCCGTCCGTGTCGAGCGTCGCGAACGCTCCCTATGCTCGTTTTCGTTTGAGCATGGCACGCCAGATCGAGTACAATAACTTCTGGAGCATTGCGTTCTCGCAGTCGACCCGAAGGGTCGAAATCATGTTCAACGACGCATTCCTTGCAAACGCCACCACGATTGACGCCGCTGTTCCCGACTTGTCCGGGGTGACTGGATGGCAGAACAGCTGGGGGCCTGCGCCGGGTGCGCAAACCGGCTGGACCGTCCTCGCGTCCCAGTTCGTACTCGGCGACCAAACGGTCGGCCGTAGCGCGACGCGTATCGGCGTGCTCCGCTGAACCAGTCTCGAGAGAAGCTCCGTAGCGACCGATCTCGGGGTAGTAGCGCTTGATGTCCGCGCAGCAAAAAAGTGCGGCGGTCCGTCGTAGGACCGCCGCACTTTTCATTCGAGCCCGGCGAATGTCGCGCGGGCCCGCCTTTAGCAGTCCGGATTACCGAGCTGCCACTACTCCCGCATCCATCCGCGACGCGACCACGGCGAGCTCCGCGTCCGTGACCCTGCGCTGCGTGCCATTCGCGCTGATCGTCAACGCTCCCGCTTCGTCGACCGACAACGTCTTCGTCTCCTTGCGTCCATCGGCGAACTCCGTCTCCGCGCTGACGACCGCCGCGCCGGTGGCCTGACGCAACGTGGTGCGGCTCTGGAACTTGCCGTCCACCGTCTCCTCAAGGATCATCGTGCGGCCTGTGGCCGCCTGCGTCATCGTCTGCTTGATCGTGACGTTGCCGCGCGTGAGCGTCTTGACCTTGGTCTCGGGGCCGGACGCCACGCTGCTCTTGCCCGTCCAGAATTCCTGCGAGTTCAGGATGACGACGTCGATCAGGCCCGCCACGCTGTACACCGGCACCAGCAACGCCGTGGCGACGAAGACCAGTTCACGTACCCACTTGTCCGACGAGACGCCCTTGTTCCAGTTGTACATCTTCCGCGTGAGCGGGAAGCTGCCGAAGCAACCGGAGGTAACGACCGTGGACAGCATGACGACCGCGAGGGCAGCACGACGGACGGGCACTTTACGCATGTGGGTCATCTCCAGAAGGTGATTGCATGGCGGGTATTCGCCGAGACGTGTTCGGACTTGCCGTACGCAAGGCGTCGGCAATAGTTGCGACGATGTCGTGACGCGTCAATCCCTGTGGGTCGGTGTCGAGTCCATGAACGGAGCGCGCGATGTGCACGCATTCGCCGACGCCTGCAGCCGCGCCACGCGGACGAGCTCTTGTGTGTGCCCCTCCGCTGCGATGACAGTTTTCGCCGGGAATTTCGCAATCAGACATTGGACCTCCATTTCCCTCTGTCTCGACATTCATGCGTACTGCTTTCGTTCTGCGTCGTGGTGTGCGCACGTTTGCGCTGCTGGCCACGCTCACCGCGCTCGTCTCCTGCGGCTCGGGCTCGAGCGACAGCGCTCCCGGTCCGACCCCGCCCGCCCCCGTCACGACGGTTTCGGTGAGCGTCGCGCCCGCCGCGCTCGCGCTCACCGGTGCGGGCGCGACCGCGTCGCTGTCGGCGACCGTGACCACGAGCGCGGGTGTCGCGGCCTCCCCGACGGTCACGTGGACGAGCGGCAATCCATCGGTCGCGACGGTGGTGGGTTCAGGTGCAACGGCCACGGTCACGACCGTGGCGCCGGGCACGGCCACCATCACCGCCACGTCGGGCGGGCAGTCCGGTTCGGCGGCGCTGACGGTGAACGCGCCAGTTACGACCCAGTCGGTCGTGCTCACGCCCGCCACGCTGACGCTGGTCGGCGTCGGGACTACGGCCCAACTCAGCGCGACCGTGAACACGAGCGTTGGCGTCGCGTCGAATCCGGCCGTCGTGTGGACGAGCAGCAGTCCGGCGGTGGTGACGGTGGCGGGCAGCGGTGCTACCGCATCGCTCACCACCGTCGCGTCGGGCACGGCCACCATCACCGCCACGTCGGGTGGGCAGTCGGGTTCGGCGGCGGTGACGGTGACTCCGCCCGCGCAAACGCTCACCGTGACGGTCGCGGGGGCAGGCGCAGGCTCGGTCACGTCGTCGCCCGCCGGCATCACCTGCAGCAGTGGTACCTGCACGAGTGCGTTCGTGGCCGGAACCACCGTCACGTTGACCGCCGCGTCCGCGCCCGGAAGTGCACTCGAGGCGTGGAGCGGTGCGTGCAGTGGGGCCGGCAGTTGCACCGTGGTGATGTCGCAGGCCCGCGCCGTTACTGCGACATTCCGCGTCGCACCGGTGCGTGTGACCACCGTGACGATCGCCCCCACGGTCATCGACGTCGACGAAGGCGCAACGACGTTGCTCACGGCGACGGCGCGCGATGCAGCAGGCAACGTCGTCACCGGACGCACGACGGTCTGGCGCTCGAGTGACACCACCATCGCCACCGTGTCCACGAGCGGTGTGGTGTCGGGGCGTACTGAGGGCGACACCGTGCGCATCACGGCGGTCGTCGATTCCGTCCAAGCGACGGCCCAGGTGGTGGTGCGGTCGCTGTTCTTCCTCGCATCCGATGTGGCTGCTGGTGCTCTCGCGTCTTGCGCGATCCGCGTGTCCGGTGGCGCGTATTGCTGGGGCGAGCGTCCACTGGGTGCATCGGGGGCACGGACAGGAGGAAATCGAAACCTCGTGAGCGGGAGTGCCGACTTCACACGAGTCGTGATGGGAGAGGAGCACGGCTGCGCACTGGATCGCGCAGGCCGCGTGTTCTGCTGGGGCTCGAACGGCGAAGGACAGTTGGGTAATGGCACGTTCGGAACGGGCGTGTTCGCTCCGGTACCGATCGTCGGCGGTCAACTGTTCACGCAGCTCTTCGCCGGCTTCTATCAGACGTGCGCGGTCAACGCCTCGTCGCGCGCCTACTGCTGGGGGAACAATCGCTTCGGCCAGCTCGCCGTCGGGTCCTCCGAAGTCTTCGTTACCCGGCCTACGCTCGTGTCAGGCGGCGATCTCTTCGCCATGCTGGATCCCGGGTCTCTGCACTCCTGCGGTGTCACGACCGCTGGCGTCGCGAAGTGTTGGGGTGACCAGACTGGCCTCGGCCCTGACAATCGCGGTGCGCTCGGCGACGGATCCGGCACGGGCAAGACAGTCCCGACGCCAGTCGCCGGCAGCAGGCAGTGGACCACGATCGCCGTCGGCAACGCGCACTCCTGTGCGCTCGACACCGGCGGAGCGGCCTGGTGCTGGGGGCGCAATCGCGAAGGGCAGCTGGGCACCGGAACGTTCACCTCGACGCTGGTGCCCACCGCCGTCAGCACGTCGCTCCGCTTCACGAGCATCACCGCCGGCGTTCACCACACCTGTGCGATCGCGACGACCAACGACGCATACTGCTGGGGCGCGAATGCGAGCGGCCAGGTGGGCAACGGCACAACGGCGATCGCCACGTTGCCCGCGCGGGTGGATGCAGGCGCGGTGCAGTTCCGTCAGATCGTTGGTGGAAACGAACACACCTGCGCCATCGCCATCGATCGCAAGCTCTACTGTTGGGGCACGAACGGCTCGGGGCAGACGGGCACGTCCGCCGGCGGTGCCGTCACGCGACCCACAGTCGTGTCGAGGCCGTGACCCCACCCCGTGACAGATGACGACCCGACTCCGCGCAAGTACATTTGCGGCGCTACCCTGCCTGTCCCCGACGTGCGTCCGACCAACCCCATCCCCACGATCATGTCGCGCATAACGAACCTGAGTGCGGCTGCCACGCTACTCACACTCTCCGCCGCTCCGCTCCTCGCACAAGACAAGGACGAGCTCGAAAAGTGCGAGCGTCCGATCGGGACGATGGCTGTGGCCGAGCCCCGGGCCGAGTACATGAATTACTTCAACCGCTACTCGCTCGGGTCGCCCACGGCGCTGCTGCGCATGATGGTGCAGCAATCGAAGTGCTTCGTGGTGCTGGAGCGCGGCGCGGGCATGGAGGTCATGAAGGGCGAGCGCGCCCTGGCGGGCGACGGCGAGGGGCAGGCGGGGTCGAACATGGGCAAGGGCCAGATGGTGCTGGCCGACTTCGTCATGAACCCGGCCGTGCAGATCATGGACAACAACGCCGGCGGCGCGGGCGGCGTGGTCGGCGGGCTCGGACGCAAGCTGGGCGGCATCGGCGCCGTCGCGGGCGGCATGAAGATCAAGGAAGCGTCCACCACCATCCTCGTTGCCGACGCACGGACAACGGTGCAGGTCGCCGCCGCCGAAGGCAAAGCCAAGAAGCGGGACTTTTCCCTTGGCGCGTTCGGCTGGGCCGGCGGCGCGTTCGCGGGCGGGGGCGCGTACACCAGCACCGCCGAGGGCAAGCTCATCGCGATGTCGTACCTGGACAATTTCAACACCATCATCAAGCAGATGCGCGAAGATCCCGCGATGATCGCGCGGGCCAGCAAGTTCGACGCATCCAAGATCGGCAGCGAAGAGCCGGCGAAGGCGGGCTCGGTCTACAACGAAGGCGACGTGCTCGCCACGAAGCTCGGCAACGTGAAGCTGCTCGCCGCACCGCAGGATGCTGCCAAGGCGATCGCCACGCTGCCGAAGGGCGAAGAACTGGTGTTCCTCGGCCAGGAGAAGGACGGCTTCCTGAAGGTGCAAGGATCGGCCGGTGAAGGGTGGGTGAAGAAGCTGTTGGTCGTGAAGCCGTAGTCCTGCTCCCAATCGATTCCTCACCCGCCCTCCTGCTCGGCGCCCTCGTCGGCGCCCTGCTCGGGGGAATTGCCACGTGGTTGGTTTCGCGCCGCATCGCCGTCGCCGATGCGGCGCGCGCGCGCAGCGACGCGGAGTCGCAGGCGCGCACCACGGAAATGCAGTTGCGTGAGCAACTGGCACGCCATGAAACGGAAGCCGCGCTCACGGCGCGACACGGCAACGTGGCCGAAATGTTGTCGCCCATTCGTGAGACGCTGGCGCGCTATGACGATGTGCTGGCGCAGATGGGGCGGGCGCAGGCGCAGGTGGCCGGCGCGATCGGCGAACGACTGGACGCGGTGGCGTTGGCCGGCGAATCGCTGCGTCGCGAAACGCAGCAGCTATCGCAAGCGTTACGTGCACCAACAGTGCGCGGACAGTGGGGCGAACTGCAATTGCGCCGCGTCTGCGAATTGGCGGGCATGCTGGCGTACTGCGATTTCGAACCGCAGGTGACCGTGCGCAACGACGATGGCACGCAACGCCCCGACCTGGTCGTCCGCATGCCGGGCGGGCGTCAGTTGGTTGTGGACGCCAAGGCGCCGCTCAGCGCCTATCTCGAAGCGATGGGCGCCCCCGATGACCGGGCGCGCACGGCGCGACTGGCAGAACATGCGGCGCACCTGCGCGGGCACGTACAGAAGCTGTCGGCCAAGAAGTACTGGGCGCAGTTTGCCGACGCGCCGGAGTTCGTGGTGCTCTTTCTCCCCGGCGAGGCGTTCTTCGCGGCGGCGCTGGAATCCGATCCGTCGCTGTTGGAGGCGGCGTTGAGCGAGCGGGTGTTGTTGGCCACGCCCACCACACTCATTGCCTTGCTCAAGGCCACGGCCTACGGCTGGCGTCAGGAGCGGGTCGCCGAGGATGCGGCACGCATCGTTGCGCTGGGGCGCGAACTGCAGCAGCGGCTGATCACCTTCGACGAGCAGCTGGGCGAGGTGGGCAAAGGGCTCCAGCGTGCGGTGACGTCGTACAACCGCGCCGTGGGCAGTCTCGAAAGCCGCGTGCTGGTGAGTGCGCGCAAACTGGGCGAGCTGGGCGTGGACGGTGGCACGCTGGAGGCTCCGGCGCTGATGGACACCGCCGTGCGTGATGCG
>JBBQSM010000051.1:0-25597 GCA_038234895.1 Gemmatimonadales bacterium
GTACAGCCACACGAACGGATCGAACCCACTCTTTCAGTCGGAGCCATGCAACCCTTTCTCCGTACCTCCGCCCTGTGTGCGATCCTGCTGGCGACGGCCGCCTGCTCGAGCGACGCGTCGATCGCGAACCCCGACCCGTCGAAGCCGAATCAGGGGATCGTCGCCGGCTCTCTCGAGGTCAAGGCGACCAACGCCACTGTCGTCCTGCGCAACACCACCGAGTTCGCCGTCGGCTACATGGTCGTGGACAAGGACCAGATGGTCGTCGCACTGTATCCTCCATGCGGAACGCAGTGCCCCATCATCGTGCAGGGGGCGCAGACATCGATCAAGTACGCGGACATCGGTGGTTACACCGCAGCATCCAAAGAAGCCATCGTACTCTGGTGGACCTACACGCGTGCTGCTGACGGCTCGCTGCGTCCGGCCAGCGGGGTGTACTCCACGCGCGTGCCGTTGTAACGCTCGCGTTCACACACAGGTATACATCAGCTTTACATCTGGTTTACATGTCGTCGCTCGATCCGGGAATTCTCCGCAGGGCGCAGCAGGGCGATCGCGACAGCTTCGCCCTGCTCGTGGAGAGCTATTACCCGCGGGCGCTCCGCTTCGCGATGCAAATGCTTGCACGCCGCGAGGATGCGGAGGAGGCCGTGCAGGATGCCTTTCTTCGCGTCCATGACAACCTGACGCGGTTCCGCGAGGATGCTCCCTTCGATCCGTGGTTCTTCCGCATCCTCGGGAACCGTTGCCGCACACTCGCCGCCAAACGCAAGCGGCACTATGACGTCATCGACTACGGCGAGCTGCCGATCGATGCGGGCAGCGAATCCGCACCCGACATGCCGGACCCCGCGTTCACACGTCACCTGTATCGCGTGCTGGCGGAGCTGCCAGCCGAACAGCGCGAAGCCTTTCTGCTCCATCACGTAAACGACATGGACTACGAAGAGATGACCATCGTCACGGGAGCAAAGGGTTCCACACTCCGCATGCGCGTCAAGCGCGCGATCGACACGCTCCGTGTCCGGTTGCGCGATGCCGCGCTCCACGAGTGATCCCATGAGCCACGACATGCATCACCGACCGACCGATCCGCGCGCCGACGACGATGTGCTGCTGCAGCAGGTACGCGCAGCACTCACCCCGATGCCCGACGTGGATCGCCGAGCCATCGCCGACATTCTTGCCGCCGTCGCGCACCGGCAACCGACACGCTGGGAACGGATGCGCGCGTGGTGGGAGGATGCAAACGGTCGCATCGGCATTGCCACCTCGCCGTTCGCGCGTGGGGCTGCACTCGCCGCCGTTGCACTGATGATCGGGTTCGTCGGACGCGGCGCGCTGACGTCACCCGACGGCACCGCGCCGACGCAGGTGGCGACGGCCTCCGCGCCCTCGATACCATCGTCTTCGATACCATCGCTGCAGCAGGTGGAAAGCCCGAGTGACCGCGCCGACCTGCGCGTACCGGTCCAGTTTGTTCTCGACCCACGCGAAGCGACCGGTGCGACCACGCTGCATGTCGTCGGCGATTTCAACGACTGGGACGTGAGCGCCACGCCGATGACGCTCGAGAACGGCGTCTGGAGCACGTCACTGCCCATCGCACAAGGACGACACCTGTACGCATTTGTCGTCGACGGTGAACGCTGGATCGCCGACCCGCGAGCGCCGCAAACGAAGGATCCCGATTTCGGTCGCCCCACTTCCGTGGTCATCGTCCAGGTGCCATGAGCTACGCCATGATCGTCATCGTTTCCGCGCGCGCCATCGCAGTCGCTTCGCTCTTTGCCATGGCGCCGGTGCTCGTCGCCCAGAACACGGTCACCTCCGACGCTGCCACCATGGGCGCGCTCGACCTGATCGAGGACGCGACCGCACGCTCCGCCATCCGCACGCTGATCACCGATGCGGCCGCGCACGGGCTTCCCACGGCGCCGCTCGTCACCAAGGTGCGCGAAGGGCTGGCCAAGCGGGCCACGCCGGATCGCATTCGCAGCGCCACCAACCTGCTGGCCCAGCGACTGGCGGTGGCATCGTCCGCGCTGGCGCCCAGCCGCAGCGCCGAAGAGCTCGCCGCAGGCGCCGATGCGCTGCAAGTCGGCGTGCCGCAGGGTACGCTGCGCGACATGCGGCGCGTCTGGCCAACCAAGCCGCTTACGGTGCCCTTGGGCGTGTTAGCCGAGATGATCGCGAGCGGCGTGCCGCACGCGAGTGCCTCGCGGCGCGTACGCGACCTGTTGCTCAAGGGCGCCAGCACGGCCCAGCTCGCCTCGTTAGGTGCGAACGTGCGCGCCGATATCGTCGCGGGACTCGCGCCGGATGCCGCCATGGAATTACGCTCGAGGGGTGTGCTTTCTCTCATTCGCGCCGAGGCGTCGCTCAGCACCGTCGGCCCCGCTTCGCCAAGCACCCCGATCCGTCCGGGGACGCCGCCAGTCAAACGATGATTGCTCCGGGCTCATCGCCAGCCTGCGAGCCGCGGTCGCCCGCGTCGCGGCGGTGGCCGCGGCGCTCTGGCTCAGCCTCACGCTAACAATCGCAGTCACTGCACGACCCGCGCTGGCGCAGGGTACGGCGCTCTGGCTCGACGCGGGCGCGTCCAGCGTTCGACAGCCCGGCAGCACGGCACGCCCGGCCGGCACGCTCGGCATCGGCGCGGAACATCGTACACGCCGCTTCGCTGTCACCGGCGACGGGGCCGCCACGGTGGCCACCGATAGTATCGGCGCGTTGCAGCTGGTGCTCCGCTCGCACTTCTCCCCGCTGTCCTGGACGCTCAGCGAAGTCGAGGCGAGCACGACCACCATCGGCATCACAATGCCCGGCAACGACGGCAATCGTGCCGCGCTCTTCCGCCAATATGTACAGCACCGCGCGATACGGCTGTTCGCCGGCGCAGGAGTCGGCCGCACCTCCCGCTACGGCCTCGACAGCCGCAGTGCCGCGCAGCAACTCGGCGCGTGGAGTACGCGCAATACGTGGCGCGGAACGCTTGCCGGCACTCTCACACTGCAGCGATCCACCACGAACGACTGGCAGCTCATCGAAGCGGCAGGCCTTGTGCTCAAGGCGCCTGCGCCGTCGTACGGCCTGCACGACGCCGCCTTTGACATCGCCTGGCAGCGCGCACGATTTGCCATGAGCGCGTCGCATACCTGGCGCGCCGGATTCGGTGAAACGCGTGGCACAGGTCGTGGTCACGCATACGCGGCGTCGTGGCTCGTGTCCGGACCCGTCACACTGGTCGCGCAGGGCGGTCGTCAACTCGCCGATCCGCTGCGCGGCATTCCGCAGGCGAGCTACGCCGGGGCGATGGTGCGCATTCAGCGGGGTCGGTCGGCGCTGCCGCGTTCCCGCGATGCGCGATCTGCGGGCCTGACGGTATTCGATGGTGTCGCTGGCGCCGAGTACCGGCTGCAACCGCGTGAGGGTGGCGGCGAACTCGTGGTAACCATCCAGGCACCGCCCGACGCGCTTGTGGAAGTCGCGTGCAGCGCGACCGAATGGGCCCCGGTCACGATGCCCCGCGTGGGCAACGCCTTTGTCGCGCGCCTCCCACTCGGCTCCGGCGCGCACCGCATCGCCGTGCGTATCAACGGCGGCCCGTGGCGCGCGCCGCACGGACTCTCGAGCGTCGCCGACGACTTCGGCGGCCGGTTAGGGATTATCGTCGTGCCATAGTTCGCAGTTGCTGTTCGCCGTTCGCCGTTCGCCGTTCGCTGTTCGCCGTTCCGCTCCACAGAAAACCGACCACCGACTACCCGCAACCCGAAACCCCCCGCTCGCGATCCGGCCACGCGCGCCGACGGCAGCCGGACCCTCGTTCTGTCACGCGACCATACCGAAAACCCGCCAAGGGCCGGCCCCCATCATCGCGCCGGTCTCAGCATCGCGAGCGGGGGGTTTCGGGTACCGAGTACTGAGCTTCCGGTTTTCTGTGGAGCAAGAGTGAACTGCTTGCCGCACGGGCGAAAACTCTTTACCGGTGCATCAAGTATTCGAGCACGTCAAATCGCGTGACGATGCCCTGGACCACGCCATCCTTCTTCATCAGCACGGCACGGTTCGACTTGGACAACAGCTTGGCCACACTTTCCACGGGCGCATCGGCTTCCACCGTGGGAAACGGCTGGTCCATGGCATCGCTCACCGTATGATCGAGCACGCGCGCGTCGGCCAGACTCATGCTCGTGAGCTGCGACTCGGCCACACTGCCCACGCACACTGTGCCGTCCATGACCGGCACCTGCGACACGTCGTGCAACGCCATGAGACGAATGGCCTGACGCACGGTCGCTCCCGGTGACACGCTGATCATCGCCGGTGCATCGCCGTCCTTGCGACCGAGCACTGCTTCGATGGTGGTCGGTGTTGTGTCGAGCATCTGGTTCTCACGCATCCATTCGTCGTTGAACACCTTCGACAAATAGCGCTCGCCTGTATCGCACAGGAACGTGACCACGAAGGCGCTCGGATCATCCACGCGCCGCGCCAGCGTCACGGCAGCATGGGCAATCATGCCGGCCGAGCCGCCAACAAAGATCCCTTCTTCGCGCGTGAGTTTACGCGCCATCGCAAAGGCGTCCTTGTCGCTGACGGTGATGAACTCGTCGATCACCGTCATGTCGAGCGTATCCGGCACGCAGTCCTGCCCAACGCCCTCGACCTTGTAGGGCGCACCCACGGGATGGCCTTCGCCGTGCGTGCGCCAGAACTCGGCCAGCGCCGAGCCCTGCGGATCGGCGGCGATGATCTTGATGTTCGGGTTCATCGACTTGAGGTAGCGACCCACGCCGGTGATCGTGCCGCCGGTACCCGCGCCGGCCACGAAGTGCGTGATGCGTCCCTCGCTCTGTTCCCACAGTTCGGGCCCCGTGGTCGCCACGTGTGCCGCCGGATTGGCGGGGTTCTCGAACTGGCCGGCCAGCACCGCGCCCGGCGTCTCGGCGGCAATGCGCTTCGCCATCTGCATGTAGTTCTGCGGATGATCGTGCGGCACGGCCGTGGGTGTGATGATCACTTCGGCACCGAACGCTTTGAGCAGTCGCACCTTTTCCTGCGACATCTTGTCCGGCATCGTGAAGATGCACTTGTACCCCTTGAGCGCCGCCGCGATGGCCAGACCCACGCCCGTGTTGCCACTCGTCGCCTCGACGATCACACCGCCCGGCTTGAGCCGACCTGCCGCTTCGTGCGCTTCGATGAGCGGCAACCCGATGCGGTCCTTTACACTACCGCCGGGATTGAAGAAGTCCGCCTTGCCGTACAGCGGCGTGCGCAGCCCCTTGCCCACACGTCCGAGGCGGATCAGCGGTGTCCAGCCGATCGTTTCGAGCACGTTCTGGTAGGGGCGACGGTGCCGGATGTGTTCTACAGGCACGGCAGCGGCGGCAGGAGCAGCGACTTCGGCGGGCAGGGTTGTGGCCATGGCGCGTATCTCACAAGGAATCGCCGGGGAGCGGTGGCCCCTCGGGGTGGCGGAAGTGCACAGGGAACAGCAGGACGACGCTGATCGGCGTGCCGCGTCGGCGTGCGGGTCGGAAGGTCAACAGCGCCGCGCCGGCACGTGCCGCGGAGTCGAACAGTGGTTCACCGGAGGATTCTGTCACCGTGGTACTGTCCGCAACGACGGTGCCGCCCGAGTCCACAAACAGTCGGAGCAGCACAATCCCCTGCGTTCGACGCCGGAAGAGCGCCGCAGGATACCGGAACGGTGCCTCTCGGTTCAGCATGTGCGGCAGTTCGTCGGGCGGTCCCCCACCCAACCACGCGCCTGTGCCGGTCCGCGTCCCGCGTGTCCGTTCGGAACACCCCAGCAGGACGAGGTACAACAGAAGCGTTCCCGCCACACACGCTGCACCCCCGCGACGCAGTCGGTGAGCCTGTCTCCCCACTGCCTCCATCATGACCGAAATGTACACCCCAGGTCGCCCCTCGGCGTTATCATCTGCCATGCGTTCATACCGCTCGTCGCTCCAACCCGTCGCGCACTTCGTTCTCAGCGCGGCCGCTGCATTCCTGCTCTCGGCCTGCGCCAAAAGCACGACCGACGCGACACAGACGCCCGCCAACGTCCGCGCGTCTGCCGGCACGCTGCAAACCGGCGTGGTGGGTAGCGTGCTGTCCGCTCCGCTGGTTGTCGTCGTGACCGACGCGAGTGGCAAGACGATCTCCGGAGTGCGGGTCGATTGGGACGCGGCCGCTGGTTCGGGGACGATCAGTCCGTCCGCTTCGCTGACCGATGCACGTGGCGTCGCGCAAACCACATGGACGCTGGGCACGGTCGCTGGCGTGAATCGGGTGACGGCGCAGGTGCCTGGCGTCGCGCCGGTCGCCTTCAGTGCCACGGCGCTGGCAGGTACGGCCACCGCAGTCATTGTTACCCCGGAGCGCGCATTTCTGGGCGTCGGTGATACCCTGCGGGTTCGTGCCTCAGTGCGCGATCAGTTCGGCAACGACATCGCCGGCCAAGCCATCACCTTCGCGGCGCCCGAGCCGGCGATCGCCACGATCAGTTCGGTGGGCCTCGTCACGGCGGTTGGGGTCGGCAGCACCCGCATCATCGCCTCCGCCTCCGGTCGCGCCGACACGATGCCCATCACCGTCGCCGCGGCCGGCGCGTCGGTGTGCGGAACCGTCCCCCCGCGCCAGCTCGCGGTTGGTGAGGTCTTTACTCCCGCATCCGGTGCGTCGAGTGCGAGCACCTGTCTGGCCTCTCCCGCTGCGATCAACGGCGAGTACGCGCTGACCATGATCTCGACCGAACCCACTTTCGGTACGGTCACCCCGATCGACGTCTACGCGGTGGGCAACACGAGCCCGGCCACCGCCGCACTCGTAGCGGGCATTTCAGGCCAGACCCCGCCCCTGGCGCCGCTCGACGCGACGCCCCGCACGATGTCTCCCGTCGACTCGGCCGAGATGGACCGCCGCGAGACCGAACGACGCGAACTGAGCGCGCTCACGGCCACAGCGCGCGACTGGTATGCGCAGCGCCGCACCTCCCCGCTGCGCAGCGCCGTCGCGGAGGCGAAGCTCGGCGACATTATCCGGCTCAACGCCAACGCCAATCAGGCCTGCTCCAATCCGGACACGCGCGCCGGTCGTGTGGCAGCGGTCGGTTCGCGCGCGATCGCGGTGGCCGACACGGCCAATCCGACCGGCGGCTACACCGATGCGGAGTACGCAAGCATCGTCGCGACCTTCGATACACTGGTCTATCCCATGGATACGACCGCGTTCGGCGCGCCGTCGAACATCAGCACATACGGCAAGATCATCCTCTTCTACACGCGTAACGTGAACGCGCTCACGCCGGCCGGCGCCGGATTCACGATTGGCGGATTCTTCTTTGCACGCGATCTCTATCCCAAAACGGCACAGGGTCGACTGACGGCGTGCGCCAGCTCGAACGAGCAGGAGATGTTCTACCTCATCGTTCCCGATCCGAACGGTACGGTGAACAACAACCGCCGCACCAAAGATCAGGTGAACATCCTGAACCTTGGCACCATCGCGCACGAATTTCAGCATCTCATCAACTCGTCGCGTCGGCTCTACATCACCTCCAGCGCGGCCGCCAACGAACAAACGTGGCTGGACGAGGGGTTGGCGCATATTGCTGAGGAGTTGCTGTACTATCGCATCTCCGGCTTCACGTCACGCCGCAACCTGGCGCTATCGGATATCGGCGGCTCGCCGGCGCGCGCCACGACGTTCTCCAATTACGCCTCCCAGAATTTCGCGCGCTTCTACCGTTTCCTGCTCGCGCCGGAAGTGAACTCGCCGTACGCACCAAACGACTCGCTTGCCACGCGCGGAGCGATCTGGAATTTTCTGCGCTATTCCGCCGCTCGTCAGGGTGAGACGGGCGAAGCGCCGTTCTTCCGTGGGCTCGTCAATTCACCCACGACCGGTCTGGCAAACCTCAGCAGCGCGATCCCCGGCGGGCAGTTTGCGGATTATCTGCGCGACTGGACCGTGTCACTCATCGCCGATGATTTCTCCGCGACCACCACGGCGGCGCTCGATCCGAAATACGTACTACCGGCCTGGAATTTCCGCAGCATTTACCCCGGCCTGCAGTTTTCCGGTGGGGCGGCACTGGGCGTGTATCCCATTGGGGCCCGCTCACTGCAAAACAACGCGCCGCAGCGCATCACGCTTGCTGGTGGCTCGAGCAGCTACGTACGCTTTGGGGTGGCCGCAGGGCGCGACGCGCTGCTGACCCTGTCGTCCAACGGTGGCGCACTGCCGGGCAGTCTGCGCTACGCGGTGGTGCGGCTTCGCTAGCCGCACGCACACCGGCGTTGCTCAGCTCCATTGCTCAGCTCCGCTGCTTGAGCCGGATCTCGAAGAGGCGGGGCCACAACTTGCCGGTCACGAAGTAGCGGTCCTCCTGGGGATCGTACGCAATGCCGTTGAGCACGTCCTCCTCGCCCTTCCGCTCCAGTTTGGGCAGAAGTCCCGCCAGATCGATCCACCCTGTGACATTGCCGGTCGCCGGGTCGATGCGCGCGATCTGATCGCTTTGGTACACGTTCGCCCAAATCTCGCCCTTCACCCATTCGAGCTCATTGAGCTGCGTGACGGGCGTGCCATGGTCGTTGACGGAAATGGTGCGCTGCACGTCGAACGTCTTGGGGTCGCGAAAGCGGATGGACGGCGTGCCATCGCTCATGATGATCGACGTGCCGTCGGTGGCGAGACCCCACCCTTCGCCGTCGTACTTGAAGACCGCGCGCTGTGTGAACGTCTTCGCGTCGTACAAAAACGCGACGCCGGACGTCCAGGTGATCTGCCAGAGATCGTCGCCCATGATGACAATCCCCTCGCCGAAGTACGGGTCGGGTATGTCATGCTTGCGGATCACCCGGCCGGTCTTGAGCTCCACTTCGCGAATACTGGATTTCCCCACCAGCCCGGTGCTCTCGTACAGACGTCCGTTGTCCCACACGAGCCCCTGTGTGTACGCCTCCGGGTCGTGCGGCCACGACTGCAGTACATCGGCCACGTACGTGGGGGTGCGGGCTGGGGCGCTGCTCTCCCCGTTGGCGCTATCGGCAGCCGGCGCCTCCTTGCTGCAGCCGCCAAACGCGCCCACGGACGCGACGAGGCTGAGCGCGCCCAGAACGACGGCAACGGACGACGTGCGGGAACGGCGAAAGGCGGAGAGAATGGCCATGGCAAGCTCAGACGGGAGGTGGATCGATGCTGGAAACTACCCTCGACACGCGCATCGATGCCACCAAAACCCCGCCGGCGTCATCGTTGTTTTTCGCACGTCCGTCGCGGTACGGATGTCCTTGCGAGTGGCGCGAGGGAAACTTGCGTGTTGCCACGGTGCTGTCTCCAGCTCACGCAGCGGGCGCCCCTTCCACCCACGCCCGCAACGCCCCGAACAACGCCACCAAGTCCGCCAACTGATGGTTTGCATTCAGCCCGCTCGGACTTGGCAGCACCCATAACGCGCTCGTTCCAATGCGCTCCGCCTGCAGCCCAAGCGCAGCCTTGGGTCGCCTGAACGCGCTGCGATACGCGCCGATGCCCAGAAACGCCACCACGCGTGGCGCGTATCGTGTCACGTCGCGCGCCAGACGCGCGCCGCCGCGCACGTATTCGTCCGGCGACAACTCGGCTGCCGTCGCCGTCGTGCGCTCCACCATGTTGGTAATGCCGATGCCCAGCGCGAGCAGTTCGTCCTGATCCCACGGCAACAGCTGTCGCGGCGTGAACCCGGCACCATACAGCGCCGGCCAAAATCGATTGCCGGGGCGCCCGAAATGCCGACCGATCGCCGCAGTGTAAAGCCCCGGATTGATGCCGCAAAAGAGCACCTGCAATCCCGGTGCGATGAGATCCGGCACAGTGAGATGCACGGCCTCGGCCAACTGCGCTTTTGTGGGCTTGAATGCCACGCTATTTGGCACGTTGAATGGCAACTTGATTGGCGTCACGCGTGTGTTCAGTGACCTGCGCTCGATGGGGCCAACGTCTTCTTCAGGGCGGCCAACGCACTCAGTGCCTGCATCGGGGTCATCTCGTCGGGCTCCAGGGCCGACACCGCGCTCGCGAGCTGCGCGTGCGCCGGGTCGACCGGTGCCGGTTCCCGTGCGGGTGCCTCGCCAAAGAAGCCCAGCTGCGCGATCGGTGCACTGGGCGACGGCTTCATGCGCGGTCCGCGACGGGTCGCGCTCTTGGGCGCCACGAATCCTTCGGCAGTCAGTCGCGCAGCCATCTGGGCGCCTTCTCCTTCCAGCAGCGCCAGCACTTCCTTGGCGCGCGCAATCACTGGCGCCGGCAAGCCGGCCAGCCGCCCTACCTCAATGCCGTACGATCGATCGGCGCCACCGGGAATGAGCGTGTGCAGAAACAACACCTGATCGCCCACTTCACGCACCGCGACGGTGAAGTTGCGCACACCGGGCAGTTCGCTGGCCAGCTGCGTGAGTTCATGATAGTGCGTTGCGAACACCGTCTTGCAACCGATCGCGTCGTGCAGATGTTCGCTCACACTCCACGCGATCGACACACCGTCGTACGTACTCGTGCCACGACCGATTTCGTCGAGCAGCACCAGTGACCGCTTGGTCGCGGTGTGCAGAATGGCACTGGTCTCGCTCATCTCGACCATGAACGTGCTTTGCCCGCGCACGAGATTGTCGCTGGCCCCCACACGCGTGAACAAGCGGTCGGCCACGGGCAACTTTGCACGACGCGCCGGCACGTACGCGCCCACCTGCGCCAGCAACTGAATGAGCCCGATCTGACGCAGAATCGTGCTCTTGCCCGCCATGTTGGGGCCGGTGAGCACGATCAACTGCGCGTCGGCGGTCAGCAGCAGATCGTTCGGGATGAACTTCTCGCGCGCCATCATCCGCTCCACCACCGGATGACGCCCGCCCACGATCTCCATGTCGAAGCCGTCGTGCAGTTCAGGGCGCGCGTACTGCTCGCGTTCCGCCACTTCCGCGAACGCACCCAGCACGTCGATCGTGGCGACGCGCCTGGCCACGGCCTGCCAACGACGGATCGCAGCACCTGCCTCGCGACGCAACGCTTCGAACAGTTCACGCTCCCGCGTTTCGATGCGCTCGCCAGCGGTGAGCACTTTTTCCTCGTACTCCTTGAGCGCCGGCGTGACGTAGCGCTCGGCGCCGGTGAGCGTTTGCCGGCGCTGATAGTCGTCAGGGACCAGATGCTTATTCGCGTTCGAAATCTCGAGGTAGTACCCGAACACGCGATTGAAGCCGACCTTGAGCGACGTGATGCCGGTGCGCGCCCGCTCGTCGTGTTGAATGGTCGCGATCGCATCCTTGCCGCCATCGCGCAGCGCCCGGAGCGCATCAAGGTCGGCGTCCACGCCGGGCGCAATCGTATCCTCCTCGCCAATTGCCAATGGCGGTCGTTGCACCAACATGTGTGTGAGCCGCTGCGCGCAGTCCGCGCCGTCGTCCCAATCGGCCAGCATGGCACCAAGCACGCCACCCACGGCGTTCCCCTGCGCCGCATGCCCCACCGCCGCACGCGCTGCTTTCGCAACGATCGGCAATCGCGCCAACGAGTCGCCCAGCGCGCGCAGTTCACGCGGCGTAGCCCGGCCTGCCGCCGCCTTGCTGGCCAGCCGTTCCACATCGCGCACACCATCGAGCGCATCGCGCAGCGCGGCACGTCCCACCGCATCCCGCACGAGCACGGTCACCGCATCAAGGCGCTGCTCAATCGCCACACGGTCGAGCAGCGGCGCCAACAGCCACTGACGCAGCATACGCTGTCCCATCGGTGTGACCGTGCGATCGAGTACCGAGAGCAGCGTGCCAGCCAGATCGCCACCGCGCAGCGACTCCACCAGCTCCAGATTGCGACGTGTCATCTCGTCCAGCGGCATCACACCACCGGGTCGTTCCACCACCGGACGCGCGAGATGCGGCAGGCCACCCGGTTGCAATTCACGCAGATAGCGCAGCAATGCGCCGGCCGCCCCCACCACCGCGCCATCACTCGCGCCAAGTCCAAAACCATCGAGCCCGCGCACATCAAACTGTCGCGCCAGTTCGTCCGCCGCCAACTGCGCATCGAACTCCCAGCCGTCGCGCTCGGTCACCAACGCGCCGTCGACCGCGGTCGACACCATCGCAGCCAGTGCATCATCACCACCACGCACCAGCAACAGCTCGCGTGGCGCCAAGCGCGCCAGCATAGCCGGCGCGTCCATCACCGCCACGAGCGCCATGCGCAATTCGCCGGTAGAAAGATCGGCCGCCGCAATGCCGATTTGTGTACGGTCACCGTCGCGCGCCGTTTCGCGGCCCGTCGCGACGGCGCATACATAATTCGCACGCGCACCGTCCAGCAGATCGTCGGCAAAGACAGCGCCTGGCGTAATCGTCTCCACCACTTCGCGACGCACGATCCCCTTGGCCAATTTGGGATCTTCGACCTGTTCGCACACGGCCACCCGATGGCCCTGCCCGACCAATCGGCGCAGATATTCCGCAGCAGCCTTTACCGGAATGCCGGCCAGCGGCACCTCGCTCGCGCCGCCGTTGTTGCGCGACGTAAGCGTCAGGCCGAGCACACGCGACGCAGTCTCAGCGTCGTCGTAAAACATTTCGTAGAAGTCGCCCATGCGGAAAAACAGAATCGCATCCTGGTGACGCGCCTTGATCTCCCGGTACTGCTGCATGAGCGGCGTTGCCGCTCCACTCATGGCGTCAGCACAGCAACGAATCCATTCTGCCCCTTCTTTTTAAGATCGGCCAGCGCGGCCTCCGCCTGCGCCATGGTGGCGTAGCGCCCGATACGGACCCGGAACGGCTTCACCTCACCGTCCACCCGCGCTTCCATGCCGCGCGCAACAAAACGCTCGGCGGTCGCCTCCGCTTCACGGCGCGTGTTGTACGCGGCGATCTGTACGCTGTAACGACCGGTCGGCGTCGCCGTGGTCGCCTGCGCCTTCGACTCGCGCGCACAACGCGCCTGCAACTCGCTCGTTTGCAGACGGATTTCGCCGTCCGGCAAACCGCCGCGTCGTAGCGTGGTCAGCGCGGTGCATGCACGCGGGACGTCGCGTTCCTCGAAGTAGCTGCGTACCACCCAAAGCAGCGCCTTGGGACGCTCGCTCGCCTCGTTGTAGTCGCGCGCCAGCCGCTCGAGATAGGTACGTGCCACGGCCGGATGCCCGCGCACCATTTCGAGTTCGCCAAGTCGCAGCAACGCCGTAGGCACGCGCGGTGAAAGCGGCACGTCGAGAATGAGTCGCTTCCAGTCGCGCTCGGCATCCGCCGCGCGCTCGCCGAGTACCGCGCGCCAGTAGAGCGCATCGGCGAGATCGCCGGGCTGCGCCGCTGACCCCGCCACGAGCGAGTCGAGTAGCAGGCGGGCGTCGCCGCTCTGCCCGGACTCCACCAACGTGCGGGCGCGATCGATCGCGGCTTGCGCACCGACACCGGCCACCGGCCCGACGAGTCTCGTAGCGGTAGGTGATCCCGTTGGCGACGCCGTTTGCGCCGCAAGCTCCGGCGCCAGAACACCGGTTGCTGCCACGCCGAGTATCGCCGCACCGAGTAGCGCCACACCGAACACCGCGCGACGCACTACGCCGCCCGACGCTTTCGCGGACTCAGCGCGCACAGCGCCAGTACCAGCGACATCATGACCTGCTCCTCCGACGAGACCTTCGAGTCTTTGAGCGCAATATCCGCCTCGAGCAACAAGGCAAGTGCACGATCGCACGCCGACGCACTCCACTTGTCCACGACCTTGGTCCAGGCCGACGCGGCTTCGCCCCACGGGCGACCGGGATATCCGCCGTTCTCCTTCAGAAACGCGAAAAACTCTGTCGGCAGTCGATTGGTTGGTACGCCCGCATCACGTCGCGCACGACCGAACGCCAACGCGAACGCCTGCGTGCTGAGCATCATCACCACCTGCACGCCGGTGACCTTGGGCTGACTCAGCACGAACCCCACCAGCGCGACCGCGCGTGCCGCATCGTGCGCGGCGACGGCGTCGAGCAGATCGGTGACCGTTTCTCCCCGCCGCACACCCACAACTTCGGCCACGGCATCGGCATCGATAGTCGGCATGTCGTCTGCGCTACCGCCTTTCGCATCGATGGCACCCAGCACGTAACTCGCACACTTGTCCAATTCGGCTGCCAACAAGTGCAGATCGTTCCCGACCGACTGTTGCAGCAGCTGCGTCGCGTCCTCGGTCACCTGCATCGAGAGAACTGTGGTTGCCTGATGCGCGATCCACTTGCGCACCCGTTCGGGCGACAACGGTTCGAAGTCGAGCACGGTGGCCAGCGAGGCCAGCGAGGGATCGGCCTTTGTGCCGGCGGGACTCACCAGCAGCAGCAGCGTGTCATTGGCGGGATGCTTGAGATAGCGATCGAGCTGCTGGCGGGCCGCCTTCTTGAGCAGCGTCACGTCTCGCAGCACGACCGCGCGCCGTTCGGCGAGCATGGGCGGGGTGGCCAGCAGACTGCCCAACGTTTCCGCGTCGAGTTCGCTGGCGCGGCGCACTTCCAGATTGAAGTCGCGCGTAGACGGATCGACTGCCGCAGCGAGCAGGTCGCGCTGCGCGCCGTCCTTCAGGAAATCGTCGTCGCCGTACAGGTAGTACACAGGGGCGAACGACCGCGACTGCACGGCCGCTTGCACGACACGCAACGGCGACGCTTCGCGGGACGCGGCGGTAGCACGGGAAGACATGCCCCGAAGATAACCGCCACGCCCGCGCTCCGTTCCCGGCTTAGCGAATGTCGCTGATCAGCTGAAAATCTGAGCTGACAAATTGCATGGGTGTTTCCTCAACCAGCATGGCGGCAGACCACACCGGGTTCCCGGTCGACATGACGCTGATGAGCGACGGGGAGAACATTTGCGCCGCTTGCGCGCGCACTGGCGGCGCGGCCATCACCGGCTGCATGGCAACAATCGGCGTCACGTCGGCGGTGAGTCCACGCCAAATCATGGTCCCCAGCACCGCACCCACGGCCACAGCGGCCATCGCGCGGGGAGCCAGCGGCAGGCGGCTCAGGAGAGGGAGTGCACTGCGCGGGGCGGCGGCGGGACGACGGCGGTCGGCGGCGGCCGCCTCGTCTCTGCACGCGGCCAGTCGGGCTCGCAGCTTCTGCTGAAATTCCTGCGATGGCTCGATGGTCTTGATGCTCTGCACGATCATCAGCGACCGTCTGACCAGCGTATCATGAGCGGCGCAGCAATCACATGCCAGGATGTGCAGCTGGGCAGCGGCCATCAGATCTCCCGAGAGCGTGTCGTCGAGATAGGCCAGGTGCTGCTTGCGGAAGTGTCTGCAGTCCATCGGAAACGGGTCGGGGAATTGCTTGTCCATAAACCGGACGCTGCTGCAACATACCCTCCCGTACAACACCAGTTCCGGCCGCGCTGGGTTCTTCCCCACCGCGGCCGGAGCCGGAAGAACTGCCTGTCGCGCTGTGGTCAGCGCACCACCGTCGTTTCCGCCTAGCGCACCAGCGGCTCGATGATTTCCGCGAACGCCGTCCGGGCACGGTTCAACCGTGACTTGACGGTACCCAAGTTCACGCCCGTGATCTCGGCAATTTCCTCGTACGACTTGCCCTCGAGCTCACGCAGCACGAACACCTCGCGGTGATGCCCCGGCAGCTTGGCCACCGACTGCTCGACCATCTCGCGCAGGTGACGCTTGCGGTACAGATCGTCCGGGCGGGTGTGCACGTCCTCGAACTGCAAGGGGCGCTCTTCGTCCTCGAATTTCGCCTTGATGGTCTGGAAGAGCACGAGCGGGTTCCGCGAACGGTTGCGCAGCTCGTTTTTGCCCAGATTCGAGGCGATGGTGTAAATCCAAGTGGAGAACTTCTTGGAGCGGTCGAAGCGTCCGATGTGGCGATACACACGGATAAACACTTCCTGCACCAGATCCTCGGCCCGGTCGCGGTCGCCGATCGTGCGGTAGACGAAGTTCAGCAGCCGTCCCTGGTACCGGTCGACCAGCTCTTCGAACGCCCGCTCCTCGCCTGCGAGAAAGGCCGACACGACCTCACCGTCTTCCAGCGTACGCAGATGCTCGCGAACGGGGAGTGACTGAGGTTGGTTGGTCAGGGTCGTACGAGCCAGTGCGGCCATGGGAAAGTCCTCCTCCTGCGGTGACGCGAACCTGGGGCTCGCGGCGCGACCAGTCGGTATCCGGGTAATCCGGCAGTCCGTCGTGTCGTGCGGCCATAACTAGTGCACGTGGCGTGCCGTCAGGGAACAAGTTGGAACATTCCCGTCCAAATGCTTACGCCGCTGACACTTAGATGGATTCATCCGGTCGCGATCCCGCCAGAACGTGACGACGGGCACCAATGCGTATCCTAAAAAGTGGACACTGTCGGTGGACAACGGCTGCCTGAGAAACGAACTCAGGTCAGCTCAGGCGAAATCCTGCCGCAAAGAGCAACGCAAGCGCCGTCTTGGCATCCTGAATCTCTCCCTGCTCGATCATGGACAGGGCGCGAGACAGTCGCGTCGGCACCAGTTCCATGAACTCGTCCGCCTCACGGGCCGACTCGCCGGCCTCAAGCCCCGTGGCGAGAAAGAGATGGATCTTCTCGTCGGTGAAGCCCGGTGTGGTGAACATCGTGAACAGCGGTTCGACGCGCGCCGCGGTGTACCCGGTTTCCTCGCGCAATTCGCGCCTGGCACAGTCCTGCGGAGATTCCCCCGCATCCAGCCGTCCGGCCGGGATTTCATATAGATAGCCGTCGGCCGCGTAGCGATACTGCCGGATGAGCAGCACCTCCGGGTCGTCCGCGTCCGCGTCCAGGAGCGGTACGATCGCGCTCGCCCCCGGATGCCGCACCATCTCCAGCGATCCAATCGAGCCGTCGGGAAAGCGCACCTCGTCCACATCCAGCGAGATCACACGCCCCGTGTAGGCACGCGTGCTCGAGACTTGACCCGTCCCCTCGCTCACACGCCCGCCCGCTTGGCCGCCTTCTTTACGGCCTTCTTTACCGCCTTCTTCGCCACTTTCTTCGCCACTTTCTTCGCGGCCTTCTTCACCGTCTTCTTCGGCTTGCGCGGCTTCGGCACGTCGTCGCCCGCCAACCACTTCTTCACCGTGGGCCGCAGGTACACCGGAACCCGCAGGATCGTCCCCCGGCATTTCTTGGTGCCACAGCGGCACGCGTAGTAGCGGATATCCTCCGGTTCGTACTCGTCTTGCCACTCGAACCGGTAGTCGTACGCCAGCTCCGTCTCCGGCGCGATCGGCTTGATCGCCTTGATCCAGATGTGCCCATCGGCGATCTCCGTTTCGCAGTTCGGATCGCACGAATGGTTGATGTAGCGCGCGTCGCTCCCGTGCTTGCGCGCATCCAGCACGGTATCGTCGTCGAGAATGAACAGGAACGTATGATGTCGTCCGTCCGCGTCATCGTAGCGCCGATCGGCTTCCTCGTGCGTAATCGGCTCGCCCAGATACTCGTCGATCTTCTGACCCGTGCGGATCGGGCGGATCGCAAACGCGCCGCGCCCCTGGATCTTCGAGCGGCGGACTTCGTACAGCGGCGACTTGACGACGGACTTCGCGGACTTGTTCGCGGACTTGTTGGCGCGCTTGACTGGCGACACGAGGCGGGTCAGGAGGCGGAAGAGAAAGACGACGCACTCGGTGTATCGGCGTCGGCTGGATCGTACACGGTCACCGGGCCCAGACCAAGCGCCGAGAGCGGTTCGCAAATCGCATCCGCATTGCCGACGACCACGACCTGCAGTCGCGACGGATCGAGATGCCGTTGCGCTACGCGAAGCACATCGGCCACGGTCACGGCGCGCACACGCTCGCGATAGTTGTCGAAATAGTTGGTCGGCAGGCGGAAGATTTCCACGTTCGCCAACCCGCCCGCAACTTCGGCGGTCGTTTCGAACCGGATCGGAAACACACCAACCAGATAGTCGGTAGCCAACGACAACTCGGCCTCCGACACCGCTCCCTCGCGGATGCGCGCAAACTCCAGTTGGATCTCGCGCAGCGCATCGGCAGTGACCGCCGTCTCCACCGCAGTGGAGATCTCGAACGGACTGGCCGCACGCCGCCAGTCGAACGCCGAGTGCGCACCGTACGTGTAGGCGTGCACTTCGCGCAGGTTGAGATTCAGCCGCGACGAGAACAGTCCGCCCAGAATCGCGTTCATGACCACGAGCGGGAAATAGTCTTCGTGCAAACGCGGCACGGCCACATGTCCCACGCGCAATTCCGACTGCGGCGCCTCGGCCTTGTGCACGATGTGCACACGCGGCTCCAAGAACCGCGGCACGTCGAGTGGCTCGGCGACATCGGGCGCAGTACCGGCCCAGTCGCCCAGATAGCGCGACGCATGCTTCACCGCCTCATCGACCGAAATATCGCCAACGATCATGAGCGCGGTCGAATTCGGTCGGTAGTACTCGGCGTGATACGCCACGATGCGATCGCGCGTGATGCGCTGTGTGCTCGCTTCATCGCCGCCGGCCAACCGCGCAAAACGCGATTCCGCGCTGTACAACAATCTCGAGAAAAACACATCCGACAAGCCACGAGGCTCTGCCCGCAACTGTGCGAGGTCGGCCAGCCGTTCGGCGCGCAACCGTTCCAGCTCGCTCTCAGGAAAGTCCGGAAAACGCAGCACTTCCGCCAACACGGCGAACGCATCTTCCACCCGCGTGGCGAGCGACGTGAGTTGCACAATCGCCGAATCCCAATCAGCACCGGTATCAAGCGTCGTGCCCAGTGTTTCGAGCCGCTCCGCAAGCTGCAGCGCATTCATGCTGCGCGTCCCTTCCGCGAGCGCGCGCGTGGTCATCTGCGCCAGTCCTTCGGCGTCGCGCGGATCGCGCGTGGCACCGGCCTCCACCACGGCCAGCATGGTAACCACCGGATACGCCGGCACCGGCGACACGATGATGCGGAGCCCGTTAGCCAGAATGCGCGTTTCGAACGCCGGGAAATGATACGGACGCGGCGCCGATGCGCCCGGGCGCGGCGGCGCGGTTGGCGCGCCATCGGCGACACTGTGCGCGACACTGTGCGCGACGGTCGTCTCCACAGAACTCATGCGCCCACCTCGATACCCGACTGCAGCGAGCTCGCATCGGACGCCGCATCTTCGGCGGGTACGAACAACAGCAGCGCGCGATTGTCCGGCCCGAGCCGCTCACGCGCCAGCGCGGACACGTCTGCTGCCGTCGTTGCCTGATAGCGCGACACCTGTTCATTCGCCAGCGTAGCGTCCCCAAAGTAGGTCGCGAACCGCGACAGCTGGTCCGCTCGCTCCGCAGCCGACTGCAGACTGGTCACGAAGCTCGTTTCGATCAGTGCGCGCGCACGCGCGACTTCGGCCTCCGTCACGCCATCTCGGTGCATCTTGTCCAACTCCGCCACCACGGCCTGCTCGAGCTGCTCGGTAGTCACGTCGGGGTGCGCCGTAACATCGACCACCAGCAGGTCGCTTCCCTTGGCCAGATCGTAGGTGAAGGCGGTCGCATTCGAGGCGATGCGCTGTCCGCGCACCAACGACTGCTCGAGCCGGCTGCCGGTGCGCAACCCCAGCACCGCCGCCGCCAGACTGGCCGCGTAGTAACCGTCGGTTCCGAAGACGGGCGTGCGGCACGCCACCAGCAGCCGCGGCAACGCCACGGCATCGGTCACGACTTCACGCAGGGTCGTACCAAAGACAGGTGCCACGGTCATGTCGCGCAGTGGCGGACGGTTGGTGCCGCGCGCGATCGGACCGAAATACTCCTCGACCAATCGCACCGCTTCGCCTCGCTCGAAATCACCGGCAATGGTGAGCACGGCGTTGTCCGGCGTGTAGTACGTGCTGAAGAACTCCGCGACATCCTCCAGCGAGGCGTGGGTCAGATGCTCCATCGACCCGATCAGCGAATGGTGGAACGGATGCCCTTCCGGAAAGCACAACGCCGGCAAGCGTTCCCACCACGTGCCGTAGGGCTGGTTGTCCACGGACCAGCGCCGTTCGTTCTTTACCACGTCCCGTTGCGTGTCCAACTTCACCTGCGTCAACGCTGGCAGCATGCGCCCCATCCGGTCCGCCTCAAGCCAGAGCGCAATCGCCAACTGGTTGGACGGCAACGTTTCGTAGTAGTTGGTGCGATCAAGCCACGTGGAACCGTTTAACGTGCCGCCGGCACGTTGAACGACTTCAAAGTGTTCGTTGGCATCGACGTTGGCCGATCCCTGGAACAGCATATGCTCGAACAGATGGGCAAAACCGGTCCGCTCGGGGCGTTCGTTCGCCGAGCCGACATGGTACCACAGGTTGACGGCGACGATCGGCGCTGTGTGATCCTCTGAGAGCACCACGTGCAGGCCGTTCGGGAGGCGGTAACTCTCGACTGGAATGCGCATCTCCAATATTGATAGTGCGGTCACGAACGCCGTAAGCCCGTTGCGAAATCCCGGCGCCATCGCTTCACTGGCACCCTCGCGCACGACACGGTGTATGACCGGTGTTCCGCGCGACCCATCTCTGACGAACCGGTCATGTTGCTTTCCTTTGCATCACGTCTTGTCGCACGGCGCCCGCTCCGTGCTCTGGCGCTCGCCATCACCAGCCTCGTGGCGACCGCCTGCGGCGACGATCCACAGGTACCCACGACAGCCACCCCGATCGCCAGCTCCGCCACGACCGCTGTCGTCGCGACCACCGTCTCCACGGTCCCCTCGGTCAAGGTGCTGGACGCCAAGGGACGCGCGATCAAGAACGTGATGGTACGCTGGCGTGTGACGACAGGCGGTGGACGCGTCGTCAACGACTCGGTGCGCACCACCCCCGCCGGCGATGCCTCCTCCGGCGGATGGACGCTCGGCACCGCCTCCGGGATCCAAACGCTGCAAGCCACGGCGGACGGCATCAGTGCGCCAGTCACCTTCACCGCCGACGCCGCGCCAGGACCCGCCGCGCGGGTCGTGATCGTCGCCGGTGGTGCGCAGCAGGGCGTCGTTAACAGCATATTGCTCGCGCGCCCGTCTGCGCGCGTCGAAGATCAGTTCGGCAATCCCGTCCCGTCGGTCCCCGTCTCCTTCGATGCCGCAGATGGTGGCGTCATCGAAGGCGCACAGCAGGTGACCAACGCGCAAGGGATCGCCACCGCGACCTCATGGAAGCTCGGTACCGGCAGCGGTATCCAAACGGTGCGCGCGACGGTCACCAATGTCGGCCAAACGGTCTTCTCCGCTGTGGCCGTGCCCGGACCGCCCGTCGACCTGGTCAAGGCCGGTGGTGACAATCAGCAGGGGATCAACGGCGCGGCGATTTCCGCACCGCCCGGCGTGCGTGTGGTCGATGCGTTCAACAACCCGGTCGGCAACGTCCCGGTCTCCTTCACCCCTGGGGACAATTCCGGCACGGTCATCGGCGGCGTGTCGGTCACCGATCCGGCCACCGGCGTGGCCTTTGTCGGCAGTTGGATTCTGGGCGATGAGCCGCAGCAAACGCTCGTGGCGGCCAGCGGATTCGTACCCGGCAAGACGGTCACGTTCACCGCGTCCGCGTCGGTCTCGAACTACAAGATCGATATCCGGTTCATCGGCGCCGGCGGCACCGCGCGGCAACGCGAAGCCTTTGTAAAGGCCGCCGCCAAGTGGCGCCGCGTTGTGGTTGGCCACGTACACGACGGTCGCGTCATCGCGTCCGCTGGTGCCTGTCTCTCCTGGACGCCGGCCGTCGACGAAGTGATCAGCGATGTGGTGGTCTTCGCCCGTATCGACTCGATCGACGGTCCGGGACGCATTCTCGCGCAAGCCGGTCCCTGCATTCTGAATACGGCCTCCCGGCTCACGATGGTTGGCATTATGGAGTTTGATCAGGCCGACATGCCCAACCTGCTCAACAGCGGCACGATCGACGACGTGGTGTTGCACGAGATGGGACACGTACTCGGCATCGGCACGCTCTGGGAATTTCGTCGAACGCTGCTGGCCGGCGCGGGCACCGCCGATCCGTTCTTCACCGGCGTCGGTGCGCGTGCAGAATTCCCGGGGATCGGCGGGGGGATCTTTTCCGGCAATCCGGTTCCGGTCGAAAACTCCGGTGGTGCCGGCACGCGTGACAGTCACTGGCGTAACGCGGTCTTCGGGCGTGAGTTGATGCAGGGCTTCGCCGCGGCCGGCGGCATGCCACTCAGCCGCGTGACCGCCGCCTCACTTGCCGACCTCGGCTACACGGTCAACCTCAGCGCGGCCGATCCGTTCCGTCTCGCCGGTGCGTTGCGCAGCACCTTCGACGATCTGATCCCGCTGGACAACGACATCGCCGACATTCCGCTGTACGAAGCGCGCACAGACGGGTCCACCGTGCTGCGGCGCTCGGCGAAAGGCATCGGCCGCTAACGCGTCCGTCTCACCCGTCAGCGCTGGCGCTTTCGCTGTGTCCGGTCAGATGCAGCCACAGTAAGAACACCATATCGGTCGGCAGCGCGATCGATTCGCGCAGGATGTATTCGATGGCGACCGAGCGATTGGCCGAAATGGGGCTGGTGCGCGTGGGAGACGGCAGCGGCGTCAGCCCGTGCAGGCGCGCCAGCACATCCAGCCGGAGCATGTGAAACGGATCGCTCACCATGAGCACGCGCGGACGCGCGGGCAGCGAATCGCCGAGCGCGTGCAGCAACACCGACGCGCCATGCACACTGGCCAGCGAGGTGCGGCCGGTAGACTCAAGCAGAATCGCCTGCGACGGAATGCCGCGCCGCATCACGTACCGGCGTCCGGCAGCCGCTTCGCTGAGCAGATCACCCGGCCGCTGTCCGCCGGTGAGCACCACGCGAGGGGCACGCGCCTCTTTCCACAGCATCAACGCGTGATCGAGTCGTGCACTCAACACGAGTGAGGGTCGACCACTGTACTGCGCGGCACCAAGCACGATGATCGCATCGGCGCGCCCGTTGGCGGCACGCGTCGACCAGGTGATGATTGCCAACAGACATACGAGCCATCCGGCAAACAGGATGGCGAACGCGCGCAGCGCGACGCGCGAGGCTCGGCGAGGCATGATGTCGCAAGCTACCACGGTCGCGCGCCCGGCGCGGGTGTGTCGAATCAGATCGGTCGCACGTCGCCCGATTCGGGAGCGTCCACCGTGTAGCCGGCATCACGCAGTGACGCAGCGAACGCGTCCTGCGCCTCGCGCTCGCCGTGCACCAGGTGAACCCGAGGAGTCGTGCGCCCCTCCTTCACGCCACCGTCGCGCACGGCGTCCAGCCAGTGTCGCAGTTCGCTCCGATCGCCGTGCGCACTGTAGCCGTTGAGAATCTCCACCTGCGCCTTCAACTCCACGTCGTCACCCAGCACGCGGATCTGCGGCCGACGTTCGACAATGCGCCGCCCGAGCGTGTGTTCCGCCTGAAATCCTACGATGAGAATCGTGTTGCGCGGGTCGCTCGCCCCGTTGCGCAGGTGATGCAGAATACGCCCCGATTCCACCATCCCCGACGCCGCGATAATGATCATCGGACCGTGCACCGAGTTGAGCGCCTTCGAGTCGCGCACATCGCGCGTGAACCGCACCATCGGAAAGTCGAAGAGATCGGGAGTCGAGCGTACAAGGTCTTCGCTGTGGTCATACACCTCCGGATGCATCGCAAACACATCGGTCGCGTTGATCGCGAGCGGCGAGTCGACGATGACCGGAATGTTGGGGATCTTTCCGGCGCGCAGCAACACGTGCAGATCGTACACGAGTTCCTGCGTGCGACCGACCGCAAACGCGGGAATGAGAATGCGACCGCCGCGCGCTGCCGTCTCGCGCACCACGCGCCCGAGATTCTCGCGCGCGCCTTCCACCGACTCGTGATCTCGGTCGCCGTACGTCGACTCGCAGAGAATCACATCGGCGCCGCCGCTGGGTGCTTCGGGATCGCGAATGATCGGCAGTCCGTCGCGCCCGATGTCGCCCGAGAAGACGATGCGCTTGAACTCGCCGCCCTCGCGCGCTTCGATAAGGATCGACGCCGAGCCCAGGATGTGTCCCGCGTCGGTGTATTGCGCGCGCACGCCGTCGGTCACCTCGAACCACTTGTGATACGGCACGCCGATCATGCACTCCTGCGTGCGCGTAGCGTCTTTCGTGGTGTACAGCGGGGGTGCATGCGATCGACCATGCCGTTCCAAAAAGTCGGCGTCCTTTTCCTGGATATGCGCCGAGTCCGCCAGCATCACCGCGCACAGATCACGCGTGGCGGCCGTGGCCCAGATGGTTTGCTTGAACCCCTGATTCACCAGATACGGCAATCGACCCGCATGATCGATATGCGCATGCGACAAGATGACGGCGTCGATCTCGTCGATGGGGAGCGGCAGTTTTTGGTTCTTCTCGCGGCTCTCGGCGCGGCGCCCTTGAAAGAGTCCGCAGTCCAACAGGATCGTGCGCGAACCCACGCGCAGGATGTGACACGAGCCGGTGACTTCACGCGCGGCGCCGCTGAATTCGATCTGCACTACGCCTCCTCATTGGGGTGGAGGCGTGGGCTCAGGCACTCAGCAGTCGCTTCTGTGCCTCGAGTTGCGCCTCGATTCGTCCGCACATCAGATCGCACAGTTTCAGCACACTGCGGTCAGCCAGTGCGTAAAACACGAACAATCCTTCCTTGCGACGCTTTACGAAGCCGAGTCCGTGCAAGACTTGCAAGTGCTTGGAGACATTGGCTTGGCCAAGCCCCGTCTCATCGACGAGCTCGTTGACCGACAGCTCACGTGTCTGCATGGCGTGCAACAGTTGCAGCCGCGCCGGTTCCGACAGCGCCTTGAACCGTTCCGCAACCATCGTCAGCACTTCATTCGTCATGGTCAGTCGTTGCATCGGCAGGATCTCCAGGCGCACACGGCGCGTGATGGTGAAGCGACCTCAGACTTCGAGGTCGCGTTTGGTGTCCGCGGTCTGCCGCAAATCACGGCGCGCCAGCAATTTTTGCAGCGACTGGCGGTGCAATCCCAGCGAACGCGCCGTCCGCGCAATGTTGCCGCCGTTCCGCGCGAGTGCCGCACTGAGAAATAACCGGTCGAACTCGCGTAGTGCGCGTTCCCGCGCTTCCACGAACGGCAGGTCGGCAGACTGCTCCAGCAACGCCGCCGGCAGCATCGACGTGGCCGGTCGCGTCGAGAGATGTGCGGGCAGATCCGCCGCCGTGATGGCCGGCCCATCCGCCATGATCAGCGAACCCTCGATCACGTTGCGCAGCTCGCGCACGTTCCCGGGCCAATCGTACTGCATGAGCAGCGCACGTGCGTCGTCGTCCACCTGACGCATCGGCATGCCGTAGCGCTCGGAGAACAGCTCGAGAAAGTGCGTGGTGAGCAATGGAATATCCGCCTTTCGCTCCCGCAACGGCGGCATGACGATCGGAATCACCTTCAACCGGTACAGCAGGTCTTCGCGGAACGTCCCCTTTGCGACCATGTCATCGAGCGAACGGTGCGTCGCCGCGATCACCCGCACGTCCACATGCGTGCACTTGGTGCCGCCAACCCGCATCACTTCGCCGCTTTCCAGCGCGCGGAGCACCTTCGCCTGGGCAAGGGGTCCCAGATCGCCGATTTCGTC